>JBBQGD010000051.1:0-18397 GCA_038322655.1 Bacteroidales bacterium | reverse complement strand
TAGAAATTAAACCTTGAGTCCACTCCGAAAAGTCTAAAAATATAAAGATAGTCCTGAAAGGACTAAATTTGAATAACCGTGGGTGAAACCCACGGAAGAATGAGAGATGAATCCACAGCCCTGAATGGGCTGAATATTAATGCACTAATAGTTCAACCCTTTCAGGGTTGTGATTTAAGCTCATTTCTTTTCCTCCGGTTTCACCGGTGGTTATTCAAATTTTATCCCTTCGGGATAATTAATTGACTTTTCGGAGTGGACTCCAACTTATTGTTTCAATTTCAATCGAAAATGAATTGTAGAGTCTTACGCTTCAGGAATAAAGCTTTGTATTCGGATTAAGCAAGGCTTTAACAGGAACAGTTAATGTGAGGTAATATAAAGCAGCATTTACATATGAAATTTTTCTTTTCGTACCAGCATTTCCAGTATCTCTGTTATCCGTTTTTGCCTTGTTTCGGACTGTTTGGCTGTTTGAATCTTCCAGCAAATTGCATACTTGTTAGTTTTGCTCAATGATTCATAAAATTCGTAAGCACTTTTATTTTTTGATAATTCTGCAATAAAATCATCAGGTAAATTCATGTTAGCAGGCGAATCATAAGCCTGTTCCCAGCGACCGTCAGCTTTTGCAGCTTCCGCTTCTTTAAGCCCGGCGGGTTTCATTCGCCCTTCATTTGTGAGGCGGGCAATATGCTCAATATTTCGTTTCGACCATATGCTCCGCAGGCGGCGAGGTGTAAAACGCTGCATATACGAGAGTTCGTCAATCGACTTCAGTTGCCCGTCGATCCAGCCATAGCACAAAGCTACATCCAGGGCTTGTGCATAATTAACAGAGACAACACCGGATCCCTTTTTATACATCTGAAGCCATATTCCTTTCGAAACGGCATGATTTTGTTCCAGCCATTGTTCCCATTCCGAAGAAGTAGAGAAAGGGATAACCGGAAGGTCCGGTTTAGCCGGAATGATTTTCTTTTCGTCTACCATAGTTACACTGTTATGATCAATGATTTAATTTTCTGAATTTACCCCTGAATCGGAGTTTTCGGCTTTTACAGGAAGTGTTTTCTTTTTAAACCATTTCATCGGATTAAAGTAAGCTTTATATTTATTAAAAAGTTCCTTTCCAAGCAGTATTCCTCCGACCCAGAATGTGATTTCGCCCAGCACAATTGTAATTGTTGTGATTGTGATCTTGGTTTTACCGGTAACCTCCAGAAACGGCACGGCCAGTAAAGATGTAAAAAGTAAGGTTGACAGTATAATTAAAAATATCCCTGTTTTGGTCTTCCGGTTTTTCTGCATTTTAACTCTTTTTAAAATAAACCATCGCAGTTGATAAAAGTTTAATATTGAAAGTGATCAAACTGGTATTAATTTCAATTTCCTTTTATCTTTCTTATCTTTACTAAAGAATAAAAACCGGAAACATTCAGTTCTTTAGCCGTAAATTTTATATAAAACGATTTCTGATCATGAAGATAAAGATAAAGTTCTTTTTACTGCCACTTATATTTTTTTCTTTCTCCTTGTCAGCTCAGTCCTATAATTTTGATTGGAGCGGAACGGAACTGGTTCCTAAAGCTACCTTTCTAAACACGGCAAACTGGACCACCAATGTCGCTGATGTCGGACTAGGTGATAAGAGTATTGTAACTTCCAGCAATGATACACTTGTGTTAAACTGGACCTTTGGAACCGGAAACCGGTCTAAGTGGGCTCAGGGTTATATTTCCCTTTCGCAACCAATCTCCATAGCAAATTACGATCTGTTTGCATTTAACCTGAAAGGAATGCCTAACAGCGGGTATATTGGATTTGAACTGAAATTCGAAGACGGTGTGCACCAGGCTGTGGTTCGATGGGATGGACTGGCAGAACTTAACCGCTGGGCTGAGAAAATCTCTGCGACTAAAAAACAATTTGAAAATTCTTCTTCCATCGACTGGAGCAATGTGCGTGTGATTTCGCTTGCCGTATATGCCCGGGCATCGGCTCAATATACGACTACTGATCAAGGTTCAGTAAGCATTTATAAACTGGTTGGTACAAAAATGGCGGATTGGGATCGCGCTACAACAAGGGAATTTATTAATCCGAATGATTTTGAATCTGTTAAACAAAATGCTATTGATGCAATTATTAATCGACAAACATCTACCGGGCTTCTCACCACCTGGACGGAGGACATGAGTTCCTGGCTTTACGGGCAGGGCCTGGCCTTAAAAGCGCTGAGTACCGAAGGGATCTGGAGCCTTGGTGCACCTTCCAATTCATCAGCAATGGCAGCTGAAAAGCTGGCACTTTTTCTAGCCGGAAACCAGGAGCCTGAAGGATACTGGCCCAGAGCATGGAATTCAGAAACGGGCGCCATAAAGATGCTAACCGAAGCAGATGGAACAGTCTGGATGGGTGATTTCCCTTGGATTATCACTGGATTACAGGCTTATTACAAAAAGAGCGGTGATCAGCGGGTAATTCCTGCTTTACAAAAGGGACTTGATTTTCTGCGAAACCTTATTCTCCCTGATGGACAATTCTTCACAATAAATCCAAAAACAGGCATTAAATATGAAGTTACGAGTAGTGAGGCTTATGCAACGGCAATCCTAAGTCTTTATGAATCCGGCGAAACTACCCTTGGGGACAGCCTTTACAGCTATATCAGTTCGCATGCCTGGGATCCGGAATTATGTTGCTGGCGCGAAGCCACCTATTCGGATCGCATTGTTTTGTTTGCTAATACATGGATGTCGTATTATAACTTTCAGCGGGGAGAAACACAAAAAGGATTGGATGCGCTGTCACTTGCCGGCAAAGTGCTTTATACGCATGGAAACGGCGAAATGTTTGGTATGGATGGAATTGTCCCCCTTGCTGTATGGATTGAGGGAACCCTTTCCTATATTGCCGACGGTGGTCCTGGAAGTATTTCACTATTTGAAGAGGTAAGACAACAAATCAAGCCCGATGGCATGGTACCACATTATAACGAAAACCTGGGAGGAATAGGTGGAATTTGGGCCATGGATTGGCACAGCCTCGACGGAACTTCCTGGCTGTATTTCACTACCGCCGCTAAATCACCGTTCGACATTGCTGAAGGCATTCCAGTAGGGATAAATCAAATTCCGGCTAAGGATAATAAAAAAGATTTCCGGGTTGCGGTTATTCATGGTAATCAACTTGTTATTAAACCGTTACATTATTTATATAAAGACATTGATATCAGGGTTGTTCAGATGGATGGCCGGGTTATCTCGCAACAAAAAGTGAAGGCAGGTTCCGGGGAAATAAAACTTGCAATTTCTGAAAATAATCATGTGTGCCAGGTTGTGCTTGTTCAAATCAGGAGTATTGACAAACAAGAGGGCTATCCTGTTATACTTTATTTTAAAAAACCGTAAGAAAATTGGATTTTCTTACGGTTTTTTAAAATAAACACTACACTTTAAACGAAGATGTTTTTGTTTTTTTTAACGCAATTATTCTGACAGCTTTGAATATAACATATATCCTGCAATATTTTGATGAGTTTTGTAATACTCTACAGATTTAGGATAAGGCAGTAGAACATCTTTACCTGGTTCCCAGTTGACAGGTGTCAGTACTGTATTTTTATCTGCAGTCTGCAGCGCAATTAAGGTCCTTTTAATTTCACCCATATTCCTTCCGACCTCGCTTGGGTAAAAGGAAATATTACGGATTTTATTATCCGGATCTACAATAAATACTCCTCTTACAGCATGTCTTGAGTCTACAGTAGGGTTAATCATGCCGTATTCCCAGCTTATATTCATTTTACTGTCATCAACAAGTGGAAATTTGATTTTTACAGGTTCATTGTTCTTGTCACTGGCCATGTCTTCTATAGCTTTTTCCCACCCTTTATGCCTTGCAATGTCATCAGTTGAAATGATCACAAGGGCACAGTTGAGGCTTTTAAAATCCGGCTGCATAAGCGCAAGTTCCATAATCTCTGAGGTGCAAACCGGTGTGAAATCCTCCGGATGACTGAAGATGATTTTCCATTTGCGGCCATAATCTGCCGGGAACTCTATTGTTCCCCTTGTTGATTCAGCTTTAAATGAAGGCGCTGTTTCCCCCAGGAGGGGAATTCTGCTATTGACTGCACTTTTATCGTTTTTGCTTTGCGACCATACCTGACCAATTGCAAAGAATAATATTACAAATAAAAAGATTTTTGTTTTCATGTCTTGATGGTTTTGGTTAATGATTATTGGTTCATTATCAAAAAGCTGTATGTCACCCGGGCCATTAAAGATGATCTGTTATTCGGTTTTTTTTTGGCCATATATGCTTATTCGATTTCGATGAAGCGAAATTATGCTCTGAGAAATGGAATAAAAAGCAGGAATTAGCACTTGGCGGTTTTTGATTGATAACCGGAGGAATATAATTGGTAGTTGAATAACAGACTATAAAATTACAGTTGAAAAAAAGCGATCAGACTCCCTTATATTTTAACTCAGCCTGGATGCCAGGCTCTGTTCAGTAAATCTTACCCTTTAAAATTATGGTCCGTAAATTCTCAGACAGAAACCATATTTACTATAACCTAGTAAGGAATGATCAAATCAACTCTTGTTCCCGATGCATTTCCCTGGTCATCAGTTAAATCAATGATATTCATGCGTGCATCCGACGATTTTAGCATGTTTATCATTTCAATACGATGAGAAGTGATCTTCATACCAAATGACTTATGAGTACCTGATTTGCTATTTAGTTCAGCAGCCATTTTTCGTCCGACACCATTATCAATTATTGAAATCTGCAACAATTTTGAATCTGTATTTTTTATAATAATATCAATAGACCCTGCAGTCTTTTTGTGCATAAGGCCATGCCAGATAGCATTTTCAACAAAAGGCTGAAGTATCATGGGAGGAATCATAATCATTGCTGTATCAATAGATTCATCGACAAAATATTTACAGGTAAATTTATTTCTAAAACGAATGTCCTCAAGCATTACATATAACTTTAATGCTTCCAGTTCTTTTTCAACTGGAATAGTCTCGTTGTTGGAATTCTCCATTATGAGCCGTATCAGTCGTGAAAACTTAATAAGGTATTCTGAAGCTACCTGATGCTCCTGATCAATAATAAAGCAATTTATGGAATTAAGGCAATTAAAAATAAAATGCGGATTCATTTGCGCCCGCAAGGCTTTAGCATTTGCCTGGGCCAGGCGCTTTTTGAATTCTGAAGTGAGTTTCTCCTTGTCATTTCTGCGTATATACCGGAAACGACTAAAAGCTCCAAAGCTGATTAAAAATAAAAATACCGTTCCAACCAGATAGTAGTTTTGCTGGTTTGTTTTTTGTATTTGCAGACGTTCAATTTCATGTTCCTTATGCTGTGCTTCCAGTTCAGATTCAAAACTTACAATTCTGAATTTTGTATTAGCAGCATTTATAGAATCTTGTAGGGATTGATACTGTATAAGGTACTTGATAGATTGAAGTGAATCCCCCCTGTTAATATAATATGAATAGAGTTCATGGGAATATTCCAGAATTATCGGAATATAATGTGATGATGATGCTTCCAGCAAAGCTCTTTTGAGTGATTGCAAGGCTAACTCTTGGTTTCCTGTGGCAACATAATATTTGTAATAATAGTATTCGATTTCAAGAATCCCGTTCGTATAGTATAATCCCAGATTCTCTTTCAGCCTCAGATTGTATGCGCTGTCAAGGTAAATCCGTGCACTGTCAATTATGTTAAGTTTCAGGTACACTGAAGCTAAACTTACGAAGTTTATTGCTTTAAATTCGGAAAAGGTATAATAGGTTTTCCCCTGGTTGTAATAATTGAGTGCCACTTTGTAATTTTGTTTTTTAAAATTCAGATCGCCTAATTTTTGAATACAAAAAAAACAATTCGGGCCTTTATTCAGTTTGATCTGATCCTCCAAAGCTGATTTCAGGTATTCTTCCGCCTTGTCCAGATTTCCCCATGCCAGATATTCTGAGCCAATACTCTGTTTTTCGTTGGCACAGCCAGCCGGATCAAATGTTTTAAAAATGTCCCAGGCACGCAGATAATATTCAATAGCTTTGGCATGGTTGCTATAATGGTGATAATACTCTGCAATTCCGTGATAGCAACTTCCAAGGTTTTCGATAGGCCCGTATTGTTTATAGTAAGCAACTTTAGCTGTATAATATTCCAGCTTTTCCTCCTGTTTTCCTGCTAAATTGTATAATTCACGTATATCAGTAAGCGGATACGAATACAAATATTGAACAATATGCATTGAATCCATTTCAATGATACATTGTTTGCATAGCTCTATTGCTTCATTATACTTGCCCTGGTGCGAAAGCTTAAGCACTTTATAGTATTGACCGAAAACCAATCCATGGCGATAACCTGCTTGTTTTGAGATAGTATAAGCCTCTTTTAAATATCTTTCAGTTTCTCTGTCATTTACAGGATAAAAAAGTGCCAGTTGAATTAGCAGATCTGCTTTAGTTTCGGGATTGCTTTCTTTTGAAATCTGCAACCGGAGATTATCGCCTTCACCGGATTGTGCAAATGTTTTCCCACTGAACAAAATGATCAGGAATAGTAACAATAAATTTTTTCCTGTATTCTTATTCATACATGAAAACGAAAACTAATTGGGTTGATTTTAATAAATGACTATCAGAAATTGGTAAAGACTATTTTCAACTTTTAAAACTTGTATCACTGTTACATTGAGTTTAGTCGAATTGCACTCCCTCACCTCAAAAATGAATCATATTAGTCTGTTTCAGTGGTATCTGACTCTGCTCTACCTGAAAAAGATCGGGATATTTCCGAATAGTCGTTTTAATTACAAATTTATGACGGTTACTAAGAATCTTATGGGTTTTAATGAAATCATTCTTAATTCCGGTTTATATACGCAACCATTATCCGGGAATCCTTTTTAAATCATTTCAAATCAAAAGTAAGTTGTGATTATAGGAAGCAAAGTCAGAAATAGCCGGGTGAATTAATGATTTGATAAACAGTATGCTTTAGCCAGTGGCAGGAGAAATAAAAGCTTGAAAAATGCTTTGCTAAAACCGTGTAAAAGTATTCAGGAATTCTGATTTACGGGTGCGGGCTACCATCAGGGTTTTTCCATTGCTCATCAAAACATCACCACCTTCGCCACGAGTATATTTTTTAACTTCTTTCAGGTTGATCAGTGAAGAATGATGAATACGAAAGAAATTATATCCGCTCAGCAATTCATCCACATCACCCAAAGTTTTCGAAATAAGTATTTCACTTTTATCCTTCATAAATAAGCGTGTGTAACTCCCATCCGCAGTGCAATGAACAATATCAAATACTGAAGTAAAGGTTAATCCGTCCATGGTTGGCAAAGCGATTGTATCAGGCATTTGTTTGTTATTCAATGCTTTGGCCAAATCAATCTGTGCTTTGCTTATAAAACCCATTTTGCTTTTCATCTTCTCTAAAGCAAAGGCAAGTTCATCTTTGTCAATGGGTTTTAGAAGGTAATCAAGCGCGCTGAATTTAATGGCTTTTAGAGCATATGAATCGTAGGCTGTTGTGAAAATTACATCGAAATCAAGCGGTTCGAATTTTGACAAAAGATCAAATCCATTTAAAAAAGGCATTTCGATATCGAGAAAAATAAAATCGGGTTTATGTTTCACAATTAAATCATATGCCTTGGTTGAATCAAAACATGAAGCAAGAATTATGACATACGGGAAATGAGATTCCAATAAATTGGTTAAGGTTTTGATGCAGTGCTTTTCATCATCAATGATTATGCTCTTCATGTTTGTAATATCTTAAATTGATTTAACTAAACGAATTACAAATCTGAGAAAACCTGGTTGTCGGAAATCAGGCTACATATGCATGATCATACATGCGTATATTCTAATTAACCAGTGAATTAGAAAAAAGTTTGAGGAAAAATTAATTTGACCAATGTCAGCAGGATGAAATCATTTGGAATCTTCTGATTCTAGTAAACAATATGCCAGAAATAAAATTTTTACAGGTTGGCGACTGAAAAAAGTAAAATACAGGCATTACCTATGGAATATTACAAAATTGTGATTACCACATTACCGGTTTTTTGCCCTGTTTCAACATACTTGTATGCCTCAACAATTTGGTCTAATGTATAGTGCCTGTCAATAACAGGTTTATACTTGCCGGTTTCTACAAGTTGTTTCAGGAATATCACATCTTCCTTGCTAATGGTCGGAATGGGAAATAAAACTTTTTTGTTGCCAAATATCAGAGTTGTGAGAGCAAAAAATATATTTTCTGAGTTTTTACCCAGTTCTGTGGATATATAAATGCCTTTTTTATTTAGTATAGGCTTGCATTTCCCGAATGAACTCTTTCCAACGGCATCAAATATAAAATCAAATGATTGGTCTGTTTTTGTATAGTCTTGTAAAGTATAATCTATAACTATATCCGCTCCTAATGATTTAACCAATTCTACATTTTTAGTATTGCAAACCGCTGTAACCGCAGCCCCGAAGAATTTTGCCAGTTGTACTGCTGCCGACCCAATACCGCCGGAAGCGCCGTAAATCATTACATTTTGTCCGGCTTTAATTTTTGCGGCTCTTATATCGCACAATGCATAATGTCCTCCTTCGACAATAGGTGCAGCCTCTTCGAAAGATATATTGTCCGGCATCGTTGTCAGGGTTCCGCTTTCAGCCATGGTCATGTACTCAGCATGGGCTCCGAACTTTGTGTCGTTATATCCGAATACCTTATCGCCGATATTAAATGATGTTACATTTTTGCCAACTGCTTCAATTTCACCTGCGAACTCGTTTCCAAGTATTTTATTTTTTGGCCTGAACAGTCCGCTGAAAAACCGGGAAATAAAATATTCGGAACTGCGGAATCCGCAATCCGTCCGGTTTACAGTTGCTGCATGGATTTTTATAATAACCTCGTTATCGGTCGGCGAAGGTTTTTCTACTTCTTTGAATTGAAGAACTTCAGGAGGTCCATATTTTGTATATATAACTGCTTTCATTTGCATAGCATTTGCCGGTTTCCGGTTGAATGAATTTAGTCATGCTTTTTATTAAAGTGTAACAACATGTTTATAGTTTTGTTCCCGAAGCTGTTTATAAAGTTTATTTATTGTTCATACATAAGTATAAGAAAAGGGTATGATTAATCAAATTGGTAAAAAACGATTTTGAAGGATCAGTCTATGAAAAATGCAAATTTTTACCATTTTGACAATTCACAATAAAATACAATTTAGAAATCGGTTTGTTATACTGTTTCCAACAAAATAAAAAATCCCCGCCACTTTAAAGTAGCAGGGATTTTCACTATTTGTAATTAACTTCCTCTATAGTATTAATTATCCTCAGTATAAATGCGATTTTCCTGTTCGGCAACGCGAATAAAAGTTGTTCGCTTGGTTAGCTCTTTAAGGTGCGAAGCACCAACGTAGGTGCATGTACTGCGAACGCCTCCCAAAATATCGAGCACTGTATTTTTAACTTGTCCGCGGTATGAAACTTCCACGGTTTTGCCTTCACTGGCACGGTAATCAGCAACTCCGCCTGCATGTTTATCCATGGCAGTTGTAGAGCTCATTCCATAGAATTGTTTTAATTTTTTACCGTTTTTTTCTATCAGGTCGCCACCGCTTTCATCATGCCCCGCCAGCATTCCGCCAAGCATTACAAAGTCGGCACCAGCACCAAACGCTTTTGCCACATCGCCGGGAGTAGAGCATCCGCCATCGCTGATAATCTGCCCACCAAGTCCGTGGGCGGCATCGGCACATTCAATAATAGCCGAGAGCTGTGGATAGCCGACACCTGTTTTTACACGAGTAGTACAAACCGACCCTGGACCAATACCAACTTTAATGATATCGGCTCCTGCCAGTAAAAGTTCTTCCACCATTTCGCCTGTAACAACGTTTCCGGCAATGATCACTTTATCATGAAATTTTGCTCTCGTTTTCTTAACAAAAGCAACAAAATGTTCGGAATACCCATTGGCAACATCAATACAGATAAACCGAAGTTGTGGATTGGCACTGATAATCTGAGTAATTTTATCTAAATCCCCTGTCCCGGTGCCGGTACTTAATGCAATATTATTTTCAATTCCTTTGGGTGCCTTGTTCATAAAATCAGTCCACTCAGTCACTGAATAGTGTTTGTGGATAGCTGTGAATAATTGTTTATTAAACAGGGCCAGCGCCATTTCAAAAGTTCCTACCGTATCCATATTGGCAGCCATTATCGGGATTCCGCTCCACTCGGTATGTGTGTGCATCATCCTGAAAGTGCGTTCAAGTTTAACCTGCGACCTGCTGCTTAGTGTTGAGCGTTTAGGCCTGAACATCACATCTTTAAATCCTAATTTTACTTCGTATTCTATTCGCATTTGTATTTTTTTTAATGTGACAAAGGTATGGTTTTCAAGCTAAGAAAGCTGAAGATGCTTTTATAATGAAAAGAGAAAAGTGAAAAATGAAAAGTGATCATACGATTGCAGAAACCGAATAATTCTGAAACCTTGAAGTTGACTCAATGTATTCATAAAGTCGTGCCTTCGGGCAGTCGTTTTTTTAAATTCAATCAGCCATCATTGAGATAATTCAACATTTTCTCCTACTTTTACCTCAAAAATAATTTTATGTGGACTCGTATTATTCTGATCTCAATCCTTATCAACAGCCTTATAGGCTTTTCCGGTGCTTATGCCTGCACTAATTTTATAATAACCAAAGGTGCCAGCAGCGATCGCTCTGTTATGATTACCTATGCCGCCGATTCGCATACACGTTATGGTGCACTGGCTTTTTACCCGGCTGCTGATCATAAACCTGGCGATATGTGCGAAGTATATCACTACGAAAATGGGAAACTACTTGGAAAAATACCGGAAGTGCCTCATACGTATTCGGTTGTTCAGTTTATGAATGAGTACCAGGTTGCTATCGGGGAAACTACTTTTGGCGGACTTGATTCTCTGAGTCGTCAACCCGGTGCATTCCTTGATTATGGCTCGCTAATGAAAATAGGACTTCAGCGTTCGAAAACTGCGCGGGAAATGATACAGGTGATAACTGATCTGGTTGAGAAGTACGGTTATGCTTCAGGTGGCGAATCTTTTTCAATATCCGATGCCAACGAAGCATGGATCATGGAGATTATAGGTAAAGGGAAATACGAAAAAGGAGCGGTATGGGTAGCGCGCTTAATTCCCGATGGCTACATCAGCGGACATGCTAACCAGGCGCGCATTACAACTTTCCCTTTTCAGAAAACGAACAATTTTAGTGATCAAAAGCAAACAGTATATAATTCTGCAGATGTGATAAGCTTCGCAAAGATAAATGGCTTTTACACTGGAACTGATGCGGCATTCAGTTTCTCGGATGTATTTAACCCGATCAATTTTGGAGGCGCCCGTTTCTGCGATGCCAGGGTATGGTCATTATTCCGAAAAATAAATAAAGATGTTCGCGAAGGAGCTGATTATACAAATTATGTACTTGGCAAATTTTTGCACAACACAGTATTAATGGACGGAAGCAAAAATCCCAATGGATTTGTATCGAACAGGCTACCATTGTGGGTAAAGCCGGATTCGCCGCTTAGCCGTCAGCAGGTTATGGCGGCTATGCGCGATCATTACGAAGATACTCCACTCGATATGCGCAACGATCCTGGTGCCGGACCTTTTAAACTTCCATACCGCTGGCGGCCGATGGAATTTGACGTAGATAGCATAATGTACCTCAACGAAAGAGCCGTCGCTACCCAGCAAACTGGTTACAGCTTTGTAGCTCAATCACGCAGCTGGCTTCCTGATCCGGTAGGTGGGATTTTCTGGTTTGGTGTTGATGATGCTGATGGTTGTGTATATGCACCCATGTATTGTGGGATCAAAAAAGTTCCGCAAAGTTATGCAATTGGAAACGGTTCCATGATCACATGGTCCGAAACATCTGCTTACTGGACTTTCAGTATGGTGAATAATTGGGCTTATACACGCTATAACCTTATTCATCCTGAAATTGAAAAATACCAGCAGCATCTCGAAAATCAGTATGCCGGGGAAGTAGATGTTGTTGATAACAAGGCTTCGGAAAAGTACACGATGAATCCCGCTACTGCCCTCGATTTTATTACTGATTATTCAGTTTCAACCGGTGATAAACTCGTCAGCGACTGGAAAGTATTTTATCAGTATTTGTTTATGAAGTATATAGACGGTAATGTGAAAAATTCAGAGGGCCACAAATTACTCGATAACGGCAACGGCAAAAACATTCCGAAAGCACCGTCACAGCCTGGTTATGGAAAAGATTGGGAACGTATCATGATACAGGGAACCGGCGACAGGTTGAAGGTGCCTGGTAAAGAATAAGGCATCATAAAATAAACGACTCTGTTCCCTTAAACATTATTTGTAAATTTAATGTTCTAAGTATAATCTTTGTTAAGTTTTGATCAAACTGATCTTGACTTAGATTCAACATTTGGTCCTTTTGTGATAATTTTTTTTTAGTATGTTTTTAAAGCCGCCTTTGTGTGGACTTCCAAGCATTTGTATATTAGCTTATTAGGTGTGATATTTGCCAGATGTTTATCAAGTCGATTAGAAAATATTGCCAGACAGAAAAAGTAATTGCTGTAGCTGATTTATCGCCACGATTATATACATTGGTTATAGCTGATTCAGGAAACCTTTTAACTGCACGGTTTATTAAAAAGTGATTTTCGCTATCAGATACAAATAGGTTGTGCGTATTTCAGAAATGGAATAATAAGAAAAGTTTTTTTTAAGTTTTTTTTCGTTGTTGAGATATAAATAAAGACTGAAATCAAATTCGATCTATTTCTTCAAGGTATCTTTGACATCAATTTCATTAATTATATCAAAACCATCTTCTTTCAACTTCTATTACACATCCTGGGCTTTATCAGTGAGCATAGGGACAAAACGGAAGGTGCCGAAAGTTTCAGTTTTTATTTCAGTATCAGACACTTTTGTGATAAGTGTCATGACTTGAATGTCACTTTTACCAACAGGAGCTATGAGTCTTCCACCAGTTTTCAATTGTGAAACCAAAGCATTAGGAATGAAAGGAGCAGCAGCTGTAATAAGTATCCTGTCGAAGGGAGCATGAGCAGGCAATCCTGTAAAGCCATCGCCATAAAACAATCTGATCCTGTAGCTAAGTGGCGGATTCAATGACTTTAAATTATCATATAATAATTTTTGTCTTTCTATAGTAAATACACGGGCTCCCATTTCCGCCAGAATGCTGGCCTGATATCCTGAACCTGTTCCAACTTCAAGAACCCTCATCCCTTTTTCTAAATGCAAAAGTTCACTTTGAAAGGCAACTGTGTAAGGCTGCGAAATGGTCTGGCCCGAACCTATCGGGAATGCTTTATCTTCGTAAGCGAACTCAAGAAATGTGGAATCGAAAAAATAATGTCGCGGGATTAAATTCATGGCATTCAACACATTATCATCTTTAATCCCTTTATCCCGAAGCAAATCAATAAGTTTTTTCCTTAATCCTTTGTGTCTGAAGGTGTCAATAAGTTGTGAAGGTGCCATATAGATGGGAGAAAATTACAATCCGCGAATTTAATTAACTATATGGTCTTTTAAGTAATTGACAGGAGAAAATTATTCCTTTATTAATAATTAGAATAAATTAACTATTAGTGGACCAAAATCAAAAAACATTCATATATTTGCAAAGTTTTAATACAACCCACTCTGAATTTTCCTGATTTTTCCCGGTAAGTATTTCAAGTATACCCTTTTTCAGGTTTTCACATGATAGTATAATTTAATTCATACGATTTAAACTCCCAATTATTCTTTCAATCAATCCCATTCGCATGTACGATAAAAGCGAACTCGAAGGTAAGCTGCTCAATGAATTACGCGATATTGCAAAGCAGTTTAACATCCGCAAAAGCGAAACAATGAAAAAACAGGACCTGGTTTACCAGATCCTTGATCTGCAAGCTGCAAATCCAACACCCGACATTCTGGAAGCTGAAAAAAAGGCACGGGTTTTCCCCCAGAAAGGCACTCGTCAGCGTATTCCTGCTGAAAAGTTAAAAGAAGTCAGGAAAGTAGAAAGCAAGCCGAAACAAGAGATTGTTGCTGATAAAGCCAAGGCAGATAAAACAGAACTTCCTGAAATAAAAGTTGAAAAAACAGTTAGCGTTAAACCCGAGGTGGAGGAGACACCTGCCAAGCCTACAGAGCCTCAAAAACGCATTGTGACTCCTTACGAGCCCCGGCGAAGTTTTTCCAGAGATAACGATAAGACTGATGATGATACACCTTCAGTTAAATCATTTGAGCGTCCTGAATCAACAAATGTTCCGGCCTGGGAGCTTCAGGAATTTCATGAGCGCCGTCGTAGGGGCCGCCGTCCACAGGAAAGGGAAGACAGTACAGTAACTCCGCCTGATACTAATGCTGAGACAATTCCTGTTATTGAAAAACCTGTCAGGAACAACGATTGGAAACCAAAACCAAGGAGTTCAAATCAGGAAGATGATGCTGCTCTGGTTGAAGAGAAATCATCGATGCCCGATGAATTTATACCTTCATTTGATTTTAAAGAACCAAACTCTGAGATTCTGAGCCGTCGTGAAATAGTTCAGGAAGAAGAAACTGAAGAAGTAACTGCTCAGAATGGTAATATGCAGGCAGAACAGCCCCGGACCAATGATATTTCCAGGGATATGCAGCGTTACGGACGGGGTGATCGTACTGAACGAAACGAACGCAATGACCGCCGTCCTCCGCAACCAATTCAACCACCACGCGAAGAGTACTCATGGGAGTTCGAAGGAATTGTTAGTTGTGAAGGCGTTCTCGAAATGATGCCTGATGGATATGGTTTCCTGCGTTCCTCTGATTACAATTATCTGAGTTCGCCCGATGATGTATATGTTTCACAATCGCAGATAAAACTTTTCGGACTTAAAACCGGTGATACAGTCAAAGGAACAATCCGGCCACCTAAAGAAGGCGAAAAGTATTTCCCATTGGTAAAAGTTGAAAATATCAATGGTAAACTTCCTGAGGAAATCCGCGACCGTATTCCTTTTGATTATCTCACACCCTTATTCCCTGAAAAGAAATTCAAACTTACCGGACATCCGGGGTCAAGCCTGAGTACACGTATTATTGATCTTTTCAGCCCGATTGGTAAAGGACAACGCGGTTTGATTGTCGCACAGCCAAAAACCGGTAAAACGGTTTTGCTCAAAGAAATTGCCAATGCTATTGCCTACAATCATCCTGAAGCATACCTTATTGTTTTACTGATTGACGAACGTCCTGAAGAAGTAACTGATATGGCTCGTAATGTTAAGGCAGAGGTTATTTCATCAACATTTGATGAGCCTGCTGATCGCCATGTACGCATTGCTAACCTGGTTCTCGAAAAAGCAAAACGCCTTACCGAATGTGGCCATGATGTTGTTATTCTCTTGGATTCAATTACCCGTTTGGCAAGAGCTTACAACACAGTTGCCCCTGCTTCCGGAAAAGTACTCTCTGGAGGTGTTGAAGCAAACGCGCTTCAAAAACCAAAGAGATTCTTTGGCGCTGCAAGGCAGATTGAACATGGTGGTTCACTTACTATCATTGCAACAGCTCTTACTGAAACAGGTTCGCGTATGGATGAGGTTATTTTCGAGGAATTTAAAGGTACAGGTAATATGGAGCTACAGCTCGATCGTAAACTTTCCAACAAGCGGATCTTTCCTGCTATAGATATTGTGGCCTCAAGTACACGCCGTGATGATCTGCTGCTCGAAAAGGATGTGTTGCAACGTTTGTGGGTTCTCCGCAATCACCTTGCAGATATGAATCCGATCGAAGCCATGGATTTCCTTAGAGATAAAATGAAATTCACTCAGACTAACGAAGAATTCCTGGTATCTATGAACGGGTAACCGGACCAGACAAGCACAAATAAAAACGAAGGCCGACAATTTTGTCGGCCTTCGTTTTTATGTTTCCTCTTCTTTAAATAAGTCCCTCAGTATAAATTTATATCATTTTACTTTTTATCTGCAGGAAATGTTGATTGATTGTGTTCCCTTATTTTATCCATAAGCATTTTCTGAAAATCACGTTCAGCATCATATAACTTTAATACTTTAACTGCAGGAAGTACTGATTTGAATTTAGCATGATACTCTTTCCGGAGATCAAGGTATTTTTGAGCTTCAATAATCTGGTTATCAAGAATTTGAATAGCTTCACTTTCCGTTAGCTTGTTCATATCCGTTTTTTGAAAACCACCTGTTTCTTTAAATGATTTCTTCAGTTCATGTCTTTTTGCGTCGTATTCATTATATACTGGCCAGAAAAATTTAGCTTCATCCGGGGTAAGATTCAGTTCCTGAGTAATAAAAGCAATCTTTTGGGCCTGAATATTTTTGTGTTGTTCTGAGTGTTGTTTACTCTGAGCTTCCTGTTGATTATATTGCACATCAGATTGATTGCTTTGTGAAGTAAACTCATTATGCTGTTTAACAATTTGGTTATCTTGTTGATAAAACCTGAGATTGTCCTGCTGTGCATTTGCTTCAAATGATTTTACCAATAACATTAATACCAAAAGCAAACCGGTAGCTGCAATTTTGACAAAATTTGTTTTCATAATTCTTTTTTTAGTATTCATTTAAAATGTCAAGCTCATTTTCATGTTCTTTGAGATATTCTGTGATTTCGCTAACACTTGGCTCATTTTGAGTTAACACTTCAGCACCTATATTACTGCCAGTTGAGTTTTCCAGTTCTTTATCAATTGTAGTGCTTTCAGCAAGTAATGCTTCCTGGGCATATGATTCGTCGTAAGCCATTTTGATTTGTGTCCATTCGTCCGTAACCGGCATTGTTGATGAATTTTTACCCGGAATTACAAAAATCAGAAAAACAGCAACAACCACAGTTGCAAACACAGGAGCCCATATTAAAGGTTTCCGGAATGAGGGAACCAAAATCGTCAGGAGTGACCTGTTTTCCTGTTTTTTAATGCTATCAACAATGCGTGGACTCAATGAATCAAAATATCCATCAGGAACACTAAAACCATGACCTTCTTTCCTTAGTTTTTCAAGAATAGGAGGCAGTTTTTCAGTTTCAATTGATTGATTTGATATGTTTTGTTTCATGTTCATGATATGTATATGACATTAACAATCTGTTAAAGTTTAAATTTCAGTTACAAATTCTTCGATTTTTTTTACTGCGAAATGGTAAGAAGCTTTTAATGCGCCAACTGAAGTGCCCAGTATCTCTGACATCTCATCATAAGTAAGGTCATCGTAATACCTCATGTTAAATACCAATTGCTGTTTTTTTGGAAGCCTGATAATGGCCGTTGCCAGTCGTCTTTGTATCTCCGTTCCATCGAAATAATGATCATCGCGCAATGAATTTACCATCATTGCTTCGGGCGATGATAACGATAAAAAGGATCTGAGTTGTTTGCTTTTCAGGAAACTCAGAGATTCATTTACTGCAATACGATACAACCAGGTAAATAATTTAGAGTCTTCGCGGAAGGAACCAAGGTTGTTCCATACTTTTATAAAAACATTTTGTACCACATCATCAGCATCGTCATGATTAATTACCAGTCGGCGCACAAAATAATATACTTTTTCCTGGTACTTACGTACCAAAAGGTTAAATGCGTAATGCTTTCTGTCGGCATCACGAAACAGTTCAACAAGTTCAATGTCAGTATATTCGGGCATGAATTGCAGGTGCTACAATATTTTTACAGGTGATTCTCTCGCCAAATAAGGCTAAAAAGTTTTTTATTTCAGGATAATTCAAGTCTGAAATTCCTGGTTAACTTATTTTTATAAGACTATCAGCATGTTTGAAGGTTTAATTCTAAAGTATTGTTGGTCTTTTGTTTGGGTCAGAATTTGAAAGAATAAATTTCGATATCCGGTTTCAGTGTCCTTTGAGGAATTATTTATAAAACTGAATATCAGATGTCTTCCCTGATTCAATAACAAAACTCTGTTGAACAGTATATAATGTGGACCGGGAACTTTTCGGGCGGAAAACAATCCGGTAGCTGCCGGGCTGTAAGTATAACGTTTCCATTGTAAGGGCTTCGTTAAGTTCATATATCCTGGTGAGCTTGTTTTTATCGTTTAGTAATAATGTGCCGTAGCCGTTAAATGATTTTCTGAAAACTGCAATTCCTGGCTCAGGTATTTCAATTGTTGTGGTATGACTTTGACTTATTTCGACATCATGAAGTGTTATTCGCGGCAGCGAAAGGATTTCCAGGTCATACTTTCCTGTAATGTACTTC
>JBBQGD010000050.1:0-18913 GCA_038322655.1 Bacteroidales bacterium | reverse complement strand
GGCTTTGGTATCACAATCGGTAATGCATTGCGCAGGATTTTGCTTTCTTCATTGGAAGGATTTGCTATTACCTCATTACGCATCGATGGAGTTGAACACGAATTTTCGTCGGTAAAAGGTGTTGTTGAGGATATAACAGATGTTATTCTTAACCTGAAAAAAGTACGTTTCCGCAAACAAATTGAATCGGAAGAAAGTGAAAAAATCAATTTTACTGTTACCGGTAAAGATACTTTCACCGCTGGCGACATAGCCAAGCATCTTTCGATATTCCAGGTACTGAATCCTGAGATAGTTATCTGTCACATGGAGCCTTCAGTAAAACTGAATGTTGAGATCAGCGTGAATAAAGGCAGGGGATATGTACCGGCCGAAGAAAATAAAATTCCTACCGCTCACCTGGGTACGATTTTTATGGATTCCATTCACACGCCTATCAAAAACGTGAAATTCAGCATGGAGAACTTCCGCGTTGAGCAGAAAACTGACTACGAGAAACTTATTCTCGAAATCAAAACCGACGGATCAATTCATCCTAAAGATGCGTTGAAAGAAGCCGCAAGGATTCTTATCCATCACTTCATGCTCTTCAGCGATGAGAAAATCACACTGGATATCGAAGAAAAAGCAGTAGCTGAAGAATTTGACGAGAACACTCTTCATATCCGTCAGTTATTAAAAACCAAGTTGGTGGATATGGATCTTTCGGTTCGCGCCCTCAACTGCCTGAAAGCTGCTGATGTTGAAACCCTCGGCGAACTGGTAGCTTTTAACAAAAACGACTTATTGAAATTCCGCAATTTTGGTAAAAAGTCGTTAACCGAACTGGAAGATCTGGTGAAAACAAAAGGCCTCGAATTCGGAATGAATGTTGCGAAGTACAAATTAGATAAGGAATAAGCGAAATGAGACATAATAAATCAATAAACCACCTGGGAAGAACCAGTACTCATCGCAAGGCTATGCTGTCAAATATGGCAAGCTCGCTGATCATGCATAAACGTATCAGTACAACCATTGCAAAAGCAAAGGCACTTCGTGGATATGTAGAACCATTGATCACACGCGCTAAAATAGATTCAACTCACTCACGCCGTGTAGTATTCAGCTACCTGCAGGATAAAGAAGCTGTAACTGAGCTCTTTCGTGATATCTCAGTTAAAGTGGCTAATCGTCCGGGCGGATATGTACGCATATTAAAAACAGGATACCGCCTTGGCGATAATGCTGATATGTGTATTATCGAATTAGTTGACTATAACGAAAACCTGTTGACTGTTAAAGATACGACTAAAAAATCTGTTCGCCGCCGTAAACCAGCTGCTAAAAAAGCAACCGATGCTGCTGTCGAAACTCCTGTTGCTGAAAAAGCTCCTAAGTCCAAAGCTAAAACAAAAGTGGCTGAAGTGCCCGAAGTTGTAGCAGAAACCGAAGCTGTAGAAGAAACTGAAGTAGTTGCTGAAGCAGAAGTAGTTGCCGAGGCAGAAGAGGTTGTAGAAAAACCAGTTGAAGACAAAGCTAAAGAAGACGAAACAGAAGAAAAATAACTAAAATTCATACAATGAATTAATTAAAGGGATAAAGTGAAGGTTACTTTGCTTTATCCTTTTATCTTTTCCCGAACATTCTAATGTGATAATGCGATAATGTGATAATGCGATAATGTGATAATGCGGTAATGTAATAATGCGATAATGTATCAATGCGATAATGGGATAATGCGATAATTCGATAATGTGTAAATGCGATAATGCATTAATTTCTAAGATTGGTAATTAGCACATTAGCAAATTAGCAGATTAGCACATTCCCTAACCCCTAAATCCTAAACCCTTAAATTAAAATATATGAGTCAGATAGTAAACATTACAGGCCGCCAGATATTGGATTCGCGCGGCAATCCCACTATTGAGGTAGATGTATTCACATCGAACGGCGTAATGGGCCGCGCAGCTGTTCCATCAGGAGCTTCAACAGGTATTCATGAAGCTTGCGAGCTTCGCGACGGTGATAAAGCCATTTATGGGGGTAAAGGTGTTCTGAAAGCTGTTCAGAATGTAAACAAAGTGTTGGGTGAGGAACTGAAAGGCTTCTTTGTTACCGAGCAGAACGAGATCGATGCTAAAATGATCGAACTCGACGGAACTCCTAACAAATCCAACCTTGGAGCAAATGCTATTTTAGGCGTTTCGCTGGCCGTTGCCAATGCAGCCGCACAGGAATCAAGTAGTTATTTATTCCGCTATGTAGGTGGTGTTAATGCAAACACTTTGCCTATTCCTATGATGAATATCATTAATGGTGGATCCCATGCTGATAACAGCATCGATTTCCAGGAATTTATGATTATGCCGGTTGGCGCTCCTAATTTCCGCGAAGGTTTGCGCATGGGCGCTGAAGTATTTCACAGCCTTGCATCAGTTCTTAAAAAGGGCGGTTATTCAACCAACGTTGGCGATGAAGGAGGATTTGCGCCTAACCTGAAATCCAACGAAGAAGCTATTACGGTAATACTTCAGGCTATCGAAAAAGCAGGTTACAAACCAGGTAAAGATGTGTTTATCGCCCTCGACCCTGCCTCAAGTGAGTATTATCTTGAAGAAGAAAAAGTATACCACCTGAAAAAATCAACCGGTGATAAACTTACATCTTCGCAGATGGTAGATTATTGGAAAACATGGATCGACAAATATCCTATTATCTCCATCGAAGACGGTATGGCCGAAGACGATTGGGCTGGCTGGAAACTGATGACTGATGTTATGGGTAATAAGATTCAGTTAGTTGGTGATGATTTGTTTGTTACCAATACCAAACGTCTGCAGATGGGTATTGACCAGGGCGTTGCCAATTCAATCCTGATTAAAGTAAACCAGATTGGGACTTTAACAGAAACCATTGATGCTGTAAACATGGCATACCGTAATTCATATACTGCTGTTATGAGCCATCGCTCAGGCGAAACTGAGGATACAACCATTGCTGATCTTGCAGTAGCTTTGAATACAGGCCTTATTAAAACCGGTTCAGCAAGCCGCACCGACCGTATAGCAAAATACAACCAGTTGCTTCGTATTGAGGAAATTCTGGGTAGCAGCGCACGTTATCTTGGAAAAGATTTCAAGTACGCCAAATAATTACGATTTATTTTAGATTTTGAAAAGCCGGTATTTATTGCCGGCTTTTTACGTTATGGATATATTCAAGCATATTTTGAAGTGAAATTTGTTTCCGGTTTCCGAAACATATTTTACACGATACGAATATTAGAGAAAGGGCTGTGCTGAACAATAAAAACTGGCTAAAGCAACGATTTATAATCTTTTAAATATTAGTTTTATATGTAATGTTGATTATTCTGATTTTTCTATATTTGCATTAATTATTTGTTTGTAAATGGGATAGATTTTATGATTGTCTTATTAATATTGAGTCGGGTAAATTTTCAGTTTACACAGTTTTAAATTGATATATGGATGTTTTAAGTTGATGGTATAAATAGTTTGACAAGATTATAATTTTTGGAAATAAAATAATTTCACTCTAAATTTTAATAAAAAATGAAAAGGTTTATAACTTATTTAATGCGTTTAGTCTTAATTGGAGAAATATTCAAATGGGAAAAAAGTAAAGACGGTTACCTATTACCAATTATCCTGCTTTTTGTATTGACCTCAGCCATTTTGGGCTCAATCAATTTTTATGCTGTAAGATTAATGCATGTTGATCCAGCATTTTTACGAAAGAATATTGCTCCATTTGGTATATTTTTTATTTTCACTTTCCCCATCAGCAGCGTACTTTTTTATAGAAGAAAGATTAACCTTGATGAGATAAGAGAAGAGGTGGGTAAACTAGATATGAAAGAATTAAAGAGGGAGCGTTTTAAAGGCATTGTAATATCTTTATTATGCGGTTTTTCAATTCTAATTGCCATAGCCATAATGCTAATCACGGAAAAATTAGGTATTATTTGAACAGAAAAGAAAAGGTTTTTAATACATAGTTCGTTTTTGATATGATCTGGAAAATATTTCAAGATGTAAAAAACACCAATATTTACCTGATTCACTTAGTCAAATTTAGTATAATGGCCTCTACTGTTTTGGCTCACTTAAGTTCACAAGATTTCGAAAAGCCGATAATTTTTGCCGACTTTTTTGTTTTATATGAAGTTATCCCATATCGGGAAAGTTGCAAAAGACATTTTTTTGATATGTGAAATTATTGAATATCTTTGCTATTCCCATGTGCAAATTGTTCGAATGTAAGAATAACTCACCTTTTCTGTATCTGACAATCCTCTAAAAAAATAATAAGTATCATGCCGCAGGAAATCGAACGAAAATTTCTGGTAAAGGATGGATATAAGCAATTTGCTTTTACCTATTCCCGGATTACCCAGGGATATCTGTCATCAGTTCCGGAACGTATTGTGAGAGTGAGGATATATGGAGATAGAGGGTTCATTACTATAAAAGGCGTTTCCAATCATTCGGGCATGAGCCGTTACGAGTGGGAAAAGGAAATTCCTGTTGATGAAGCCCGTGAATTGCTCACTTTGTGTGAACCTGGCATTATTGATAAAACACGTTATCTTGTACAGGTAGGTAAATTTACTTTCGAAGTAGATGAGTTTTATGGTGAAAACGAAGGGCTTTCAATGGCTGAAATTGAGCTAAGTTCGGAAGAAGAATTGTTTGATGTTCCGATCTGGCTTGGCAAGGAAGTAACCGGCGACAAGCGCTATTACAACTCAAAACTGGCAAAAATGCCATTTAAAAATTGGTAGCCACCTGATTTTAGTGATTTTGTTCTCCCTCTTACGCCTTACCCCTTACACCTTATCCCATAAAGCTTATCACTTATAGCTTTTCCAGTATAAAATTTATCATCCGAGTATAAAGGTGATAAGTTGTATTCCCGCCACGTATGCCATGATTACGGTTGGTGTACAGCTGCTCTTCAAATTGTTTATTGGCTTGTACCAGTCGCTCTGTAAATTCCATCGTATTCTGAACATGAACATTATCATCAGCCGTGCCATGGCAAATAAGGAAATTACCTTTAAGGTCCGCTGCAAAGTTTAGAGGGGAATTCTGATCGTACCCATCAGGATTTTCCTGGGGCGTGCGCATAAAACGTTCGGTATAAATATTATCATAATACCGCCAGTTGGTTACAGGAGCCACGGCAATTCCTGCTTTAAAAATGCCGTTGCCTTTCACCATACACGATGATGATATGTAACCGCCAAAGCTCCAGCCCCAGATTCCGATGCGCGTTGCATCAACAAATGGAAGTGAGCCCATGTACCTGGCGGTTTCGATCTGGTCGATAGTTTCGTACTTCCCTAACTGCATATAGGTCATTTTACGGAAGGTTTCACCCCGGCCGCCGGTGCCTCGTCCATCAACACAAACTACTATGTATCCCAGTTGGGCAAGATAATTTTCCCAGCTCAGGTCCCATTCATCAAGAGCACTTTGCGAATTTGGTCCGCTATATTGAGTCATAAAAACCGGATATTTTTTTGCAGGATCGAAATTTGCCGGTTTCAACATCCATCCATTCAGGCTGACATTATCAGTTGTTTTAAAGTTGAAAAACTCCCGGTACCCGAAATTATACTCTTTCAGCTTATCAGTAAGAGCTTTGCCATCATCCAGGACACGCACTGTTTTGCCTTTCGCATTGTATAAAACTGTGGAAGAAGGTGTTTTGACATTTGATGATGTTATGGTATAGTATTTAAATCCTTCGCTGAATTTTGCAGAGTTTGCTCCTGTATTTATTGAAAGTTTCTTCTTTCCCGAGCCATCCCATTTAATACAATACACTTCACGTTGATAAGGTGTTGGCTCAGCAGAAGTATAATAAAAAAGCTTGTTTTTCACATCACAGCCGTCGAGCGATGTGACATCAAAATTGCCTTTTGTAACCTGTGATGTTATATTTCCGAGCATATCGAACAGGTAGATATGGGCATAGCCATCGCGCTCACTTCTCATGGTGAAATGGGTTTTGTCATCCAAAAACTGAATATCATCAAAGTAATTCTCATCGAAATAGTATTTGTTGGTTTCAGTCAGAAGTACCTGTGTTTTGCCTGTTGCCGGTACAGCCAGTAATATTTCAAAATTATTCTGAAGGCGGTTGAGCCTGAATATTGCCAGCTTATTTGGATCCCGTGTAAAACGGATTCGCGGGATATAAATATCGGTTTCGGTTCCGATATCCATGGTTTGTTTGTCACCGGTTTCAATATTATAGGTATGAACGCTTACAACTGAGTTGGCATCACCCGCTTTGGGATACTTAAAAGTTTCAACCCCCGGGTAAAGTTTGTATTGATCTAATGCCGGTGCTTGTCCCTGGAACAGAGTCATGCTGAATTGCGGTACAAGGCTTTCATCGAAACGAATCCAGGCCAGAACTTTCCCGTCGGGAGACCATTCATATGCTTTGCTGAACGAAAATTCCTCTTCATATACCCAGTCGGGAGCGCCATTAATTACGTAATTGAATTTGCCGTCATTGGTAACCTGGGTTTCGATGCCGGTCGACAGGTCAGTGAAGAAAAGATTATTCTTGCGGACAAAAGCAATCTTGCTTCCATCAGGTGAGAAAGTTGCCAGCTGGTGTTTCCCGTTTTCTGATACCGGGGTGAGCGTTTGTTTCGCAATATCATAAACAAAATAATTAGCTGTAAACGAACGGCGGTAAATGGCCTCCCTGTCGGTAAGCAGCAAAATCTTAGATTCGTCTGCATTAAAACTATAGTCGCTGAAGGTTTTAATTTTTTCATTGTTGATTGTGGCCAGATCAAGCAGCGTTTTGACAGTTTCACCTGTTTCGTAATTATGTTCTACCAGTTTTGTACCCCGGCCTTCAACTACGCTATAATTTTTGCCATCATTCATAGATTGAAAGCCTTGCACACCAGGTGAGTAAAATGTATAGTTTTTAAAGAAGTCATCAAATTCAAATTGTTTTGTGCCGTTTTGAGCAAAAACATTTGAATTTAAGAGTAAGCCTAAGGTTACAATTGTTAGGATAAAGAGTATGTTTTTCATTGTTTGGGATATTTTCGTCAAATGTATAATTTTACATGTAGTAATTATCTCAATTGCAAGAAAAAGTGACAAAAAAGATAAATATTCCAGAGTTTAGTATTTTTGGATGAATTCAGATAAAGCTTTTAAAACAATTGAATAAAATGCTACTTTTGCACACTTATCAGCGTTGTTAGCTCAGTTGGTTTAGAGCACCGCCTTGACAGGGCGGGGGTCACTGGTTCGAATCCAGTACAACGCACATTTTTTATATATTCAGTTCTGTGTTGTCGTGCCGATTTGCAGCAACCTACGATAACCCGGTTTTAAAAAGTAAGAAGCATCATTTGCATCAAAAAAAACAGATTTCCTCTAAGAAACAGTATATTATGTTAGTCTGAAGTCAAAGTTTGGTTCAGGTTGTTCTGCCAAAAACTGAAATAAATTATTTTAATTCTCCTGTCTGCGTTAGAGTTTCTGAACATTACATTCAGATCAATTGTTTGTATGTTTTATAGATCATTGTTCCATTTTTGCCCCTCGTCCTGACTATTTATTACAAAATAACATAGTTTGTTCCTTAAATGTATTGAAAAATTATGTAGTTTTACCCAGTCAGGGAAGAATATATCGAGTGGTATTAACTTGATTGTCAACCCGGAATGTTTAAAATGAACAAATGAAAAAACTAAAGTTTATAGTTTTTATTCCTGTGAGCATTATCGCACTTGTAATAATTAACCTGGCTTTTATGCGCCTGCTCAACTGGACTATTGACAGAACCAGCCAGTGGTACAATGATTTAAATACTCTGTTTTTTATCCTGCTTATTCCTCTTTTTTGGGGAGCAATCTGGGCAATTTTTAAATTAACTGCAATTGGCATGGCTGCTTTGCTGATCCCCGTCTCTCCGGATAAAAAATTCTCTCTTTACACACTCAGTATTTTTTCGTTAATAAATTGTTTTGTTCTTATTCTTCATTATTGGCTGGGTGAAATGAACTATTCCTGGCACGTAATCATTATGTTAATGATTATTACTGCGTTTATCATCGACTTTTCCGCTTCTATTGTGATGGTTTTCTCAAAGAAAGAAAGCC
The DNA here is from genome assembly GCA_038322655.1 of Bacteroidales bacterium. Classification (GTDB taxonomy): domain Bacteria; phylum Bacteroidota; class Bacteroidia; order Bacteroidales; family UBA4417; genus UBA4417. The sequence continues at coordinate 10,758 of JBBQGD010000050.1, read as the reverse complement.
GTGAATATTCTGAATAATTGTTTCAAGTTCAGATTAGCATGTTTAATCGATTGTTTTTTGTTCGAATAACAATTATAGTTCAGAATGCAGATGTGAATGTTAATATTGAATTTTCTGTAAATTTTTCGTGATAAAATAATTGTTTAAGCCACAGTGTGTTAAGATACATCAATTATCATTTCTTCATCGGTCTGATCTTCATACTCTTCATCAGAAAGTATAAAATGTATAACAGAATAAAATTCATGGAATCACTCTTTCCTATCTAAGAAATTGATATTAGTTACATACGTACCTTCTGAATTAAGATTCTTACAAATCATTGCCTGTATTATCTGAAACAGTAATGTTGTATGAACTATATGACTTCAATTATTGCCGGTAAGTATAATAAAAACTAATAAACCTCAAGATAGACCAGCTAAGATATTACTATTTTGATACATTTCTTTTCAGACCTTAAATCAACTCTCTTTTGAAATGCAATTCAGTTAATCCCGGTCATCGCAGAAAGCAACTCTCAAAAGTTATCTGGTTAACCGGTTTATACGGTGCGGGAAAACCTACTTTGAGGGATGCGCTGATGTTAATCCTGCAACAAGAGAATTATTTGGTGCAAAACCTGGACGGATATGTTCTTCGGTAAGGGCTAAACTGCGATTTGGGTTTTGATCTGGTTTCCGGGCTTGAAAATATTCGACGCGTAGCCGAAGTATCGAAGATTTTAATGGATTCGGGAGTAATTTGTTTATGCAGTTTTATAACACCTACGTTTTCCTTTCGACAAAAGTTGCGTGATATTATCGGGCCCGGAAACCTGGTGGAAATATTTGTAAATGCCCCGCTCGAAGTCTGTGAACAGCGCGATGTAAAGGGAATGTACAAAAAAGTCAGGTTAGGTATTATTGAAGATTTTACAGGGATCAGCAGTCTTTTTGAACATCCTGATAATCCTGCTGGTGAAATCCGTACTGATCTGTTAACAATTGGGGAATCGGTGATTAAATGCCTGGAAATAATTTTGCCTGCGATTGCTGGCAGTTAAAAAGCCACTTTAAAATATTATCTCAATATTATTTGCTGCCACGATTGAGTTAGTCGCTAACAATTTGTTTCGTTATTTTATGACATTCTGTATTGATCAATCATGCTAGAGTATTTATGAAGAAGATTTGATTCCAGGCACGCGTCAGGAGATTCGCGCCAGCGTGGGTGGAAAAATGAATTTCGACCCTTGATTCGCATGAAATACTTTGAACTATTTCCTTTCAACAAAGAACTCGGAACCTTTTTTCCATTCCGGCATAGTTGCTGAATTGGCAATACTGAAACCAACGTTGTAGAACAATTGCACATCATCGGCAATGCCTTCCAGGTGATCCTTTTGAGGGTTAAATTCATCAGATGGTTTATGATAAATTGTCTTCCAGTAGTTTTTAATTTTCTCAGCAGTTTTTTCCTTTCCCAGTTCTTTCTGATCGATATAGCCTTTGGCAAAGAGCGCGGGAACACCCATTTTCATAAAGGGAAGCTGATCGGAGCGGAAAAGCATACCGTTTTCAGGATTTGGATCGGATGCTATGTAGCGGCCCTGTTTTTTTGCCTCTGCAGTCAAAATTTCGTCCAGTCCCGACTGTCCCAAACCGGTTACGGTAACATCGTTAAAATGACCCAGGAACAAATAAACATCTGAATTAAGGCATGCAACGGTATTTTTGATTGGAATGGCTGGATGCTGAACATACCATTCGGAACCGAATAAGCCGCTTTCTTCAGCCGTAGGCGCCAGGAAAATAACAGAGCGTTTGCATGGTTCTTTCTGCTTTTTAAATTCTTTTGCAATGGCAAGCATCCATGCCATTGCAGATGCATTGTCGGACGCACCGTTATAGATTGAATCTCCGTTAACAACAGTACCAATGCCCAGGTGGTCCCAATGGCCGGTGTAAACAATGGCTTCATTCTTTTCACTGCTCCCGCGTATGATGCCTGCCACGTTATGGGATGTACATTGTTCAAACGAATTCTGAACTTTCAGCGAAAGCGTTGTTTTAAGCGGCCTGGCTTTGAATCCGCGCGAGGAGGCTTCTTTGATCATTTTCCCGAGCTCAAGTCCATTCTCTTTGAATAATTCCTGAGCCATATCGGTAGTAATCCAGCCCTGTAGTTTACATTTTGCAGTGGTAAGTTTCTCATCCATAAGATAATATTCGGCATGGTTGTGATGGCTGCTTACAATAGCCCATGGATAACCCGTCGCTTTTTCCTGGTGGATTACCAGGCATCCGGCTGCGCCCTGTTTCTCAGCTTCTTCAAATTTATAGCGCCAGCGGCCGTAATACGTCATTGTTTTACCCTTGAACAAGGTTGAGTCGCCGGTGTAAAAACCCGGATCATTCACTATTACCACTATGATTTTGCCTTTGACATCGACGCCTGCAAAATCGTTCCATTGCTGTTCGGGTGCATTTATGCCAAAACCGGCGAAAACCAGTTCTGTATTAGCAAAGCTTACCTCATCCCGGGAAACCGGGCTCCAAACCGAAATATCATCTCTGCCTTTCATATTCAAAGAACCCTTTGGTGTTTTAAAAGTAATAACATCCGGTACGTTGGATGTAATTTTCACCAGGGGAACTTCCTGCAAAAAACTGCCTTCAAAAGCGGGTTCAAGTCCGATTTCTCTCATGCGTTTTTGGAGGTACGAAAGGGTGCGTTTCTCCCCAATGGAACAGGGAGCCCTGCCCTGAAGGCTGTCGGAAGCAAGAACGGAAATATCTGTGGCCAGATCATCCGTTAAGTGCTTGTCGGTGGAGGGTTGATTATTTTTGCACGCCAGAAGCGCAAATAGCAGGAAAGGAAGGTAAATTTTCATCCGGGTTGTTTTTAGTAGCTTATAAAAATGAGATCGGATTGCAGCCAGCTTTGGTGCGGGATTAGAAGGCAATTCAGCTGTAAGCAAGCACAAATATATATAAAGATTTCCAATGTTTCAACGACCACGAAACCTCGCATTATGGCTAGGTGCTGTTTGTGTGCAGTAATTTCTCAATGTGCTACAACAATTATACTTGTTATATTTTGAGTGAAGTTCATCTCTTTTATTACTGTCCATTTATTGTCCTGTTTTGTACCAAAGATCAAGTCACCAAATCCTTTTTTAGAAGCATTGTAAAAGTCAATGTATACTATAAAATTTTTATTGTCTGCAGAAACTGAAGGATAAGTCAAAGTTACAATACCTTCACAATCTGCATGTTTTGACTGGAATTTTTTCCACTCAGATAAAGGGTCATAAAGCAGGATGCCATTCTCTGATGTTGCAAGGGCCGAATCCTTTTTTCTTTTCTTTTCACTAATAGACTTATATTTAAAATGCCTTTTGTGAATTCTGCCTTCTTTACTATTTAAAATATCAAAGGCTGAATCCAAATCTTCCCGTGGTTGACTTGCGTAAATTGTATCTTTCTTAAGCTGATTCAAAAACAAACTGTCACCAGAAAGGTGAATATTATAAGTTCGATTTTGTATATAGAAATTTTGAGTTTGAACACGATTTGCAATATAATCATTCAGTACAAAATCAAAAATCGAATCAACTGAATTCTGACTGTATGTCGAGATAGAAATAAATAATAATGCTAATTTAATTATGAATTTTCTCATAGTTTGTTGTTGTCTTATTATGTCTGCCAGCACAAATGTATGTAAAGATTTCAAATGTTTCAACGAACACGCAAACCCGCATTTGCTATAGCGTTTGTTAGCCCTTGTTTTTATATTTTTAATCCTAATTTCAATAATAATCCAGAGTTAATATCTCCATTAAAATATGATTGCGTGAATAACTTCAGTCCTACAAAAAGTCTATTTGTCAACGAAAATGAATTCTCTATAATAATGTTATAACCAAAAGAGTTTCGCATGTCAAATTCATAATCTGTATCTACCAAAACTCCATTTTCCCAATTTTGTGACGATTCGTAGGCATCGGAAATATTATAATATGTCAATCCCGTTCCAACTCTAAAGTCAAATCGATTAATATTTTTAAATGGCGATAAAAAAACATTAATATTCCCTTGAACAAAAGAGGCAGTTTCTGAAACGCCATAATTACTTCTACCTAAATTTAATGAAACTGAACTTGTAAAATATTGGTTCAATTTGTAATTGATTTCATTTTCATAGTTAAAAGTCACCATGTCACCAGAACCCAACAGAGAAATTCCTGCCCCTAATCTAAAATCAAGATTGTCAGTTTTTTCTTGTCCAATAACTTGTAATGAACATGCAATAAGTGTAATTAAAAAAAATGTCTTAATTCTCATTTTGCTTCGTTTTATATGTTAGTATTATGTTTCGCGTTCTGTTTCTTAAAATAAGGGCTAACTAATAAATATCATCAATTCATTCTATTTTTCATATAGCAAACCTGAAAGGGTTCTGTACCTTCTTAACCGATTTGTCCGGATAGTGAACAATAAATTCAGGCGATTTCAGAAGGGAGTTTATTTTTTCAACCGTGGTAAGGCTTTCAACAAACCAGATTTTAATTACCGGGCCGCTTTCAGTATAAGCTGTCTGAATCCTTACAATTCCATCATCATTGGAGGCATGCGAAACCAGGTAAGGTATCCATTGCTGCATTTCCGGGTCGGCAGCCTGGTCGAACGGAAGTTCATAAACCAGCATCTTGTCATCGGAATAACTTTCGTATTTGTTGAATGCAACATCGGTAACAGGGATAAATAAAGCAAGAAATTCGGAGGCAGGCATTTCACCATTTGTTTTCTCTTTCTCATTTACAACAAATCCCGTTTCTATTTCAGTTTGCTCTTTTCCTTCGCCCATTAAGAGTGTTTTCATGGACACTGCTTTTTTAATACCGTTCTCATCAGTGAGAGATGTATCAAAATAAATGGTAGCCTGCACCGGTTCTCCAAAAAGGGTGCTTACCGCTAATACACCTCTATCCTTACGTAGTAATTCAGCCAGGTAAAACTGGTCGTTCGGATCGAAGCAACGGTCGATCCCTAACTTAACGAAGCTTACCATGCCAGTTGTTTTCCCGTTAAAATTGAGTAATTCGGAAAGAGGGGAGAAGATTGCTTGTTTTACGCCTTCCGAATGAATAATGGAATCGTTGAAATAAACAATAACCCTGTGATGTTTTACGAAAGTTTCGACGCCCAATACACCGGGAATTTCCTTCATGTGGTTGGCAAACGACCGGGAACTGCCAAAACACTTAATGTTTTTTAGCCCATCCATCCTGACTACTTTTACATTTTTGCCACTTATATCTCCCCAGTTTTCACTGATGGTTGGTAGTTCATAAAATGTAGCTATGGTAATGGCAGCGGCTGATAAAAGTACAGTAGCAACAGCAGGCAGCCAGCGGAGATTCCGTTTATTGATGGTAAGCGCGCCTTTTTCGGGGCATTTAACCACGCAATCAACGCATAAATGGCAGTCGATGTGATCCACAGTTTCAACCGTAGAAATCTCTATCGCCATCGGGCATTTTTTGTCGCAGATACGGCAGTGTGTGCAGATATCATCGTGACGGATTATCCGCAGCGATGGAAAAATGAAGAATTTTAATGTGGTTGCTTCAAAAATAAACCCCATCAGGCACAAAGTCCCCAGCAGCCATGGCCAAGGAATCACCAGGCCTGCGACATTGGTGAGTAAAACCCAGAGCAGCGTAATTGCCGCAGCCGGTAATGCATAAACAGCTATGTTGGTTACAGCTCCCAGCGGACAAAGGTATTTGCACCAGAACTGGTTGATAAAAAATGAGCCTGCTATTGTGAGTACAAGAGCAGGGATGGCATACCACAAAACCACGTCGCCGCTAAAACCGGTGAAACTTGCATAAAACGGATCGAAAGTCCTGCAGAATAATTCGCTGGCTGTTACGGTGAAATAAAAAGTGATGAACAGCAGTATATATTTGAATACCCGGAGTATCCTGTCGAAATTGCCGGTTAATGTGATATGCATCTTTGCTTTCCGGCCCAATGTGCCCATCCATTCAGTAAATGTTCCGATTGGACAGATATAGCTGCAGAATAGTTTACTGAACAGTACAACACCTAGTAGTAATGCAATTCCCAATGCTATTTGTACCGTTGTCATGGAGCATGCCAGGGAGTGAACTGAAAAATAACCGGCCAGAGATTGCATTCCTCCCAAAGGGCAATAGGCTTCAAAATCGGGAATATAATTTTTATCCAGAAGCGGCCGGAGCAACATATATAACAGTAGTACAAACACGCCCCACTGAAGAGTAATACGGTAAAAATTTACAGGTGATTTCTTTTTTGATGCCATATGTTATATTCTGAAATAAAATGTAATGCGAATGTATAAAATCAGGATATGCAATTACGTGATAAATGTAATTTAGAAATAGTCTACTCTAACTGCCGGATCGATGAAGCCACCGGAATCCAGGACCTGGTTAATGATAAATTAGTACCTTTGGTTTCTCAATCTTGCCTTTCGAATGAAACACTGTTATAAGTACTTGATTTTCTTGATTTTACCTGTATTTTTTGGAAATGTATTGCATGCCCAGAAGAAACAAGCCGGGAATCAGAAAAAGGCTGTTTTTCAGCAGCCTGATGCCGACAAAAGAGGAGTAAATACAATACGTGTGATGTTTTATAATGTCGAAAATATGTTCGACCCACGTGAAGACAGCATCACATCGGATGAGGAATACCAGCCTACCGGCATGCGGGGCTGGACGAGCGGCAGACTGAAGCAAAAACAAATCAATATTTCGAAAGTAATACTTGCAGTGGGTGGCTGGGATCCGCCTGACCTGATCGGCGTATGTGAAGTGGAAAACTTTAGTGTGCTGTACGGTTTAACTAACTATACCCCTTTAAAAAATTTCGGGTATAAAATCATACATTTCGATTCACCCGACCCTCGGGGGATTGACGTTGCTTTACTATATCGTCCTCAGAAATTTAAGGTGTTAAAGAGCTATCCTATACCAATCCGTTTCCCTTTTGATACAACTTCGCGTACAAGGGACATTCTTTTTGTGAAAGGCATAGCCTGTAAACGCGACACCGTCAATATTTTTGTCAACCACTGGCCATCTAAGTTCGGCGGAGCTATGGCAACTATCCCAAAACGAAATTATGTAGCTTCGGTAATGCGGCAACTGTCAGATTCACTTCTGGCTGTAAATCCAGGTGTTAATATCCTGATTATGGGCGATTTAAATGAATCCCCTTTCGAAGAAGGAGTGAGTACAGTGCTTCGTGCAAAAATGGATTCAGTGAACCTGCAACCCAACGATCTCTATGATTTACTGGCTGGTGCCGGCCTTGCATGGAACAGGGGAACCATCAAATTTCACGAAACTTGGGATGCTATTGATCATATGATAGTTTCAATGCCTATGCTAGCACACACTACGACCCATGGAATGCATATTTTTGAAGCACCTTTCCTTTTTCAGGACGACGAAGCCTGGTTTGGGAAGAAACCTTTCCGCACCTATTACGGATCTAAGTATATCGGTGGATTCAGCGATCACCTTCCGGTTTATACTGATTTTAAATTTTAGCGGAATTACAGCATCTTTAAAAATAAATTACACCGTTTTTAAATAATAAATACTGAATCTTAAATGAAACGTAAACTCTCGGTATACAATATTACTATTGCCATAATTCTTGTACTGATCATCATTATTGGCTCATTAATCATCTTTGTAAATCCTGCGCCAAAACACTTTCGTAAATCCGATAATATTGTGAATGAACAAGCTGCCACTCCATCTAAGCCGGTATTTCGTAAGGATGGTGAACTTCGTTTTCTGGACGGGAAAACATCCAAAGTGATTTCCACAATAGATATTGAAGTTGCTGATGACAATGCTGAGCGTGAACAAGGCCTGATGTATAGGGATAGTATAGCCGAAAATGAAGGAATGCTCTTCCTGATGGAAGCCCAGGAGCCACAAGCCTTCTGGATGAAAAATACAATTATTTCACTCGATATCCTTTATGCTGATTCGGACCGGCGGATAGTTGGTATAAGTAAAAACTGTAAGCCTTATTCACTCGAGCAAATCCCGTCAGTTAAACCTGCGTTATACGTTGTTGAAGTTAATGCTGGCTACACAACAAAATATGGTATCCGGGTTGGAGATATGATTTCATTCTGATGTTACAGAACCATTAACAGTTTCCTTAAAAATCAGCAATATAAGCACCTGAATCCTTTGTGCTGTAAGCATTCAGTCCGGCCTTTTTAAATTCGGTCATCCATTTTTTTGCCTTGTAAAACGAGTTTGAGCCATCAACAATAATGCATTCTGCCTGGTATAATCGTTGCAGATCTGAAACCTTAAGCTGCGGATTATGCCTGATAACAAGAAAGTCCACTTTTAGTGCAGAACAATTGCCTTTAGTTTCCGGAATCCTGTCGATAACAGCTATCCGTTTGTTATGAAACAGGAAAGTATTGCCATAACTCCGTAACGTATTCAGCTCTTTTGGCAGTTTGTGATAAGAATCAGTAATGGTATCAAGGGCAAATGCATGTGCTGTAATGATTCCATACTTTGATTTAGTGCCGTCAAGCTGAAATTTGTTTGCAACTTTATCTTTCAGAAAGACCGAATCAGCCAGTAACGTTTGTTGTTTTCCTTCAATAAAACCAATTGCAGACTGTTTGCCGGTATTGTAAACGATAATTTTGTGCTGCTTTTGACGGATTATCTTAGTATATGATAAATTCAGTGAAAACAGAAGTAATAATCCTAATGGGATAAATATCAATACTTTTCTTTTTAAGAAAAACATCAGTATTATCGAAATAAGTATCAGGTAGAGAAGGACCATTTCTGTGGTAAAAATTGATGTAATGCTTAATACTGAAAAAGGTAACTTCTCGATAAAACCAACTGAATAGTTTAATGCAAACAACAGATAATTCGTGACGAGGCCTAATAAATTGCTGATCACAGGAATGGCAGAAGTTAATAATACTGCGATTCCTGAATAAATGGCAAGAAAAGATAATGGAATAGCAACAAGGTTTGCTGGAATGAAATATGCCGGGAACTGGTGGAAGTAGAGCATCGTCAAAGGCGCAGTGGCTATTTGCGCGGCAACAGAAACAGCCACCAGGCCCCAGATTTTAGCTGCAATTTTGTTTTTTGGGTTCAACAAGTCAGCAACCGGTTTATTTATAAATACAATTCCCAGTATAGCAAGGTACGAAAGCTGGAAACCGATTTTGACAATCATAAACGGATCAATCAGTAACAACAAAAGAGCCGATAACGAAAGCGAGTTAATTATATGAGTATACCGGCCACTTGCATTCCCGAAAGAAATAAATGTAAACATTATTGCAGAACGATATACCGAAGGCGACATTCCTGTAAGTAGTGCATAGGCCCAGATTGTTAAAAGTATCAGGAAGGTTTTCATGTAAAGTTGAAATCCTTTTTTTTTCATGAATCCAAGGAAAAAACTCACGATTATGTAAATTACACCGACATGCAATCCTGAAACGCATAAAATATGCATAACACCTGATCCGGAATACGCCTGCCGTGTTTCATTGTCGAGCATATCGCCCTGCCCCAGGATGAGAGCCGAAGCTACAGCGAACTCCTTCCCTTTAAGGCCATTGTTGCTGAGAATAGTTATAAATTTTTTTGAAATTTTATGTGCCGTGCGAGAGATACTAAATCCTTCCGGGCTTTTAAGTAATTTCCACGAGAACTTTTTGAGATATACCTGGTGATATACATTGTTGTTGGCCATGTATTTGCGGTAATCAAAGGACCCCGGATTTTGTGGCGGGCTGATCTGTTGCAAATCAGCTGAAAACGTAATAAGACTACCTTCCTCAGGAGGGTTCACAATTGAATCTTTTGCGAAATAAGTTAGTATATGGCCTTCGGCTTTAACAATCCGGTTTCTTTTTTTTAGTCCTTTTACGCTGAGTATGGTTTTAAAACTATGATCTTTTTCCTGCAAAGGTTCAGTTACCATAGCTATGAAAGTACCACTTGTCTGCAGATTTGCAAAATGCCCGGATCTCAATATTTCTTTATTGAGAATTACGGAATTATAGCCGCTTACAAACAGGAATATACTCATAATAACTCCAAAAAGCCAACGCTTTACGAATTGCAGCTTTTTAAAAGGAATTAATCCGGTTGCAACAGATAGCAGCAACAGGCTGATCCAGACTATAAAAGAGATTTCGGAAAGGGCTGACAGTAAAATGCATACTATTATCCCGGCCATAAATGGCAGCAATATTCTCACCAAAGGAAACAGGTGGCGGTATTGCATGGATAACTATCTTTAAATCAAAGTTAAAGATATTACAATTTTAGATAAAGTGAGAAATAAAACATTAATAATTTATGCAAAGATTTAAGCAGATTTATTAAGCATTTATTGGATATCAGAATTCATTCAGAAAAATGAATAAGTAATTATATCAAAATAAGCTCCTCAAATTTACATCTATTTAAGTTTTCTTTTTTCAACTTTTGCATGATCAAAAGTTGAGCAACTTAGCGAAGCGATCTCATGCACACCTTTTTAAAAAAAAGCAATTTGTGCATAAAAATCTAGACTTAATATAATTTCAGTGTATTTCATGTGTCATTGCTTATTTTTTATAGGGCACATGGATTACGCCATGATTATCTATATATTCAATGAAAATAAAAACCTTGCAATCATGGCTAGTTCTACG
>JBBQGD010000049.1:0-19153 GCA_038322655.1 Bacteroidales bacterium | reverse complement strand
GGTAATATTGACAATATACAAGTACAGTCAGGATTTCCAGAACTCCAAGACATCCATACAGTTACATTATACCTCGGGCCTCACAACCAGGAAACATGGTATAATTACATTCTGAAATTGAATCCCAAACGCGTTATTTTTAACCCCGGTACTGAAAACAATGAATTTAAAGACATTCTTTCCAATTCAGGTATCGAAGTGATAGAAGCTTGTACAATAATGATGGTTGAGGGAGGCAGGTTTTAATTCTGTTGCTAAACACGAAAATGAATGCTGTTACGTTATGATAACAGAATGCGATAAAATGACTAATTTAGTACCCGTGAAAATCCCTTTGCAAGAATACAATCTTTGATCCTGGTGAGAGCATGCGTAGATTCCTGACATTTATTCCTATCCTTTTATTGTTTTTATCTTTTGCTCCAAAACAGCTTAAATCGCAGGTTGTCACAGAATTAGATAGCATCTCAATGTGTTATAAAGCAAATACTTCTGTTCCTGTGGTTGTTCAGAATATGGTTGATGTAGATACACTGAGGCTTGTGCTTTCCTTCGACAAAAACGTGATTGATTTTGTTGAAGCTTTTCGTTTAAATGAAGCTCTTTCGGGCGGATCTTTTAGTGTTACCAGCGAGAATGATTCTATTATCATCAATTGGGCAAGGTTAAACAGTACCACAATTACTCAGGACACGTTAGTGTGGCTTAGATTCACAGGTCTTACAGGTTCTACCTCGATACACTGGAATACATCAGGAAGTTTTTACCACTCCACGACCGGCAACTTACCTATTGTATTTGTGGATGGAAAGGCTGTAGTGGATCCGAAGATAGATGTGGTTCTCACTGAACTCAGTCCTACCTGTATTAATACCCACGATGCCAACTACCAGGCACAAGCTTCAGGCGGAACAGCACCTTACCAATATTACTGGAATAATAAACCTTCGCAATGGGATTTTATTCAAAAGTACCTAAGCTCAGGTCCAAATAAAATCAGTGTGGTTGATAGATGGGGATGCCGATTGGATAGTATTTACACTATCAAAGGATTGCCGGGAGCCAATGTGAAACTTATCATCGAAGGAAACGAAGACACGGCAATTTATCTGCAAAACCCGGTTCTCACCTTTTCTTTTCAGGAGAATTATCCAACTCATGTGGTTGATCCTCCATATTGGGAATTTGGCGACGGAGATACTGCCAGGTCATTCAATCCAACGCATTTATACGCCAAAGCCATTAATAACCTAGATGGGTATTATGTTCTGAAACTTCATGTGGTAAATGAAAACGGCTGTGATTCAACAATTGAAGTCAAGATCTATATCAAGGAAGCGGAAATCAAAATACCTGGAGTCATAACTCCAAACGGTGATTCATACAATGAAAACTTTGTGATCTTGAATAAGCAGAAAACCGGTTCAGGTGACGAAATTAAGGTTACCAATGAGTTTCAAAGCATGGAATTAGTTATTTTCGACCGTTGGGGAAGGAAATTGTATGAAAATTCAAATTACAAAAGCGACTGGCATGCCGAAGGTGTTCCAGATGGCTCGTATTATTATATATTAAAAACGATTGGTTTCTATAAAACTGAGAAATTTAAGGGCTCAATAACTATTTTGGGAAGCGGTATAACTCAGTAGCTTATTTCGTTACTGTAAATGAAATAATTTATATTTTCGAAATAACTTAAGGAATCTGTTTGATTATTTCCGGAACACCATCTTCTGAACCTCCACTCCATCGAGCTCTAGCAGTTCATTTTCGAGCCTAACACATTCCCGGACGTCACCTATAAGTTCAAGCAACATCAATCCGGATTCAGTAGAATATTCTTCATCCATATCGTGCATTCCTAAACGGGTGCGAATACTGCAACCATATTTTGTTAAGATACTCTGAATTTTTTCAGAACCTTTCGAGGGCTCATTAATCATCACACCTAATATTCTGACCTCGTTCATAGCTGACTGATATTAATAAGTAAACGACATATTTTGAACTTCAAGACCTCCGATTCCAGCTAATTCTTTCTCAAATTTCGCCCATTCAACGGGACTTCCTGTGAGCTGAAGGATAATAATCCCTGATCGGCTGCATATATTTTCGTCAAGTTCGTGAAATCCAAGCCGTGTCCGGATCAGTTTTGAATATTTACTTAGCGTTAACTGCGTACGGCCAGCCTCTTTAATACGGTCGGAGATCAGCAAGCCCAAAATTCTTGTTTCCGTCATAGCGGGATTGGTTAATAGTTAATTGAAAACTTAAAATGGATCAAATTTCAGGTGTTTTGCGTTTATAGAGTTTAAAAGTTCAATGCTTCGCGTTCAAAGGTTCTAGATTCTGAAATCCGACATCAAACATCAAACTTTAAACATCAAACATTAATCATTAAAAATACAAGTCCCTCTCCCCTGCTTTAATCTTTTCAATCCTTTGGCGTATCTCTGCAACATCAACTTTTTCATGTGCTTTTTCGAGTTCCATCAGGTTTTCTTCAATAACCTTATAGCCTCTTTCTTTTGTTGTTGAAGGTGCATAATCTTCGAGATACTCGGTAAGTGTAAGAATTGCATTTGGTGAACAAAACCTTTTGATAAATCCCGGAACTGAGAATTCCATGAAATGCTCACCCGTACGACCAAGCCTGTAACACGCAGTGCAGAAAGATGGCAAGTAATTACTCGAAAGTAATTCATCAATTATTTCATTAAGCGAACGTGAATCGTTAATATGAAATTGTTCACGGTTCAGATCCTGGTGTTCATTTTTATTTTCGGAATAGCTTCCTAGTTCGAGTTTGGTGCCTCCGTCGATCTGTGAAACGCCAAAACGCATAACTTCATCGCGTACTGCTGCATTTTCGCGGGCAGTCAAAATAAGGCCTGTATAAGGAACCGCCAATCGCAATATGGCAACCAGCCTTGTAAACTCAGCATCCGAAACCCTGTATTTCCCGTCAAAATTCATTGCGGAGGCTTCCTGTATCCGTGGAAACGAAATAGTATGCGGGCCTACGTTATAGCATGCTTCCAAATGGTTTGTATGCCGAACCAACGACAACACCTCGAAGCGCCAATCGTATAATCCGAAAAGTGCTCCAATTCCTACATCGTCAATACCAGCTTCCTGTGCACGGTCGAGTGAAGTTAGACGATATTCATAATTACTCTTTTTACCCGCCAGGTGATAATGTTTGTATACTTCCGGATGATATGTTTCCTGGAAAATCTGGTATGTGCCAATGCCTGAATCTTTAACAATTCTAAAACCTTCGATCTCAAGAGGTGCTGCATTGACATTTACCCGGCGTATTTCTCCGTTTCCCTTTCTAACACTATAAACTACCTTTACAGTATGTGCAATAAATTCAGGACCATAATCAGGGTGTTCTCCATATACAAGTATCAGTCTTTTCTGGCCGTTATCTTCCAGGGCTTCAACTTCTTTTACCAATTCCATGTCGCCGAGTGTGCTTCGGATGGCCTCTTTGTTTGTTGAGCGAAAGCCACAATAGGAACAATTATTTACACACTTATTACCAATATATAAAGGAGCAAAAAGAACAATCCGGTTGCCATACACCAATTCTTTTAGCCTGTGTGCCCCATCTTTAATCTCTTCAATAAGTTCAGGAGTGTCAGCACTTATCAGTATGGCAGTTTCTGCCAAGGTAAGGCGCTGTTTACTGAGTGATTTTGCAATAACAGCTCTAACTTCGGCCATGGTAGGCTTTGCGTTATTTATATGATCCCAGATTTCATTAGCATCAATAAATGGCTTCATCCTCTGGTCGGGTATTCTGCATTTTTCAGGTTGAAATTTCATTCTACTATTTCTTTAAACAAGCAAAATGCAAAATTACAATTTTAAACCCACTTAAGCCTTCTTTGTGAAAGAATTAACAATAAAATTTTTACCGGGAAGTAAGAGGGAACATATATATTATACATATGAAAATCAGTGATGTATCAAATTTCAATCTGAAGTCCGTCGTGTGCCAGATGCACACCGTTGGGCAAGGTAGGTTCAATTGATTCGAATTTACCCAAAAAATGACTTATATGGGTAAGATAAGCTGCATCAGGTTTCAGGTCATCAATTATTCCAAGAGCTTCATCTAAAGAAAAGTGTGAAGCATGCCTTGATTTCCGAAGTGCATTAATAACAACCACTTTCGAGCCCCGCACTTTATCAAGTTCGGCCGGGGAAATATAATTCGCATCAGTTATATAGGTAAAATCAGCTATCCGGTAACCAAATACTTTCATGTCGAAATGCAAAACCTCGATGGGAATAAAATTAAATTCACCTATATTGAATGGACTCTCATTTATCGGGTGCAGAATGAGCTGAGGCGCACCTTTATACCGGCCCGGCATAAAGATATAGGGAAATTGAACCTTAATGGCTTCAAGAGTAATCTTTGATCCGTAGATATCGATCGATTTATTTAAAATAAAATTAAATGCCCTGATATCATCAAGACCGGCAATATGATCACGATGAGCATGTGTAAATACAACTGCATCAATATCTTCAACTTTATGTTTGAGCATTTGTATCCTGAAATCCGGGCCACAATCAATTATAATATTAGAATTGCCTCGTGTAAGCATTACCGATGAGCGATAGCGTTTATCAAAAGGATTTTCGCTGGTGCAAACATCACATTTACAGGCAACTACAGGAACACCAGTAGAAGTCCCTGTTCCAAGAAATGTAATCTTCATTTTACCGTTTTCGTTTTGCACCTGATATTTTGTTATAATTTGTAATTTATTCTTATGCGTTAATATCCCGGACTCTACACTTTAATAAATCAGCTCTTCAACCTGGGATTTGTCTTTTTCCAGCTGATTTCTGAGTTCTTCAATTCCATTAAATTCAAGTTCCTGCCTGATGTACTTGGCAAAATAAACAACAGCATCTTTCCCGCTGAGCTGTTCCCGTACACCGAAAGGGAATATCTCAATGCCAATATCTTCTTTGCAGCGGGTTTCATCATACCTGCTGTTTTTTATATTGATTATGCCTTTATACGAATCATTACCAACCTTTACCCTCACGGCATAAACGCCATCAGGTGGAACCAGTTTACACTCTTCTTCAATGGTAAGATAATTTGTAATCAACTGTGTTTGAAAAAGTTCATGATTACCTTGAATTAGTTTACCCATGATGAAGTAATGGTGATCGAGGTAAGCATTAGCCCTTTGAATCCGGCCTTCCTGTAATGCCTTACGGATAAGGGAGGAGCTTACAGTTTCGTTATGTATATCCTGTTCGGGAATTTCTTCAACTTCAAAGTTATAGTATGTTCCAAGTTCACGCAGAAAATCGAAGTTACCTTCGCGATTGTATCCGAATTGGTGATTAAAACCTATTACAATTTTACGCGCATGTAGTTTGGACACAAGTATGTTACGGATAAAATCGATTGATGAGATATGTGCAAATTCCTTCGTGAATGTGACTATAATCAGGTTTTGAAGCCCGGTTTTACGAAGTAGCTCAATTTTTTCCTTCTGCGAGTTGATTAGGAAAAGGTCCTTTCCTGCTGTTTCAGGGAACAATACCTTACGCGGATGAGGATTAAAAGTAATAAGCACACTTTCACCTTTAATGACGCGGGCAATTTTGTTGATGCGGTTTATAATAGCTTTATGACCCACATGCACACCATCAAAACTACCTGTTGTTACCACAGGATTTGGAATAGCTGTAAGATGATCAAAATCGTAAAAAATCCTCATTTCCCTACACTCGAAATTGTTGTCCTTAAACTACTATTATGGTTTAAATAATGATTGTGTAAATCATCAAGGGTTAAACCTTTTTAACGAAATAAGCCAGTTTCTCAAGTGAGGTAATGATATCATATTCCTCCAGGTGCACATTTGAGGGCATATTAATAGGCTTTGGAGTAAAGTTAAGAATTCCCTTTATCCCTGCCATTACAAGCAAATCGGCAACATTGGCCGCTTCACTCGCCGGTACAGTTAACACTGCTATTGCAATATTCTCCTTTTTTATAATTTCAGTTAACTTGTCGAAAGGATAGCACCAAACTCCTGCATATGCCTTATCCACCTTGTCAGGATTTACATCAAAAGCGGCAACAACTGTAAGTTTGGTACGTTTTCCGCTAAAATATCCAATAATGGCCCGGCCAAGGTTACCGATACCGATTACTGCCACTTTTTGTCCTTCTTTACTGTCGATGATTTTACCAATGATTTCAATTAGCTCTTTTACATCATAACCTTGCCTCAGGGTTCCGGAGTAACCGATGAGCATGATATCACGTCGTACCTGCACTGATGTAATATGGAGCAAAGCTGCCAGTTCGTGCGAAAAAATATGATGTTTCCCAGTTGAGTTTGCGATCAACAAGGTTCGCCTGTATTGACTAAGGCGTTCAACGGTTTTATCCGGAAGTCTTTTTGCTGCCATTTTTGTTTGTTACGTTTTTAATTTTGTAAAATTAGTTTTTTTATGATACAAAAGGTTATGTTTCAGGCTCAATCAATGTAATCATGAATGAAGTTCCTTTATCAGGCTCACTCTGCACATCAATTTTACCATTGTACATATCAACAATTTTCTTAACAATTGATAAACCAAGTCCGCTGCCGGTTATTTCACGTGTCTGACTACTTTTTATCCGTACAAAATCATCAAATATTTTTTCTCTGTCCTCAGTTTTAAGACCAATACCAGTATCTGAAACCGTTATATTGAGCACATTATCTTTTTTCTCCAGAAAAATATCAACGCGTCCTCCTGGCTTATTGTATTTTACTGCATTTGAAATGAGGTTGTTCATAATAATCTCAATTTCCCCGGGATCTGCTTTCATTTCAATATTTTCGCGGGAATTGATATAAACATCAACATCTTTCTGAATTGCATATGGTCTGATCGTGTCAACTCCTATCTGAACAATTTTCCGCACATTTACGATTTCCAGCTTCTGAGTTGGTTTTCCAGTTTCAATTTTGGTAAGATCAAGCAAATCGAGGATGAGTTGCCGCATGCCTTTTATACGCTCAATTGAGCGGTCCAGCATTTCTTCATAGGCATCTACATTATTCCCTAATTGCCTTTCCTTAATCATTTTGATATAGCCGTCAACTGCATTGAGAGGAGCCTTAAGCTCATGTGACAACACCGAGAGAAACTGAAACCGGATTTGTTTACCTGTATTATTAAGGCTTTGTGTCATTCTTTTCAGGAAGATCTGCTTGGTAATATTTTCAACTGATGCCCTGATTTCCTGTGGTGTGAAAGGTTTTGGAATAAAATCGTACGCTCCGTCACGTGTAGCTTTTACTGCCAGCTCAAGCGAAGCGTATGAAGTAATCATAACTACAACAATATCGTAATGTTTACTTTTGACATATTCAAGCACTTCAACGCCTTGTATATCAGGCAATTTATTATCAAGTAACAAAATTTCAGGCAGCTCTTTATCAATAATTTCAATACCTGATTTCCCTGTTTCTGCTTCAAACACCTGAAAATCTATCTTTTCATCCATAAAAGGGTAATCGACTTTGAAATTCTGAAGGATACGTTTAGTGCCTTCACGGATTCCGGGTTCGTCATCAATTATAAGGATTTTAAAAGTGGCCATAAGTTATAGTTTCAGAAGTTTTTTTATTTCACGCTGCAGCTGATCGGAACGGATCCCTTTATCAAGAAACAGGTCTGCATTAATCCACTGAGTATTTTTATCATCATGGATATCGAACGTCATACCGGTTTCGGCTGTAACCGCAGTAGCAATAATGACGGGCACATCCGGGTATTTACGTTTAATTTTATAGCTTAAAATAAAACCGCTGTCGTCGCTCTCCATCATTAGGTCGATAATGCATAAATCAGGCTTAATTTCCATGATTATTTTTTCGGCTTCGGCCTGGCTTTCAGCAGTAATTGTTTCAAAACCCATTTGCTCGACTTTGGTACGCATCTGGAACACATAGTCCATATCGTCATCAACAATCAGTATTTTCTTTTTCATTTTATTTTATTAATTCAAGAACTTTAACATTAGTATTTTCATAAACAATCCTTCTATTTATCTTAGGATTAGCAGATCTTTTATCAACAAAAATATATTTACACCCTTTTCCTGCTATTTCATCCAGAAATGAAGTATCTGATAATTGTTTATCATCACAATTCCATCCTTTTCGGTGAGCGAAATACATTAGCTGAGGATTCCCATTTCCATTTATTACAATCAGATCGTCTTTTTTGCTGATACTATCAGCTATATCTGATAGTTCCAGTTTGTATTTTTCGGAGTCTTTGATAAAAAAGTCATGTTGCTGGTTTGCAACTGCTTCTACAACAATAAAGACCAAAATTAAAACGCTGTATCTAAAAGGTATTTTCCCCAGAAATATTCCAGCAACCAATGCCATTAAGGGGACAAAAGGAATGATGTAATAACTATGTGTTGGAAAAACAACTCCTGTTTTAATTATAAATATTGAAAATATCACAGCAACACTTAACAGTGCAATCTTCAGGTAAGTCAGTTTTGATTTTATGATCACAATTATACCTGCCAGAAAGCAGATAAAAGCTATATAAGATTCTAAAGCACTGAAATAAAATTTCTCCAGAAGTCCCGATAATAATGGTATTATTTCATGAATTCCATTTAATAAAGTTTTTGGAAAATAGAGTTGGTAGTGATAAGTTTCAACTAAATAAGGAACCCAATAGAAATACCAAAAACTTACTATTGCTGATGCTACAGCAGATGCTGAAAACAGCCATACTTTTCGTTTAAAATCGATTTGCTTTAAAAATGGAACAATAATCAAAACTCCAAGCAAACTAATGGCAGGAATTTTACAAAGACCTCCTAATGTTACAAATAGAAAATATGCTGTTAAAAATTTATATTTCCCCTGAACAAGATATCTATATGCCCAATATAAGCTGATGATTACAAGAGAAACACTAAAAGTGTCGGGCATAATTTTCCTGGAGTATGAAAACCAAATGGAAACAAGAAAAACTATTGTGGCGTTAAAAGCAATTTTTTTAGATAATAACTCGCTGATTAATCTATAGAAATAATAAATCCCGAAACTGGATACTATTAAATTAATTAATCTTCCATACCAGTGTGCATAACCAAAAATTTCTGAGATCAAATAAACCAGGAAATTAAAAAAGGGAAACTCGCTCCCGATTATACCAGATCTGTCTCCGGCCATATCAATCGTTGGATGAAAAATATCTAAACCGTTTTCAACAAAATTTCTCGAAATCATATTGGTTAGCGCTTGTCTCCAATTATGTCCGATCTCTAAAGGAGGATCTAGAATTCCAAATAACCTGAGTATGAAGAAAATAATAATCCAGGTCTCTATCCGGTATAGTAGATTTTTTATGTCGATTTTCATCAATAAACTCCGTTAATATTTAATTTATATTCATTGCCAACTTTAATGTCTTAACTTTTCAACAAATTATTTTAGCCTATTTCTTGGAATGGTAATAGTGAAAGTCGTTCCTGTTTGCCTTACGGCTGGATCTGTATTCGATTTCACAATAATATCTCCCTTGTGCATTTTTACAATTCCATAAATGATAGGCAATCCAAGTCCGGTACCTTTGCCAATGCCTTTGGTTGTAAAGAAAGGAGTGAAAAGCTTATCCATATTTTCAGGCTGAATACCGGTACCACTATCAGTTACACTTAAGGTAAGTTGATCTTTGGTATCGATTAAATCAAATACAATTTCACCACCTCCAGGCATTGCTTCAACTGCATTTTTAAGCAGGTTGGTAAATACCTGCGTCATCTGGTCATAATCAAGATTAACAATCGGATCTGTAACTTTTTCATTCAGCTTAATAGTTATACTTTCAGGCACAATTACAGAATCAATGCTATGCCTGGCCAGTTTAATAATATTGGATTCGCTTATATTGACCTGGTTTTTACGAGCAAAGTTCAACAATCCGCCGACTATTTTCCTGCAACGGTCAGCTTGTTCAACAATCAGGTCGATATCCTGCAGCATAGGACTATCAAAAGGTAACTCTTCTTTTAAAATATTACTGTACATGGTGATTACACCCAGCGGATTATTGAGCTCGTGGGCAATACCAGCCGAGAGTTGTCCCATGCCGGCAAGTTTCTCTGAATGTTGCAAAGCTTCCTGAACATTGGCTAATTTTTCATTCGAGATATTGAGTTCGCCAATATATTTATGTAGTTTTTCAATAGAAAATGGCAAACACATTTCGGTTTCAGCTAATCCATTAATAATAGCTATGGCATGTTCCTCGCACAAATCGTATCCACAGGCACCACAGTTCAGGTGGTCCTGCTGACTATATTTCCCCATTTTGTATAAAACATCCTTGATCTGCTCATTTGAAGGTCGAACAACCGTCATATCTCTTGATTGGAATGTACGAGAAAAATCAAGATCTGAAAATTCTTCAAGGTAAGCCTGCCATTCTTCTTTATCCAAAACAGCCATTTTCCAATTGGCATAATCGATAATACGAGCTTTTTTCGTAAAACGCATACCGGTTGGCGAGGCATTAGGAATTGGTGTCATCCCTGGACCAAGGATACAACCTTCACAACATAACAGGTGAAGATGATGTCCTTCGAGATTTCCCTTTGAAAATTCATGCAGTGCATCCTGAAAATTAGTCCTTCCGCCTGCAACCAGAACGTTCTCGCTCAGGATATCTTCGTTTACTTCCATGGTATTAAGTAATCCATGGCTAAGCGGGAAGATTGCACCACGCCCACCCAATGGAGGATCAAATTCAACAGCATTAATTTTTGAATGATTCACACGGCCACTTTCCATCATTTCGCGTAATTCACGAAAAGTCAGTACGGCATCAATTTCTTCAGATTCAGCCTTTTTTGCAAGGCATGGGCCAATGAAAACCACTTTGGCATCTTCACCATATTTTTTCCGTACAACCCTTGCCATAGCCACCATCGGTGAAACAACTGTAGCAAGTCTCTTTGTCAATTCAGGTTCATACCTCTCAATATAGGCAACAATTGCCGGACAATCGGAAGATATCGCAGGCATTTCGAGTTTAAGCTGTTCTTTATAATACCTGGCAACAAGGTCGGCACCAAACGAAACTTCAGTTACATGACTGAATCCGAATGATTTAATAACTCCAACGAGTGTTTTATGATCTTCAAAATCATAGAATTCAGCCGGGAAACTAGGAGCAACTAAGGCTATCACTTTTGGATACATCGAGATCAGATATCTTACCAGCTCAATTTCTTTAACGAATATCTTGGCATCCTGGCTACAGACTTTTATGCAATTCCCGCAAGCTATGCACCTTGCTGTTATAACTTCAGCCTGTCCTCCAATAATCCGAATCGCTTTTGCCGGGCACTCACGAACACAGGTATAGCAAACCCTGCATCTTTCCTTGATAGTAAAGACCAGTTTTTTTTCAGTTTCCTGATTTGAAGAAGATATAAAGGCCGGGTTCATTTTCTTGAGCTGTTAAAAGTTAGTATTTAGGGGTTCAAGGTTCAAAAATTTAGGCTTTAATTCAAAAATCACAAATCACAAATCACTTTTTACATTTTACATTTATAACCATGGATTAGTTGAAACACTTTTCCTATACACTTTTCACTTTTCACTTTTCACTTTTCACTTTTCACTTTTCACTTTTCACTTTTCACTATCTCATCACTTCCCTCTCCTTGTACGTTGTATATAAATGTATTTTGCTCACTTCACTGCCGGGATTTTGTAGAAACGATGCATACACGGCCTGCAACGAAGCATTTTGATGTGCAAACCTGTTTGCTTCCTTTTCATCAAGTTCATAAATAGTTTTTGCTCTTGCTTTGACATTATTATTTTCAGGATGAATGGGTTGACCGCCTCCTCCAACACAACCTCCCTCGCAAGCCATTACCTCTATATAGTGTATATCTGTCCGTCCGCTTTTTATTTCGTTTATCAACGGCTCAACATTCCCAATCCCGTTCACAACAGCAAATCCAAGTTTAAACTCACCAATTTTTACAAAATATTCTTTACGACCTTTGCCTGATCTGAGTTCCTGTATTTTAATCAGATTGGTTTCCTTTCCTGTAATTACAAAATGCAATGTTCGGATAAACGCTTCGGTAAGTCCACCACTTACTGCCAGCATTTTCCCCGCCGAACTTCGTGACTGGTATGGTTGATCTGACAATTCAGGCTCAACCTGCTCAATATCAATACCATTCAGTCTTATTAATCGCGCGAGTTCACGGGTTGTGAGAACTATATCCACGTCGGCAACTCCCTTATGAGTCATGTTTTCGAGCTGTGACTCAAATTTACGGGCAATGCAAGGCATAGCTGAAACTGAATAAATGCTTTCGGATGACAAACCGGCAGCCGGAGCAAAATGATTGGTTATCATTGCCCCAAGCATCTGCTGTTGTGATTTACAGGCCGAAATATTACTCAGCAAATCAGGATGTGTTTGCTCGGCATATTTTATCCAGGATGGACAGCAGCTTGAGAACATTGGCAAATTTGAACCTTCAACCAGGCGTTTGTAAAATTCTGACACCTGTTCGACAATCAGAAGATCAGCGGCAAAAGAAGTATCGAATACATAATCGAATCCAAGTTTTCGCAGTGCAGCGTTCATGATACCTTCAATATCTTTTCCGGCACGCAAGCCAAATTCTTCAGCCAGTGTCACTGAAAGTGCCGGAGAGCATTGAATTACAGTTTTAACATCCGGATTATGAAGTGCATCCTGTAGTTTTGCCGGATATTGTTTTTCAGACAGTGCACCGGTTGGACATACCATTACACACTGCCCGCAATTTATGCAGTTGGAGAGGTTCATCCCTTTATTGAATGCCGGTCCAACCTGCATTTTATTCCCCCGACCGATAAATTCGATAGCTGTAATTTTTTGAATTTCCTCACAAACCCTGATACATCGTCCGCATAAAATACATTTGGCCGGATCACGCAATAAACTTGCGCTCGAAGGATCGGTCTTATATTTATTTTTCTTACCATAAAAACGGCGCTCACGGATATTTAGATCTTCTGCAAGTTTCTGTAGTTCACAATTTCCGTTTCGTTCACAGTACAGGCAGTCGTCAGGATGGTTACTGAGTAATAATTCAGTGTTTGTTTTACGGGCTTTGATAACACGTGGAGAGTGTGTACGCACTTTCATCCATTCCTCAACGGGATGCGAACAGGCAGGAATAAGGCCCTGCCGACCTTCTACTTCAACCACACACATCCGGCATGCGCCCGATGGAAGCAAATCCTTGATATGGCATAGGGTGGGGACTTTTATTCCATTCCTCTCCAATGCCATTAGTAAGGTATCGCCCCGCTTAGCTTTAATGATTTTCCCGTTTACTTCAATATCGAACAACATACGCTTTTTGATAAAGTCAATTACCTAATTTTTAAATTGAATAATTGTCACATTATTTCAATTTTACTGCTACAAACTTGCAAACATCAAAGCAAATTCCACACCCGATACATTTTTCCTCGATGATAAAATGGGGTTGCCGTGGTTGGCCGACAATTGCATTTGACGGACATTTGCGTAAGCAGGCAACACAGCCAATGCATTTATCCACATCAATGTAAAACAGACGTAATTCTTTGCAAACTCCTGCCCTGCATTTACGATCGAACACATGCTCTTCGAACTCCTCCCTGAACCATTTCATGGCACTCAACAAAGGATTTGGCGCAGTTTGTCCCAAGCCACAAAGGGAAGTATCTCTTATTACCTCCGAAAGATCAGCCAACTGGATTATTCCTTTGAACCTTTCGAGGACCTCCGATCCGGATTCGCTTGTCGGTCTGCGGGTAATATTCTCAAGTATTTCGTGTATACGCCTTGTACCTTCACGACAAGGAATACATTTTCCGCAGCTTTCCTTCTGCAGAAAATTCATGAAAAACTTAGCCATATCAACCATACAGGTATCTTCATCCATTACTATCATCCCCCCTGATCCGATTATTGCCCCCTCATTCCATAACGATTCGTACCCAACCTGTAAATCCAGTTCCGATGCCGGAAGGCAACTTCCTGATGGTCCGCCGATCTGAACTGCTTTAAAATCTTTACCATTCTTTACGCCCCCTGCAATTTTAAAAATAATGTCCCTGATTTTAGTGCCCATTGGCACTTCAACCAACCCGGTAATCATGGCTTTACCCGAAATCGCAAAAACTTTTGTCCCCCTGGCTTCCGGGATACCTATTTCATTAAATTGATGAGGGCCATGTCGAAGTATAAACGGTATATTGGAAAGAGTTTCAACATTATTTACTACAGTGGGTTTTCCAAAAAGCCCTTCTATTGCCGGATAAGGAGGTTTGGGCTGTGGCATGCCACGTTTGCCTTCGATACTGTTAAGCATGGCTGTTTCCTCACCGCAGACAAATGCACCTGGCCCTTTTACCATTGTAATATTCAGATCAATTCCGCTGTCAAATATATTGTAACCGGTAAAACCATATTCTTTCATTTGGTTAATCGCCTGCTTAAGGACTAAGTATGCCTGGCTATATTCGTCCATTACATAAATGTATGCTTTGGTAGCGCCAATGGCATAAGCTGTTATCGCAATTCCCTCTAAAAGCAAATGAGGATCGCCTTCAATAACTGCCCTATCCATAAAAGCTCCCGGATCGCTTTCAGCAGCATTACAAACCAGGTATTTCTGATCACTTACCGTATTATGTGCAATTTTCCATTTTTCGCCGGTATTGTATCCTCCTCCTCCCCTGCCTCGTAAGCCACTCTGCTCGACAATGTTGCAAACTTTTTCGCCTGTGTAATTGCGAATACATTTCAGGTAAGTCTGGTAACCATCCCTGGCAATGTAATTGGATATTGAATCCGGATTACTGATGCCACAGTTAGCCAGAACAATCCTGTTTTGAAATTTAAAAAACGGCAACTCATTGATTAATGGCACATTATTCCATTTATTGTGCCGCTTATTATTAAATTGTCCCAGGACACTTTCAGCCGGAACCTCACTGTTAAATATATCATCCAGCAAGGATTCAACCTTTTCGTGGGTTATATTTTTGAATGATATTCTGGCTTTACCAGGTAGCTGAATATCTACTACAGGTTCATAGGAACAAAGACCAATACAACCTACGAGTACCACTTCGGCCTTAATATTTTTTTCGTCCAGGTACTTGTTTACGGAAAGAAATGTTTCATTGGCTCCTGCAACTTTCCCACAAGTTCCTGAACCAATGTAAACTATAGGTAAATTAACTGTATCATGCCTGAGGAGCGCTAAAGTATCAGATACATCCTTCAGATTCAAATCAGCTTTAACTGCAAGTACTTTTTCAATCAGAAATTCTTTCTCGTCCATAGAGTTTGGCAGGTATTAAATAGTACTTTTATAAAAGTTGATTATTTGAGCAATGTCATTAATTTCGATTGCGGTTTTAAATTCACCATTTACATTCAACACCGGAGCCGAACCACAAGCTCCCATGCAACTAACTGCTTCAAGGCTAAACCTGCCGTCTCGTGATGTCTGTCCTTCTTTAATATTCAATACTCTTTCAACCTCACGTAAAATATTTAACGAACCGTGCATATGGCATGAAGTTCCCCTGCATACTTTAATATGAAATTTCCCTTTCTGAACAAACCTGAACTGATCGTAAAAAGTAGCAATGCCATAAACTTTACTGGACGGCAGTTTTATGTGCTGTCCTACTCTGAGGATTGCTTCTTCATTCAAGTAGCCAAATTCTATTTGAATATCCTGAAGCAAAGGCAACAATGATTCGCGCGAGCCTGCTTTATACCGGCTGATAATTTGGTCAAGAGAAGCCTCCATAAGTCAATAAAAATTTAATTTCCATATTGATGACTACAAAAATAATGCATTGGATTTTAATAACTATGATTTATTGTGAAAAAAATAACAATGTTATTCGTTTAACAATTAATTTTGATATCCTATTATTTATATATTTGTTTTCTCAATAAGATTTACGCCTTCTCTTCGAAGGAAACAGGATGTATTTTTACAATGGAAATTAGAAAGAAAGAAGTTGTTATCTGTCTGGGAAGCTCTTGCTTTGCACGTGGCAACAAGCAATTGGTGAAAATTGTTAACGATTATCTCCGCGACAGAAACCTGCTGAATGATGTACGGTTTCATGGCGAAAGATGTTTTGGCCAGTGTGCGGTTGGGCCATCATTGAAACTTGATGGAATTCTGAAGGAAAGGCTAGACGAAGATTCGGTGATAGCTGCTTTGGATGATTTTTTTGAAATGATTGAGAAATGATGGCTTATAGGGAACAAAA
Source organism: Bacteroidales bacterium (assembly GCA_038322655.1). Classification (GTDB taxonomy): domain Bacteria; phylum Bacteroidota; class Bacteroidia; order Bacteroidales; family UBA4417; genus UBA4417. Next base: position 2,768 of record JBBQGD010000049.1, on the reverse strand, counting down.
TTTAATACCAGAGGATTTTGGGTTCAAGGTTTAAGATGCAATATTCTGAGATCTAAAATCGCAATTCGGAAAATACTTTTATTTATCCAAAAACCTCCGGCATAATCAATTTCCAGGTAAACAAAAGCCATTCGGGAAATTAAAATACATAAAAATGCAAGCACCTCTGGTATATATTGAAGACGATAAATGCAAAGTTTGCTATGCCTGTATACGGGTTTGTCCTGTAAAGGCAATCGAACTCCGGCCATCGGGCGATATTCCTTACATTCAACCTGACAAATGCATCGGCTGTGGCAGCTGTCTTGACGTTTGTTCGCCCGGAGCTATTAAATACTATGATTCAAAACCTGCAGTAAACGAACTGCTTAAATCAGAGCAAAAAGTAGTGGCATTAGTTGATCCCAGTATTTCAGCCGAATTCGATGATATTACGGATTACAGGAAATTTGTAAGAATGCTTCTGGAAATGGGTTTCGATTATGTTCACGATGTTGCATTTGGCGTAGATTTGGTTGCCAAAGAATATAACGAACTGATATCTAATTTCTTAGGAAAATATTATATACTCGCCAATTGTCCTCCGATAGTATCGTTGGTTGAAAAATACTATCCGCAACTTATCGACAACCTTGCTCCTATTGTTAATCCTATGATTGCAAATGCAAAAGTGGTGAGGCAGTTGTATGGCAACGAAATCAAAGTAGTTTTTATAGGTCCCTGCATCGGGGCTAAAGAAGAAGCTGACCGGTTTGACAGGAATTCAAAGGTTGACGAAGTGCTGACATTTACAGAATTGCGCGAAATGTTTGAACAGAACGGAATAAAAGAAAGCAATATTGAATTTTCTGATTTCAATGAGCCACGCGGTTATAAAGGGCATTTATTCCCCATCAGCACCGGAATTGTTCAGGCATCGGGCCTAAATACGGATTTGCTATCCGGAACTGTTGTTACATCCGACGGCAAGGACAGGATAATGGCTGCCATCAGCCAGTTTGAAAAAGGAATTGAATATATCCAGAAACATTTCAGTATGTTTTATTGTGAAGGTTGTATAATGGGGCCGGGAATGAAACCTGGTGGTAAAAAGTACAACCGGCAAACCCTGGTAAGAGTATATACATCAAAACGGCTGAAAGAATTTAACATGGCCAGATGGAATCATAACCTGAAACAATTTCAGCAACTCGACTTCAAACGCGACTTTAAGGCTAATAACCAGCGTTTGTCGGCTCCTACTGAGGAGAAGGTTACAGAGGTACTGAAAATCATTGAAAAAGGAAATAACGAAGAAAACCTGGGATGCAAAGCATGTGGTTACGAAACATGCCGGGATTTTGCTATAGATGTTGCTAATGGAATTACCCGGCCTGATATGTGTATTATGTATTCGTTAAAAAGCAAACAGGAATATATACGATCACTGAAACAGAGCAACGAGAAACTAGCCAAAACCCAACTGGCCCTGCAGAATTCAGAAAAAAGAGCCCTCGCTGAAAAACAAATTGCCCAGGACGCACTCGAAACTACTCAGACCATGCTGCACAAACTTCCAACAGCAGTTGTGATAGTAGATGAGTACATGAAAATAATTGGCTCAAATGAAAGTTTTGTCACTATTTTGGGTGAAGAGGCTGCTGAAATTAATGAAATCATTCCCGGATTACTTGGCGCCGATCTGAAAACTTTGCTTCCCGTACAGTTTTACAAGTTGTTTGCATATGTGATAAACAGTAACGATGATGTTATCGGACGTGATGTACATTTAAACGATAAATTATTAAATGTTACCATTTTTAGTATTAAAAAGAATAAAATAGTCGGTGCCGTAATCAGGGATATGTATATGCCCGAAGTACGTAAAGAGGAAGTGATAAACCGGGTAACTGAAGTTATTGAGCAAAACCTTGACCTGGTGCAACAGATTGCTTTCTTATTAGGCGAAGGAGCGGCTAAAACCGAAAAAATGTTGAATTCGATCATTGAATCACATAAAAATAAGGAATAGAGAACCAGGAGACTGTAGACTGTAGACTGGAAATTAAAAATAATGAAATCCTGAAAAACTGATAACAACCCATGAGTGAAGGACAGTTTTATGTAGAAGTGAATGTCGTTCAGAAGAATCATGATCTGGAACGGATATGTGGAGATAAGTTCCTTTCTCAACGAATTTATGAGGAAAACAGGATCATTGCAGTGCTTTCGGATGGAATGGGACATGGTGTGAAAGCAAGCATGTTATCAACACTTACAGCTACAATGGCGTTAAAATTTGCCGAAGAGCATAAAGAAGTTCGTAAAATTGCCGAGATCATAATGAATACTCTTCCGGTATGCAGCGAGAGACAAATGAGTTATTCTACGTTTACAATCATAGATATTGATATTGACGGAGAGACCCGGATACTGGAATACGATAATCCACAAACAATAGTCCTCAGGGGAAATAACCAGATCAATCCGGGTTGGGAAAACATTATCCTTGATTCGGAAAAAAATGCAGGCAAAGAACTCAGAACCTGTTCGTTCAAACATCAGAAAGAAGATAGGATCATTATTTGCTCCGATGGCGTGCCGCAATCCGGAATGGGTAGCCCGAAATTCCCGTTTGGCTGGGGAATAGAAAACCTGGAGCAATATGTGCATCAATTAGTTAGTGCCGATCTTACCATCTCAGCCACACAACTGGCGGCCAAAGTAGTAAATCTGGCAAATAGTAACGACAATTATCACCCGAAAGACGATACATCGTGCGCCGTTAT
>JBBQGD010000048.1:0-19245 GCA_038322655.1 Bacteroidales bacterium | reverse complement strand
TGTGGATTTAATTGTACTTGATATTTCAAACCTCAATTCGCCTGTAGAAGTCGCTCGCATTAAGGATGTATTCCCATATACCATACCAGAAACTACGCAGGCGTATCCCATTTCCAATATCGATCAGGAAAAGGGTGTAATCATTAGCTGGCAGGTTCAGCAGGTAACTGAAGAAGTAAATACGGATGCGACGGGTCCATATTATTATTACGATATGGGCTTAGGCGCTTTTATGAGTAACGACAGCAAAGGCGCCCCGTCTCAAACTGTTGGAGTGGGTGGTTCAATGGCCAGGTTTATTATTAATGGCGACCAGTTTTATGGTTTAAATCAGACCAATATGCAGGTTATCAATATCAATCAGCCAGCAAACCCGGTTGTGGGAACTAAGATTGAAATGTCGCGAATGGTGGAAACTGTATTTATCGAAGGCACCTATCTTTTTATCGGAACACAAACCGGAATGCTTTTGTACGATATTACTGAACCGGCAACTCCGGCTTATAAATCGGAGTATAACCATTTTCAAAGCTGCGATCCTGTCGTTGTTCAGGATGGGTATGCCTATGTAACATTGAGGGCTGGCAACCGTTGTGGTAACTGGCAAAATGTGATGGAAGTAATTGATCTGAAAGATATAATGAATCCTGTGTTGATGAAAAGTTACCCTATGTCGGAGCCTTATGGATTAGGTATCGATAATAAAACGCTTTTTGTATGCGATGGACAGGCCGGTCTCAAAATTTATGATGCAAGTGATCCCTTGCGTATCGACCTTCACATGTTGAAGCAATATACTAACCTCAAAGCTTTCGATGTGATTCCATATGGCAATGTCCTGATAATGATAGCTGCTGACGGAATTTATCAATACAACTACGCTGATCTTCAAAATATTAAGCAGCTGAGTAAAATACCGATTGGAGGCGTTTAATAGATCTTGGATTTTGGGGATTCTAATGTTTTGAAATCGTGCTATAACTTGGAAATAGAATTGAAATGAAAACGACTATAATTACCTTGCTTTTTACACTTGCTTTAGTTTCGTGCCAGAAACTTTCTGATCCGGTTATTACCGAAAATAAGGATCTTATTGGAAGCTGGACTGATCCGCAATATTCAGATACCCTGATTACATATAGCAGAACTGAAACCCTGATGGAAAACCAATTTGGGATTACCTTTAAACCGGGCAATAAACTTGTTGAACGCCAACTCAACGGCTGGTGTGGCACTCCCCCAATTACCACTGCCGACTATGAGGGAACCTGGAAAACAGATGGATCAATTGTGATCATTAATGTTGGTTACTGGGGCGGAACTGTAGATTATACATGGAGAATAATGGCCTTGAATAACCAAAAACTTGTAATTTCAATTGTAAAGGCGGATTATCATTCTGGATTGTAAACATGAGATAACTTCTCACTTTTACAATGAATTCAACTTTCTAAAAAAAATAATGCAAAAGCATTATGTCCTGATACTCTCAAATCCTTGTCCGTAAACTCCCATCACGTTATTTACTGACATAAACGCTTCCCGATCAACCTCTTTAATAATCCGAAACAATTGGCTGGCTTCAGGTTTCTTAACCATAACCAGGAGTATGCTGCTTGGTTCCTTGGAGTACCAGCCTTTACCGTCAATTTTAGTAACTCCGCGTCCCAATTCATTTACAATGCGATCAGCAATTTCTTCGTATTTTTTGGAAAAGATAAATATCTGAACCGATTGCTTCGAGCCGGTAAAAAGCAGGTCAATAGTATAAGAAGTTATACCCATGGCAACATAGCCGTAAACTATTTTTTCGAGGGATCCAAAAATAAGGTAAGAGGATGCAATGATAAAAACATCGCAATAAAGTATAATCCGGCCCGGGCTGATGTTTCTGTATTTATTTATGATCATGGCAATAATATCGGTCCCTCCGGTGCTGCCGCCCTGCGAAAATACAATTCCCACTCCTGCACCACTTAAAATTCCTCCCAAAACTGTCGACAGGAAGTCATCATTAATAATTGGTTTTGTAATGACTTGTTGTAAAAATGAAAATAGAAGCGACATCACAATAACACTGAATATGGTTTTAACTCCAAAACTCCTGCCTAATATTTTAATTGCAATTAAAATAAGAAAGGCATTAATAATCAGATAGCTTATTCCAATAGGGAAGCGCGAGCTATAAAAAATCAAGGTTGCAACTCCCGTAATTCCACCACCAGTAATCTCGGCTGGTATCAGGAAAGCCGTCCAGCCCAATGCACTTAACAATAATCCGAATGTGATAATCAGATGCGTCCGTACCATCCTGGCGGTTATTAGTTTCTTCATTGTCTCTTTTTGTTAAATAACATTCTTTTAAACAGACCATGCATAGTCTATTTCAAAAGATAAACATGCTCAGGCTCACTATTTGGAAACTTATTGAGACTTTTAGTCATAGTTTATTGACAGGTGGGTGAGTGAAATTTGTTGGTTTTTACTTTCGATATTATGTTTTAAGACTGCAATAAAATGGTGCTTCAAATGATTTTCAAAGGTAGAAAATAGTTGAAGTATATTATTTTGAAGAATGATTATATTTATCCTCAAATTTGAACCTAGTAAAGCTCCATTAAATATGAAACAAATAAAACTTAAAACCGGTGCTATCTTAGCCGGAATATTAATACTATTTTCAATTAATGTTAATGCCGGCAAAGTTGAGCAGGACTACCATTTCAGCAATCCCTCAATACAGCAAAAAGGTGAATACCAACAGGTTAATCTTGAAAATACTATGGTAACCGCTATGCCCGGTCAGCCTGTATTACCATACCGGCAGGTAAAACTTTTGCTTCCACCAGGTGAATCAGCCGTGAGTTTTGAAATCGTTTTCTCCGGTGAAGTTACACTTCCCGGAATATTTAACCTTTTCCCTCAGCAGGAAGCCAGGCCGGTTTCGGAAGGTATCACTGGTGTTTTTTTAAAAGATGAGGCTGTTTACACTAGCAATTCTGCTTTCCCTGCTAATCCCGGCGGACAGTTGATCACATCTTTTCTTAATGGCCGTGCATTCGCCCTTACTACTTTTACACCATTCCACTATAACCCGGTTACAGGAAAACTTACTTATTATACAACTGCAAAGGTAGTTGTGCAAACTACACCCGATGCAAATGCGGTGAAAGCACTTGACAATCTGGTATCAAGGAGCACTGAAGTTTTGAAATTGGCTGATAATAAAGAAATGAACCGGACATATTTAAAGAATCGTTTAGCTTCAATTATTCAATATGACCTGCTTATTATATGTACCACTGAGTTTAAAAATTCCTTTAGCAGCTACCGGGCGAATTATCTTAAGGAAGGCATTACTTCAAGGGTAGTTACACTTGATAGTATAACATCAACTATGCCTGGGGTAGATGTTCCCGAACAAATCAGGAATTTTATAGTCCAGGAATACAGAACGCATGAAATTCAATATGTATTGCTGGCAGGCGACGATGAACTAATCCCGCACCGGGGTCTTTATTGCTATGTGCAATCGGGATCAGGATATTCCGACAACAACATTCCTGCCGATATATATTATTCAGCCCTCGATGGCAGCTGGAATAATGATGGTGATTTATTTTGGGGTGAAGCTGCAGTACAAGGAAATCCCGATGAAGCAGATTTGTTGCCGGATGTTGCTGTTGGGCGTATGCCTTTCAGCGACGCTGCCGAACTGGCTCATATGTTAAATAAGAGTTATAACTACCAGTTTGCACCTGTTGCGGGCGAATTTAGAAATGTGTTGATGGCAGGTGAAAAACTCTGGGCCGATCCCGAAACATGGGGAAGTGATTATCTCAATTTACTCAAAGGTGAAATTTCCGAAAATGGATACACCACAAAAGGTATTCCTACTGGTTATCCTTTCGATGATATGTATGACGAAAATGCCAACTGGACCGGGCCAGATTTGATAAATCATCTTAACCAGGGTCGTCCTATGCTGAACCATACCGGCCATGCCAACAAAACTTATGTGATGAAACTGAGCAATAGCGATATTACTGATGCCAATTTCTATGGATTAAATGGTACTGATCATAATTTTATCATTGTTTATACGCATGGCTGCGATTGCGGAGCTTTCGATTACAACGATTGTATAGCAGAAAAAATGGTTACTATCAGCAACTTTGCAGCAGCTTTTATAGGCAATTCCCGATATGGCTGGTTTAACGAAGGTCAAACCGAAGGCCCGTCTCCACATCTGCACAGGGAGTTTATAGATGCTTTATATTCCGACAGTCTCAATAGGTTAGGGCGTGCTCATATGGAATCAAAAATTGCATCGGCTGCCTGGATTACGGCACCGGGTCAATGGGAGCCAGGTGCATTGCGCTGGTGTTTTTACGATTGCAATGTCCTTGGTGATCCTGCTCTTGCTGTTTTTACTGATAATCCGATAGATATAAATACAACATTTCCTTTTTTTGTTTCACTTGGAACTACTTTAATGGATGTAAGTGTTATGTCATCAGGTTCTCCCGCCTGCGGATTAACTTGTGTTGCTATGAAGGACGGTATAATAATCGGGAAATCCGTTACTGATAGTTCAGGAAAGGCTGTTATTAATTTTGATATCATTCCAGAGTATCACGGTATTACACAGCTTATAGTTTCAGGGTATAATTGTGTACCGGTTTCGTATGAATTTGAAATTATTGACTACACCGGTAGGACTGAATCTGCAGCAAATCAGTTTAATATGATTATTTCACCAAATCCGGCACAAGAAATGATTACGGTTAAAGCTTCGTTGGAAAGCCGAAGTGATTTCGTATTAAAAGTGTATAATGCAGAAGGAAAAGTTATCTTAACAAGCAATAAAAATACATCCGATGCCGGTGGCCGGATTAATAAAACTTTGAATATTTCTTCATTTAAAAAAGGTTATTTTACCTGCCAGCTTATATCGGGGGAAAGTATAATTTCAAAACCGTTTATTATTTATTAATATACTGGCATAAAAAATGGCTGCCCTTACATTAAAGGACAGCCATTTTTCAAAAGATTAATTTCATTTATTTAATTCCTGTGATAAACTTGTAAGTAAGCATAGTGTAAATAAGTTTAGCTACAAGAAAATCAGGCGCTTTGTTTTCCTTGTTTGGAACAAGTTCAGTTATGTCGAATCCGACGATATTTACCTGCTCACTAATTTTTTTGAGGATATTAATAATGTCGAACCAGTTCATGCCACCCGGCTCAGGAGTTCCTGTTGAAGCCATAATAGATGGATTAAGCACATCGAGGTCGATAGTGATGTATACATTACGGGAGAGTTTATTCAATAATTCGTACATCCAGGTTGACTGATCATATATCTGCATAGCATAAAACACGCGGTCAGGTTTTATCTCTTCGCGTTCGCCTGCACTCATGCTCCGTATTCCAACCTGAACTACAGGTGCCATCTCCGATGCCCGCGCCATTACACAATGATGATCGAGTTTATTCCCATTGTATTCGTCCCTCATATCAGCATGAGCATCAAACTGCAAAATGGTAAGATCACTGAACTGTTCGCTGGCAGCTTTAAAAGCACCAATGCTTACGGTGTGCTCTCCACCTAATACTACCGGAAATTTTTTCTTTTTATATAATGCCTTTACCCGGGTATAAACTTCAGCCACCATAGCTTCAGGTGAAGTTGCCTCTGTTATAGGATCAGCTGTATGGATACCAATCTTATGTACTTCGCTATCTGTATCAATGTCATACATCTCAAGATTGGCTGATGCCTCCAGAATGGCTTTTGGCCCTTTGTCGGAACCTTTAATCCAGGTGGTTGTTCCATCATATGGAACCGGAATGATTACGATTTTTGAACTTTCAAACGCAGTAAACTCTTTTGGTAAATCTCCATACTGTTTCATAGATAGATTGTTTTACACCCTAAACCATTGTTAATCATGAACATGTTAAATAAAATCAGTAATGATCATTTTAAAAAGCATACTGTATTTATAGCATAACAGCTTGTAATACAGATTAATGGTTAAGAGTTGGTTAATATGCTTTTTGTGTCTTGGAAGTGCGAAAGTACAATATTTTTCAGAATACAAAACTAATCCTTAGTGGGAAAAATCATACGCAATAATCTATATAATACTATCTATACTTCGTTTCTGTTGAAGCAAATGGAAACATCTGATTTAAATTGAGCAGTGAAAAGGCTTACTTGGATGAGCAATCCGTCGGAATTGCTCTCCCTTTATAATTGTGAGTGAAGTACTTCGAGCACAAAATGAATTAAATTAATAATAACAGGATATTGTTTCTAATACCCTAATATTTTAAGCATCGATTTATGACTTTGCTCTTTTGCAAACAATTTTGTGAAGTACTCTCCGTCTTCATCAATATCTATTATAATATGCTTAGGTGCCGGAATGAGGCAGTGCTGAATACCACCGTAACCTGAAAGTGAATCCTGGTAGGCTCCTGTATGAAATAATCCGATGTATTGCGGCTCATCATCCATTAGTTTTGGCAGGAAAATAGCATTGGTGTGTGCTTCAGCATTATAATAATCTTCGCTATCGCAGGTCAGCCCTCCAAGGAATACTCTTTCGTATTCCTGGTCCCAATGGTTAACTGCCAACAAAATGAATTTCTGGTTTATCGCCCAGGTATCAGGCAGGGTTGTGATGAATGAACTGTCAATCATATTCCACAACTCTCTGTCGTTCTGTCTTTTCTGATCGATGATGCTGTAAAGTATTGCTCCACTTTCACCAACTGTAAACGATCCGAACTCAGTAAAAATATCTGGTTCCTGAGTATCGTTGCGCTGGCAGATATTCTTTATCTGAGCAGTGATTTCCTCAGCCATATAGGCATAATCGAAATCAAAATTGAGCGAGTTTTTGATCGGGAAACCGCCTCCGATATTCAGCGAAGTAAGCTGGGGGCAGACTGCTTTAAGGTCGCAGTACACCTGAACACATTTTGATAATTCGTTCCAATAATAAGCAGAATCGCGTATGCCTGTATTAATGAAGAAATGCAGCATCTTAAGTTCAAACTTAGGATTGTTCTTGATTTCTTCTTCATAATACGATACAATATCATTGTACCGGATTCCAAGTCGTGAGGTATAGAAGTCAAATTTGGGTTCTTCTTCCGATGCAATCCGAATACCAATTTTAATCTTACGGGTAATATTGCGGTCGTATTCGTCGAGTTCAAACTTGTTATCAAGAATAGGTATTACATTTTCGAAACCTTCTTCAATAAGGTTACAGATGTTTTCGATATATTGAGGGCGTTTAAATCCATTACATATAACATATGTTTCTTTCTTTAACTTACCTGACTCAAACAATGATTCTATAATCGGAATATCGAAAGCAGATGAAGTTTCGATATGTATATCGTTTTTAAGTGCTTCTTCCAGGACAAATGAGAAATGCGAACTTTTCGTACAATAGCAAAAGTTATAGCTTCCTTTGTAATCAGACTTAGCAATAGCCACATTAAACAACCGTTTCGCTTTCTGTATCTGTTTGGTTATTTTGGGCAGAAACGTAACTCGCAAAGGCGTTCCATACTGTTTTATTACTTCAATAAGTGGAATGTTATTAAAAAACAACTCACTGTTTTCCACTTTAAACTCTTCTGTTGGAAAGTCAAAGGTTTGTTCGATCAGATCAAGATATTTGTTTTTCATCAGTATCCGGCTATTATCTTTTGTGGGAACAAAATTATATAAAATAACTTAGTGTTGACATTAATTATTATTCCAACTTGATTGCATGGATTAAAAAAATCTGATTTAACTTACTTGCATTCATAAAATAATAAAATCTATCTTGATCCGATTAAAGGTAAGTGAGTTTGTTTATGATTTATTTATTTTAAAATATATGTGTACAAATGATTTTTGGAGTGAAAGAATAAATAAATAATTATTTACCGAATGAGTATTATATGAATAAAATTTCCTGATTTATATAGGCCATTTGCATACTTTAGTACTCTTTATTTCGAAAAATATTAATTATGCAAGATTTTGAATTGATTAAACAAACCGAAACAGATTATCAAGTTCATCCTCTGATCTCATCCCGCTGGAGCCCGAGAGCATACGATTCAAAACCTGTTGAAAAGGAGAAATTACAACGGATTTTCGAAGCGGCCCGTTGGGCTGCTTCATCCAGCAATCATCAACCCTGGTACTTCCTTGTTGGTTTTAAAGGTGATGAAGTTTATCAGCACATATTTGCATCTTTGGTTGAGTTTAACCAGCTATGGACTATAAATGCACCTGTTTTGGTTCTGGCTATTTCCAAAACTACAAATCCAAGGGGTGAAATAAATAAAAGTAATGCGTACGACCTGGGGCAAGCCGTTGCTATACTTTCGATACAAGCAATGAGCGATGGAATTTACACACACCAGATGGGTGGATTTGATGCAGAACTGGCTGCACAAACACTGGAGATTCCTGAAGAGTATAAAATTCGTACGGTATTTTCTATCGGGTATCTTGGGAAATTAGAAAACCTCCATCATAAACTGCAAAAAATGGAAATTAGTCCCCGAACGCGCAGGCCATTAAGCGAATCCGTTTTTACAGGAGCATTCGGACATAAGGCCGATTTCCTCTAGGCTGTTTTTAAGCTGATTGTATTACCTTTGCTTCAACAAAATAAATTTATCATGCGATATTTCTTTGCACTGCTTTCTGTTTTACTATTGGTAGCATTTACATCATGTAAGCCCAAAAAAGTTCAAACTACGGATGAAACTGAAAAATCTGAAACTGTCCATTCAATTAAGGCAGCTGATTTTAATCCCGACTCAGCTTACTATTTTGTAGAACAACAGGTTAAGTTTGGACCGCGGGTTCCAAATAGCAAGGCGAATAAAGAATGTGCAGCATGGTTGGAAAAAACCCTTAAAGTTTATACATCACATGTTATCGTTCAGCCATTTACTGCGAAAGCATATAATGGAACTGTGTTGAATTGCAAAAATATCATTGCTTCCTTTAATCCTAAAAACTCAGCCAGGGTTTTACTAGTCTCCCACTGGGATTCAAGGCCATATGCTGATAACGATCCGGATACATCATTCCATCGCACACCTATTGATGGCGCAAACGACGGTGCCAGCGGAGTAGGTATTTTACTTGAAATTGCCCGCCAACTCATGATATCACCTGCTGCAGTTGGTGTTGATATTCTTTTACTGGATGGTGAAGATTACGGAGCCCCTCAGGATGCCGGGTTCATTGGTAGCGACGATTGGGCCCTGGGTTCGCAATATTGGTCGAGGTATCCGCATGTAAATGCCTACAGTGCTCGCTATGGAATTTTGTTAGATATGGTTGGAGCTGAAAATGCTGTTTTTACAATGGAAGGCACAAGTATGTACTATGCACCTGATATTAATCAACGAGTATGGAATATGGGTGCTGCAATAGGATATAGTGATTATTTCTCAACGGAACGGACCAATGCCATAACTGACGATCATGTTTACATCAACCAGTTGCGGCAGGTGCCTACTATTGACATCATTCAGCATGATCAATCCACACAATCCGGCTTTTACCAGAACTGGCATACCATGAAAGATAATATGAAAGGGATCAGCAAGCCAACATTGAAAGCTGTGGGACAGACCATTCTGACAGTTGTAAGGAACGAGAAATAGATTTTCCCCGAAAATCCGAGAAACTTTTTCTGATAAAGCAAAAATGGGCATTACTCAGAGTGTCCATTTTTTGTATAACTGTAATTTGTTTATAATTATCGAAAATTATAATAAATCATTCGCCAGGTTGGCAAGTTCAGAGCGTTCGCCTTTTTCGAGCCTGACGTGTGCATACATAGGATGCGATTTCACTTTATCGATCAGGTACGAAAGCCCGTTACTCTGTGAGTCCAGGTAAGGAGTATCAATCTGGAAAATATCTCCTGTAAAAACGATTTTGGTATTTTCACCTGCGCGGGTAATGATGGTTTTTACCTCGTGCGGTGTCAGATTCTGAGCTTCATCCACAATAAAAAATACATTGCTGATACTTCGTCCGCGGATGTACGCCAGGGGGGTAACAACAAGCTTTTCGTTTTGCAACGATTCTGTTACTACTTTATGTTCCTTATCCTTTTCGCCAAACTGGCTTTGGATAAATTTCAGATTATCATACAATGGCTCCATGTAGGGGCCAATTTTTTCCTTGACATCGCCAGGTAAAAAGCCTATTTCTTTGTTACTGAGCGGAACAATGGGCCTGGCAAGATATATCTGTTTAAAATCACGCCGTTGTTCGATGGCTCCAGCCAGGGCAAGCAATGTTTTACCTGTGCCTGCAACTCCTTGTAAGGTTACCAGTTTAATGTCAGGATCCATGATGGCATGCAGTGCAAAAACCTGTTCGGCATTACGGGGCATAATGCGGTATGCCGGACGTTTATCAAGGCGTTCGATACGCTTGGTGGTAGCATTGTAGAATGCAAGAGCCGAGTTTTTGGTGTTTTTAAGGATGTAATAATGATTTGGGAGAGGGTTTTGAACTCCAATATCACTGATTTCGCAATGCCCGTTTTGATAAATGGAGTCAATTACCTTTGAAGGCAAGCCTTCAATCATTGTCTTTCCTGTGTACAGGCCTTCAGGATCTTTAATTTTCCCAGTAAGGAAATCTTCCGCCTGAATATTCAGCGATTTTGCTTTCAGTCGAAGATTCACATCTTTTGAAACAAGTGTAACCTTACATTCAGGATTTTCCTTTGCAATTGCCAGAGCAGCATTCAGTATGCGGTGATCTGGTTTGTTTTCGCCAAAAATAACCCGGGCATCCATATCGCCCTGCTCAATCATTATTACTTTAAACTTTCCTCCTTTGGATTTAGGAAGGGTCAGCCACTTTGTAAGTGTTCGCTTTTCAGAGAGCCGGTCGATGATCCGGATAAACTCCCGCGCTTCGAAGTTTATATTGTCATTTCCTTTTTTAAAATTATCCAGTTCTTCGAGTACGGTTATGGGTATTGCAACATCGTTATCATCAAAACTGTTAATTGCGTCGTGATTATAGAGAATCACACTAGTGTCGAGAACGAATATTTTTTTCTGCTTTTTAGTAGTCTTTAAAGTAGGTTTTACCGGCATACGAAATTAGTTTAGAAGGTTGGACCAGTTATTGAAAACTTTATACCTCTCGGCGATACTTTCAGTACAAAATTATCGCTGGCAGTAGATACTTGCAGCAGGTAGTTGCAACAGTATTTGAAATTTGCCGGATGAAATCATGGTTTCTTATTCCAATATTTCAAATTTTCTGATAATGTATTACCGTCTGTTTGTTGCAAAATAACGTATAGAAAATACTGTTTTTACACCAAGTCGTCAGAGATTATGAAAAAGTTATAAACAGTGACGACTTTTAATCTGATAGCTAAACACTTAACAGGTAGTGAAATGCCTAAGCCATAAAGAAAGTTCAGTCCGCTTATCACCAGATTTGCCAAGAACATTATAAGATAATTTTCTTATTAATTGCTGGAATAGTATGGTTTTTTTAGTTTTCTTTGTTAGGGAAATCAATCATTTAACTGTATACAGATGAAAAATATTCTTTTAGTGCTGTACTTTCTTTTGGCTTTGACAGATGTTGAAATTCAGGCTTGTACATCTATAATTATCTCTGGGAAAGCTACCCCTGATGGCCGGCCGATTATGTGGAAAAATCGTGATACCGATACATTTCAGAATGCGATAAAGTATTTTGATGATGGTAAATACACTTCAATGGGATTAATAGATTCAGATGACCCGACAGGGAAATCAATTTGGATCGGGTACAATTCGGCTGGTTTTGCAATCATGAACACAGCTTCCTACAATCTTATAATGAAGGACACCCTCGAAGTGAAAGACCGTGAAGGAATTGTGATGCGTGAAGCTCTAATGCAGTGTGCCTCGGTTGGCGAATTTGAGACTTACCTTAAAACCTGCATTAAACCAATGGGTGTGGAAACTAATTTTGGAGTTATTGATGCTTATGGCGGCGCTGTTTATTTTGAGGTGAGTAATTTTACCTATAAAAAACTGGATGCAAATGATCAGGCAATTGCGCCGATGGGTTATATAATTCATACTAATTTTTCATTTACGGGTGATCCCAATTCAGGAAGCGGACAAATCCGGTACCAAACGGCTGAGGAGCTATTTTACCAGGCAGCACAACAACATAACCTGTCGATTCGTTTTATTCTTCAGGATGTAAGTCGATCACTTTGGCATTCGCTTACAAAAACAGACCTGAAGAAATCCTTTTCAGAAAATCCAGCTGAACAGAAATTTATGAATTTTACTGATTTTATTCCACGTTACTTTTCGTCATCCGCAATTGCCATTCAGGGAGTGAAACCCGGTGAAAATCCGGAATTCACAACCATGTGGACTGTGTTAGGCTTCCCGCTTGCTTCAGTAGTTACGCCGTTATGGCTTTGTATGGGCAAGGATCAACCAGCTCTTGTTACGCTTGATAAAAATGGCGTGGCCCCGCTTTGCGATAAAGCCATTGCATTGAAACAGCAACTTTTCCCGATAAAAAGAAATTATGGGGAGAACTATATCGATGTAAATGCTTTGTATAATGAGGAAGGAACAGGAATTATGCAGAAACTGAGACCTGTTGAAGATGTGATCTTCGATGAAACATTTAAAAGGCTTGATGCCTGGAGGAATGATAAGAATTTCAAAAAGCAAATACCGGACTTTTACAAATTTCTGGATCAATACATTACTGCAAAATATGCCTCTTTGTTTGGGATTTAAATTTAGGCAACATTTATTTCGCAGGGAATTCTGATAAGTAATACATGACAAAAAGCCTCAAGAACATATAGTTCTGAGGCTTTTTGTTTTATTAATTAAAATGATTTTTACTTTTCTGCCGGTTTGTCTCCAACCATAAGAATTTCACTGGCAACAATCTCAGTGGTTGTATGCTTAGTGCCATTTTTATCTTCCCAGTTGCGGTAAGTAATACGGCCATCAACTGCAATTTCCTTGCCTTTTTTCAAGTACTTTTCACAAATGGTAGCCAGGTTTCCCCATGCTACGATGTTGTGCCATTCAGTGGATTCTTTTTTGTTGCCATCCTTATCGGTATAGCTGTCGCCCGTTGCGAGTGAGAAAGTTGCTACTTTGTTGTCCTTTTCAAGGTTACGGACTTCCGGATCCTGACCAAGGCGGCCGATCAGTTTTACATTGTTGCGAAGTGTGTTCATTTTATTAAGGATTTAGGGGTTATTGTTTTTTCAATAATTCAACTTATAAATTTGTTTAAAAGCCAATTCTGTTCCGCTGAAGCTGTTCAGTTCTTTGTTTGTCTTTATTTAACAAATAATTTAATGCTTCATAGATATCGGTAAATTTTTCATTGTACTTATCTTCGAGTTCTTTAAGTTTAAATGTCAGGTCCGAATGAGTAAGGGCGTATTGCCTAAAGAGTACAAATGCTCTGACAATTTGGATATTTACTTCAATTGCTTTCGCACTGTTTAGTGCACTTGCGAGCATGGCTACACCTTGTTCGGTAAATACAAATGGAAGATATCGGGTCCCGCCTCTGTTTGAGGACGCAAATTGCGTCCTCAAACTTTCGAATTCATTATTATTGAGTTCGAGCATAAAATCTGCCGGGAATCTGCCGATGTTTCTCCTTACAGCCTCTTAGAGCCTTTTGGTCTCAGTTTCGTAAAGTTCGGCCAGGTCAGAGTCCAACATTACTTTATATCCTCTGAGTTCGAAAATCTTTGATTGTATCTGTTGGAGTTGCATCTTATCGGATTGGTTTGCAGGTTACTGAATTCCGTTGATGACTTATTTTTGTTTATCAGAGTTAGCCCCAACAAAAAGCAATTCGTTAGCCACAATTTCACTGATATAATGTTTGGTCCCGTTTTTATCTTCATAATTGCGGTAAGTAAGGCGGCCGTCGATGGCTATTTCCTTGCCTTTTTTCAGGTACTTTTCGCAAATGCCTGCCAGGTTGCCAAATACAACAATATTGTGCCATTGGGTTTGTTCTTGTTTGGTACCGTCTTTTGATGTGAAACTATCACTGGTAGCCAGCGAGAATTTTGCTAATTTGTTCCCTTTATCAAGGGTTTTTACTTCCGGGTCCTGGCCTAAGCGACCGATTAATTTTACTGAGTTGCGTAACGTGTTCATTTTTGTAAGGTTTTTGGGATTAGGATTTTGAGATTAGGGTATGATAGATACTAGTTAGTTATTTATTTTTCCATTTGAGCCGATAAAAAGTAGGTCGCTGGCGATGATTTCACTTTTATAATGTTTTATACCATTTTTATCTTCCCAGGTGCGATATGTCAGACGACCGTCAATGGCAATTTCTTTGCCTTTTTTCAGGTGTTTTTCACATATAATAGCCATCTTGCCCCACACAACAATTGTATGCCATTGAGTTTGGTCCTGCCTGCTGCCATCTTTTGTGGTGAAACTGTCGCTGGTTGCGAGTGAAAAAGTTGCTACTTTACTTCCTTTGTCCAAAAGTTTTACTTCCGGATCCTGGCCTAAGCGACCGATTAATTTTACTGAGTTGCGTAATGTGCTCATGGTATTGTGTGTGTTAAAGGTTAATTAATAAGGATTTCAAAATGTGTTTCGTTTTCGTCAGCCGGGTTGTTCCCGATTTGATGAAGCAAAGGTATGGCAGCTATTTCATGTGATTCGGTTAATAAATATTTGTATTCGGATAAAAATACTTATAAACGTTTGTTGTCGTTTGTTAATAGGATATAAGAGTCTCAAAAATCATATAATTTCTTATAAACAAAATTTTTGTTTGGTAATTCAAAACTCCAATTTTACTGCCAATAAATCTTATTTTTTTACTATTTTATCGATATTCAAAGTAGCTACTAAGAGAAAAGGAGAAAAGTTAAAATCATTTAATTTAGTTTCATAGTCTGCTAATGCCTATATATGAACAAAACTTTTGATGAATAGTTACCTTTTACTTGATTGCTTATTAATTTAAAATCATTAACTTTGTTAAAACCAAATTTGATTAGAAAAGATTATTACTATAATTGCTATACTTTCAAATATGCTTAACAGAACAATTAAAGCTGATCTATATCGCCATAATGGTTATACGGGGATTAAGGGTATTCTAAAAGGATGGCTTTCCCCTGGGTTCAGGTATATATATATATTCAGAAAATCCGAGAAGTATAAAAAAAATTTTGTTTGCAAAATCTTTTACAAGTACCTAAAGAGGAGGTATCGAATTAAATATGGATATGAAATAAGTACAAATGCTCAAATTGATGAAGGTTTATACCTTTCAAGTCATTCCGGACACATAATAATTGGACCGGTAAAGATGGGAAAGAATTGCAATGTCAATCACTCTGTAACAATCGGACGTGCATATAAAAATGGGGAAACTGGTCGTCCAACTATTGGAGATTATGTCTGGATTGGAACGGGTTCAGTTTTAGTAGGAGGCATTACTGTCGGTAATAATGTTCTTGTTGCCCCAAATTCATTCGTCAATTTTGATGTGCCCGATAATTCACTTGTCATTGGGAATCCGGGAAAAATTATTAGCAAAGATAATCCTACGAAATACTATATTAACCATGTGTTGAATGCGTAATATTTCTAATATTTTGGCTTACCTGTAACCTATATACAACACACTTTGTGTTTTTTGAAATTTGAAATCATGTATCTGTTGCTATATTTTGGGAAAGCATAACTTTTAACTGTTGTAGTGAAAAAATAGT
Source organism: Bacteroidales bacterium (assembly GCA_038322655.1). GTDB lineage: Bacteria > Bacteroidota > Bacteroidia > Bacteroidales > UBA4417 > UBA4417. The sequence continues at coordinate 3,427 of JBBQGD010000048.1, read as the reverse complement.
TCGAATCAATTGCTAACGTAAAAAAAATAATGTTATGCAAAAAAAACAAAAATCAGTAGTAATCATTAAAGACATAATAAATGATCAGGATAGGAAATCTATTATATTGATGATATGGGAAATTCTGGTTCTTACTTTTTATCATAGAAGTTTTCCGCGTCTATATTTCTCCTATTATCTCTTTAAAAAATACAATACAAATATTAAAAATTATTACCCGGATAAATTTTTATACGGAATTAAAGCTTTGCTTAATGATAAAGAAATCAGAGACGTAATTGAAAATAAGTTATTTTTCGATTTCTATTACAGTCAGTTTAATATTAGCTTACCAACAATATTAATGTACAACCATAAGAATTTCTTTGTTGTTGGCAAAAATAATGTAAAGACAAATAATGCTTCTGATTTTAAGTCCCTCCTGAATGATCTGTTTGAACAAAACCCATCCTTTGATTCGCTTATTATTAAACGTACTTATGGCAGCTACGGTGGCAGTAGTGTTTTTAAATTATTCAGGCACCAGCTTGTCAAGAACGACGAAATGATTGGCGAATTGTATGCTGAAGTTACAAAGGCAGGCTTCTTGTTCCAGGAAACGGTAAAGCAACATCCCGATCTTAATTCTTTAAATCCTTCATGCCTCAATACGATGCGACTTGACACTTTCGTAAGTAAAGACGGAATAGCTGATGTAATTTCAGGTTACATCAGGATGAGTACAAGCAACCTCCATGTTGACAATGGTCGTATGGGGGGATATTCTGTTAGTATTAATCTTGAATCTGGTAAACTCAAAAAATATGGATATTCAAGCATAACCAAGGTGGGAGTTAAAGTACTGAAGATTCATCCGGTTACAAATACTGTATTTGAAAATTTTCAAATTCCTTTTTTTAATGAGGCTAAACAACTTGTTGTAAACGCTGCCACCCTGATGCCTGGATTGCGGTTGATAGGTTGGGATGTAGCTATTGGTGAGACTGGCCCGGTTCTTATAGAAGGGAATTCAGATTATGCAATCCCGGGAAGTGATATGATGTCTGGCGGTTTTCGATCTAATCCTGTTTTCAAAAAGATTTTGAATGAATTAAATTATTAAATGACTATTAACCCATCCGTAATTCATAATTATTTATTACTCTAAATCTCCATAACAACTTGCTATGCGGATATAGAGTAATGATGTAGTTGGGTTATTCATTTTCTGCCGGTTTATCTCCAATCATGAGGATTTCATTGGCAACAATCTCGGTGTAGTATGTTTTATGCCATTTTTACCCTCCCGATTGCGTTAGGTAATCCGGCCATCAACGGTAATTTCTTTTCCTTTTTTCAGGTACTTTTCACAAATGGCAGCCAGGTTTCCTCATGCTACGATGTTATGCCATACTGTTGACTCTTTTTTTGTTGCCATCCTTATCGGTATAGCTGTCGCCGGTAGCGAGTGCGAAAGTTGCTACTTTGTTGTCCTTCTCATGGTTACGAACTTCTGGATCCTGGCCAAGTCAGCCGATCAGTTTTACGGTGTTCCGAAGTGTGTAAATTTAGATTTGGGATTTAGGGGTAAGAGTGTTCAAAACCTGACAAATATTTCACTTAGTTCTTTTATTTTTTGTAATCTATGTTTTGAACACTCTTAATTCGAATTCTGAAATCAAATCCCTTGTTTCCTTTTCCGAAGCGAAGTGGAGATAGTTAATAATATAAAAAGACCTGCTACCAGTACGAATATCCGACCTATGTAATCGCCGTATTTTACATAAAAAGTGATTTTATCATTGGCATTGATCTTTTGGCGGATGACAGCCGGCACCCAATATGCCGTACGTAGCGAAATATCGCCCCTCTGATTGATAAAACATGAAATCCCTGTATTGGCTGAGCGGGCAATACTACGCCTTGTTTCAATAGCCCTGAGAACCGAAAAAAGCAGATGTTGCCTGTGGCCCGGCGTATTGCCCCACCAGCCATCGTTAGTAATTACAAAAATCACATTGGCACCGTTTTGGATAAAACGTGTCATAAATTCGCCATATACCGATTCGTAACAAATGCAGGGAGCAACTTTCAGACGATCATTAATTACAAAAGGCGTTTGATCTGGATTTATACCCAGGCTGCCGGTTGTTCCACCAAGGTCAATAGCAAACTTTTTAAGAAAAGGAAATACATCCAGATATGGCATGAGTTCAACACCCGGTGTGAGTTTTGATTTGTGGTATTTCTGCAAAGTGCTGTCGTGGGCTACATACAGAGCAGTGTTGTATGAATCGTAATACATATCTGCATCTGTAAATTTTCGTGCCGAAACGCTCAACGGTTCACCAGGCTGGAAAATTTTCCGGGATGAAATACCGGTAACGACATTCATCCTTGCATAACTTCTGTTGAATTTCCTGATACGTGCTATACTTGGCGAACGTTCAATCTGGTCCTCAAAAATATATTCCTGAATGGCGCTTTCGGGAAATACGGTGAAATCAGTCAGGCTATCCGATTTTTCGGCAGCAAGCGCCAGCATTCGCTCTGTAACCGCCATAGGATCAATCTCATATTGCTCATTGTAAGGATCAATATTAGGCTGAACCACTACAACATCAATGGGGTTTACTTTCTCGGTATATTGATTGTACATCACAATAGAAATAACCATTGGAACACTAATGAGCAGAATTGTAGCTGCCATACGTATACCTACTTCGCGGCTGCATATTTTCATCATTATCCGGTCGCGGACAAAAAAGAAAAGCAGAATATTTGCCAGCAAAATCCATAATGAACCGCCAAAAATGCCTGTATATTCATACCATTGAATCAATTTCGGATATGCGGCAAATCCATTGCCCAGGTTGAGCCAGGGAAAATTGAGATCCCAGCGCAGATGAATATATTCCGCCGTTAAAACGTATCCGATTAATGCCGTATAAGCTGCAGATATGCCTGATAGCCTGCGATGTGTTATATGAAACAAGTAAAAAGCGCCTCCTACAAGTGAGGTGTTTACAAGAATAGTTGCAACAATTCCAATCGGTGTTGATATTGCCACCCACCAGGTAGTTATCAAAACCCATGTGGAAATGGAAAGAATTATATAAGGTATCATGCCTGAAACATGATTATTCTCGCGGTTTTCCCATTGCTCGTATTCAACAAGCAGCAATGGGACAAAACCTACAAATAATAAAAAGGGGAAACCTCGTTCGGGCCAGCCGGCACTTAACAATAAACCTGAAAGTAATGCAAGCAGTATTTTGTGTGAACGTTTCATTTCTATAAGCTAGGCTCGCAAAGGTAATAAATTGAATTGGAAAAAGTCGGAAGCCGGAAGTCGGGAGACAAAAGTCGGGAGATGGACGTCGGGAGATGGACGTCGAAAGTCAAGAGTTATAAGTTGGAAGCCTGCAAACAAATGGAAGAAGCCTTT
>JBBQGD010000047.1:0-19854 GCA_038322655.1 Bacteroidales bacterium | reverse complement strand
AATTCGATACGGGCAAATAATTCAGGCCTGGTAAGATTTAATCCAACTCTGATGATCTGGAAATCACGCTCTTTTGACTTATTCAGCCGGAGCTCTGAAAATTTTTTGCCTGTTGATTTACATACTTCAATTGCACGAAGAAGGCGGTTCGGGTTATTTATATCAACAGTTTTGTAATACTCAGGATCTGTTTCCAATAATATTTCCTGCAATTTAACAATGCCTTCATCCATGTAAATACCCTTCAGATAATTACGGAATTCCGGATCTGGATCCGGGAAATCATCAATACCATGACAAACCGCATCAATATATAATCCTGAGCCCCCGACCATAAAAACGACATTTTGTTTTTCGAAAAGGCCAGGAAGAAGTTGCAATGTTTCTTTTTCAAATCGTGAAACATTAAAGTAATCGTGAATAGAAAGATGCCCGACAAAATGATGTTTCACTGCTCTGAGCTGCTGCAGATCAGGCTTGGCGGTACCAACCGACATTTCATTATAGAATTGCCTTGAATCGGCTGATATGATTTCGGAACTCCATTCTTTTGCCAGTTTAATTGCAACATCAGTTTTACCCACAGCTGTGGGACCGGCAATTACAACAAGATATTTCCCGGATTTTATCAACGGATATAGAAATCAAAAATTTATAAAAATGAAAAATGGATAAAGCAATAAGACCGGTCAAATTTACCACTCAGGTTCGGTAGTATAGTTTTCGTCGATTTCTTCTTCCAGCTCGCCACTCTCGATTAATTTATCCAATTCGCCTAGCATGGCATCTTCATCAGGATCATCAAGAAAAGAAAGGAAATTAGGGGTAACAGTTGGAGCCAGGGTTCCTTCTTTTTTTACACATATCGGGTAATCCTTTTTGGGGTCACCTTCAACAATTTTCATCAGTTCTATGAAAAACGTAGTAGGATTCAGGAAATTATACTCAAAAAGCATACGCTGATGCGGATCTTCAATCACTTCCTTAATTTTTACATCCTCCATAATCAAAACCGGAATCGGCACTTTAACCGGTTTCACATCATCATCATAATCTGTATCAGGTATTTTCAAACCCATATCAATTAATGTGATCTCCCGTTGCTTGTTCCAACTCGGATCGCAAATAAAAAAGGAAGCAAGTTCGTTGCTTTCGGTATCTACGGATTGAAGGATAATGTCGTGAAAATCCTTAAAAGTCTGCCCTGGCTTTATCTCAATATCCCGCAGAAAATCCTCCTGTTCTTCAAATAAAAGCCTGAAACGGTATACTTGCATAGTTATAAAATTGGTAGTTTTAGTAGTGTAAAGTTATGAATTATTTTAAGATTTCGGTCACTTTGCAATAAGAATTTAAGCTGACTATTTAAGGTACTGTTTTACAATGTTCAATCCCAGCTTCGAACCTTCGAGTAGCATCAGTTGATAAGCTTCATCAAAATTATTATGGATTGTTCCTTCAAGAATGGCTTCACGGACTGCTGTTTTAATTATACCAACCTGCCTGCAGGGACCCAGGCCAAAGACCTCCATAATTATTTCACCCGAAACCGGAGGCTGCCAGTTACGCAGATGGTCTTTAGCTTCAATTTCTTTAAGTTTAGTCCTGACTAATTCAAAATTAGCCATATACTTTTTAACCTTTGCCTCGTTTTTCGATGTGATATCAGCTTCACAAAGAGTCATCAAATCATCGATATCATCTCCTGCTTCAATTAACAACCTGCGCACAGCTGAATCAGTTACCACTTCCTGCGCCAGTACAATAGGCCTGAGATGAAGCAATACCATTTTCTGAACATATTTCAACTTTTCATTCAGCGGAAGCCGCAGATCCGTAAAAATGGCAGGAATCATTTTCATGCCTTTAAATTCATGCCCATGAAAAGTCCAGCCTGTAGAAGGATCGAAACGCCGCGTTACAGGTTTGGCAATATCATGCAGCAGTGCAGCCCAGCGAAGCCATAGGTTAGCAGTGTTTGGTGCAATGCGGTCGAGAACTTCAAGCGTATGCTTAAAATTATCTTTGTGTCCTTTTCCATCGACATATTCAGCTCCTCTTAAAGTAGTAAAAACAGGAAATAAAAGCTCAAGTAAACCGGTTTCGTCAAGCAGATAAAAACCTACTGAAGGTTTTTCTGTCATCACTATTTTATTCAATTCCTCACTTATCCGCTCTTTTGATATAATACTGATACGCGATGCATTTCGTGTTATGGCTTCCAGTGTTTCGGGGAGAATCTGAAATTTTAACTGGGTAGCAAAACGAATGGCACGCATCATTCGCAACGGATCATCGGCAAATGTGATATCAGGATCAAGAGGAGTACGGATAATTTTGCTTTTCAAATCGTCAACGCCGTTAAAGGGGTCTATCAACTGCCCAAAATTGACTTTTTGTAAACTGATTGCCATTGAATTTATTGTAAAATCTCGACGATTCTGATCATCCTCAATGGTACCAGGCGAAACTTTTGGATTCCGGGAATCGCTGCTGTATGATTCCAGCCTGGCTCCTACAAATTCAATCTGCAAGTCGTTGTACATAAACATGGCAGTACCAAAAGTCTTGAAAACACTGACTTTTTTAACCATCAGCAATTCAGCAGTTTTATTGGCAAGTTCAATTCCATCACCGGAAGTAACAATGTCCAGATCCATACTTTCCCGGTTTAAAAGCAGATCACGCACATAACCACCTATTATAAAGGCATCAGTATTTAAAAGTGCTGCGCCTTCTGCTATTTTCCGAAAAACAGTACCGTCAATACTTTTAACCATTGCATTTTTATACATAGAAGGAGTAGTAATTTTACTTTTAATAGCAGCCGACGATTTGAGGCTGCAAAAGTAGTTAAATAGAGATAAAAACGAAATATTCATTCGTATTGATTCCCGGGAATAGAAATTCCAGAATACTGTTTCACCCGGATTTTCAGGTTTAAAACCTGCCAGTTCACAATCATCTTCTTGCTGGAGAATATAATTTATCACTATATTGCTGATTACACGCTTCGGCTGAATTGAAGCGAAAGATATTTCATAGTTTCATTCTGAAAAACAAAATCATATATTAATGGATATCAATAATATAAATAATGATGACAAGAATTCACACTTAAAATTTGAATTTAAAATTAACATTTCCGGGGGGGCTCAACCCAAGTTAAAATATTTGCAAAAAACACTTGCAATTCAATTATGAAATTATAATTTTGTTGCAAAATATTTAATAATAACAGGCAATAAATTAGTCAAGATTATGGCAAAAAGAACCATTGTAACCATGCCCGGCGACGGTATTGGAAAAGTAGTACTTGAGCAGTGTATCCGTGTCCTCGATGCAGCCGGATTTGAAGCTGAATACGTTCAAGGTGACATTGGATGGGAATTCTGGCGCACGGAAGGAAATCCGCTTCCTGACCGCACTATTAAACTTCTGGAAGATCATAAAATCGGCCTTTTCGGAGCTATTACATCCAAACCCAAAGACAAAACTGCAGCCGAACTTGCACCAGAGTTACAAGGAAAAGGCTTTACTTATTACAGCCCGATTGTTACAATGCGCCAGCACTTTGATCTGGATATTTGCATGCGTCCGTGTAAAACGCTTAAAGGCAATCCATTAAATTTCATTCGTCGTGGAAAGAACGGTGTTGAAGAACCTGAAGTTGATGTCATGATTTTCCGTCAGAATACCGAAGGATTATACGGAGGCGTTGAATGGACAAATCCTTCGGACCAGGTGTATGATGCTTTAATGACACATCCGAAATTCAAGAAAAACTTTGGCTGGTGTCCTCGACCGGAGTTAGCTGTATCTACCCGGATATTTACTAAGAAATATGTTACCAGAATCGTGAAAGCTGCATTTGAATATGCCAAAAGCCGTGGATTCAGTAAAATTACTGTATGTGAAAAACCAAACGTAATACGCGAAACTTCCGGTATGATGCTGAAAGTAGCTCAGGAAATGAGCAAAGCAGAGTACCCGGAAATATGGGTTGAAGATGTGAATATCGATGCAATGACCATGTGGCTCACCAAAAATCCTGAAAACTACAACGTTATAGTTGCAGGTAATATGTTTGGCGATATTGTTTCAGATGCTTTTGCAGGTTTGATCGGAGGACTTGGATTTGCAACATCGGCACAGTTCAATCCCGAAACCGGTGTTAGTGTTTTTGAACCTACACACGGTTCAGCACCAAAGTATGCCGGTTATGATGTATCCATTGTTAATCCGATTGCGATGATTTTGTCGGGAGTAATGATGCTCGAACATCTTGGTGAAATGGAAATGGCCGCAAGGATAAGGAAAGCAATAGCTGATGTGGTTGCTGATGGAAAAGTTAAAGCTTATGATATGTTGAAACTCAAAGGTTCGCCGGATGTTATTCACCAGGGCGCAGCTTCAACGATACAAATGGCTGATGCAATTATTGCGAAATTATAATTAAGGTATAAATCAAGAAGAGAGTCGCTCTTTCAACGGCTCTTTTCTTAAAACCTCCATATTATGAATATTGAACAAAAATACATTGATCAGGTCCGACAATTATGGCCTGAACTGGAATGGATTAAAGACTGTGATTTAAAAGAAAAAACCACCCTGACCTGGGCACTTGCCCTGCAGCGCAGTGTTCTGAACCCTGATGACCTGAATACAATTCCTTTTACGTTACTTTGTGGTCCGGACCTTAAAGTCACTTTCATGGATCATAAACGCTGTGTTGTTCATGTGGCTAAGGATGCCGGAAACAAAATGAATGAGTTCTTTAAAAACGATTTGCCTGTAAATATGGATGTACTCATTGCCGGAGCCATTCTGGCTGATGTTGGCAAATTACTGGAATATGAGATTAAAGATGGAAAATCAGTCCAGGGAAACTATGGCAAATATCTCAGGCATCCATTTTCAGGAGTTTCAGTGGCTGAGCAATGCGGAGTTCCGGATGCTGTCTGCCATATCATAGCTACCCATGCAGGCGAAGGAAACATGGTAAAGCGAACAACTGAAGCTTATGTTGTTCATCATGCTGATTTTATGACGTTTGAGCCATTTAGGGAAAGGTTAAAGCTATAGTGTATTTCAGTTAATAGATAATAGTTAAAGGAAAATGGTTGAAGAGAAATCTTAAATCAGCTTTCCGGTAATTACAATAATTCTGAAAAATGAGATCGTTTAAGGACCTTGAAATCTGGAAGAAATGCAGGCAACTTCGCCAGGAAATATTGATTGTTGTGAAATCATTTCCTCCTGAAGAAAAATACAGTTTATGTGATCAAATGATCAGAAGCTCCAGATCACCTTCTACCCAGATTGCAGAAGGATATGGCAGATATCATTTCCAGGAAAACATTCAGTTTTGCCGCATAGGCAGAGGATCTTTGTACGAAATCCTTGATCATCTGTCAGTCAGCCTTGATTCAAAATATATAACTTCCGGAAAACACGATTACCTTGAAGCATTAACTAATGAATGTATCCGATTGATAAATGGATATATCAATTACCTGATAAAAGCAAAACAAAACTCTGAGAATGGAGATGTAAATGATGATTATCAAGATTATGGAACAGGTTGATATTATAAAACCAAAAATTCTCTTCCATCCGACCATTAACCTTTTTCTTTTAACCATTAACTAAACCAAAATGACAATCATAGAAAAAATCATAACCAGCCACAGCAACCAGAAAACGGTAAAGCCCGGTGATATTGTTGATGTATTTATCGATGCCCGTGCCGCCCGCGATTTTGGGGGTGCAAATGTTGTTGAAAACATTCTCAACAATGGACTTAGTGTTCATGACGCTTCACGTACATTTTTCACTTTCGACTGCAATCCCGGAGGATCGGACCAGAAATACGCTGCCAACCAGCATTTCTGCCGGCTTTTTGCCCGTCAGAATGATATTAAGGTTTATGATATTGATGCCGGCGTAGGTACTCACCTGGCAATCGATAAAGGATTGGCATATCCCGGCAGCACTTTCGTTTCAACCGATTCGCATGCCAATATTATGGGGGCAATCGGTTCGTTCGGACAAGGAATGGGCGACCAGGATATTGCAGCTGCCTGGGCAAAAGGATCAGTTTGGTTTAAAGTACCTGAATCGGTCAAGCTTATTTTAAAAGGAAAACGCCCGGCAAATGTTAGTGCCAAAGATATCGTCCTTAACCTGCTTGCAATTTACGGTGCAAATAAATTACTTGGCTATTCCGTTGAAGTTGAAGGTGATGCAGTCGAATATTTTTCACTTGACGAACGCATAACCATTGCATCAATGGGAACTGAAATGGGTGCTATAATAATCCTTTTCAGTCCCAACGACAAAATACTGGATGAACTGGAAGCGCGTTCAGGTAAACGGGTTGAAACAATCAAAGCATCGGCAGAAGCAAAATACACCTTCGTTCACGAAATTGATATTGAAAAGTTTGTACCAATGGTTGCCAATCCCGGCCATCCGCACGACGATGTATCAGTTGAAAGTGTCAGAAACACAAAAATTGATTCCGCCTTCCTTGGAAGTTGCACCAATGGGCGGATGGAGGACCTTCGCGAGGCTGCCAGGCTTTTGAAAGGCCGGAAAGTAGCTCCGGGAGTTGTTTTCAAGATTGTGCCGACTACTGATGCAATCTGGCGTGAAGCGCTTGATGAAGGCCTTATCCAGATTTTCAAGGATGCAGGAGCACTCGTTTCGAATGCAGGTTGTGCAGGTTGTGCGGCCGGGCAGGTTGGCCAGAACGGCCCGGATGAAGTAACTATCAGCACCGGTAACCGTAATTTTTCGGGCAAACAAGGCAAAGGAGCAATGTACTTGGCTTCGCCTGGTGTTGTTGCGGCATCAGCTATTGCTGGCTATATTACCACCCCCGATTCAATTCCTGAAGTTGCTGCTACATTTATAAAGCCAGAAATAAAACCTCGCGAAGTTGTTGTTCGTGAGAAAACAGAAAAACCAGAGATAATCGAAGGACGTGCCTGGGTTATTCTCCAGGATAACATTGATACGGATATGATTTTTCATAACCGCTACCTTACCATTACCAATATAAAGGAAATGGGCCAATATACTTTCGATAACCTGAAAGGGTACGAAGACTTTGCGAAGGAGGCGCAACCCGGCGATATCGTGTTCACCACCAAAAATTTCGGTGCAGGAAGTTCGCGTCAGCAGGCTGTTGATTGTTTCCAGTCGCTGGGAGTAAGCGCAATAATTGCGGAATCCTTTGGAGCCATTTACGAACGGAATGCAATCAATGCAGCTTTCCCGATTTTAACTTATACTTCAGGGCAACTGGAAGAACTTGGATTGGAGCAGGACGATAAGGTAAGGATTAACTTCCAAACAGGTGAAGTTAGTAATATTACTAAAAACAAATCGCTGACAATCAATAAGTTTTATGATGCACAGATGCAGATTTATAATAACGGAGGATTACTCTAACAAAAAATGAAAAATGAAAAAAGTCCGGGGATTTCTCTCCGGACTTTTTTGTGATAGTGGTTAGTTGAATGGTTATTCTTTAATTCTGTCCGAGCATTACCGGCATTACAAGCATTAGTATGTCCTCGTCAGCGTTGTCGTGGTTGGCAGGAACAATAATTCCGGCCCGGGTTGGTCCCGACAATTGGAATAATATATCTGTCGACTCCAGGTTATTAACCATTTCCAGTAAGAACCGGGAATTGAACCCAATTTCCATATCATCGCCTTCATAAGTACAGGCAAGACGCTCAACACCTTCGTTTGAGTAATCTATATCTTCGGCATTCATAAGCAATTCCTGACCGCTGATACGCAAACGTACCTGGTGAGTGGATTGATTGGCAAACGGAGAAAGACGTTTAACCGAACTGATAAACAGGCTTCTGTCAACAGTTAATTTGTTCGGATTATCTTTTGGAATTACCGCATCGTAAGCCGGGTAACGGCCTTCGATAAGCCGGCTGTATAATTTCACACCATCATACTCAAAAGCCGCATTTGTAACATTATATTCAACCTGAACGGTAACATCCTCAGTTACAAGCAAATTTTTAAGAACATTAAGTGGTTTGCGTGGAATAATGAATGATGTGGAGATCCCTGATTTGGCATCATTCCTGCGATAACGCACCAGTTTATGAGCATCGGTAGCAACAAAAGTGATATAATCAGGCATTATATCAAAGAAAACCCCACCCATAGCAGGACGAAGCTCATCGTTTCCGGTAGCAAAAACAGTTTTTGTTATTCCGGCTGCCAGTATTGATGAAGCAAGCTCAAAACTTGTAGTTTCTTCGAGTACAGGAAGTTCAGGATAATCTTCGGCATTGTGCCCGGTTAGTTTGTATTTGCCTTCAGTTGACAGAATTTCAATAGCCAGCGTATTGGTATCGATGTTAAATGTGATAGGTGCATCCGGCAGGTATCTCAGGAAATCGAGAAGCAATTTAGCCGGAATAGTAACTTTTCCTGATTCGTCAGCCATTGAAGGCTCAAGTGTCATGATCAGGGTAGTTTCCAGGTCAGTGGCAGTAATTCTGAGAACAGTCTCATCAAGTTCGAACAGGAAATCATCCAGGATGGGTAAAGTGTTGTTTGAATTGATAACGCCGCTTAAGAACTGCAGTTTCTTCAGTAAAGCCTGACTATTGATGATAAATTTCATAGTATTATGTATTTCAGTTATTTACAGGTAAAGGATTTGACGTTGTAAAAATAGGGATCTTAAACTGAATTTTAACATTCGATTTGAATAAGATATTAACATTAAATGAACTATTCCAGCAATTTTTTCTTTTTCCGGAATGACAGTTTGTTCTCCTCACCTTTAAGCAACCGTCTAATATTTTTATGATGGGTAAGCGGTATGAAAACAGCAATCAGAGCTGCAAGGATGATGAGGTAAATATTTTGTTCATGAAAAGCAAAAATTGCCAGGATGGTAAACAACAGTGCCCCCGTTATTGAAGCAAGTGATACGTAATGGGTTATAACAAGTATGAGCGCAAACCAACCCAATACTATTAAGAAAATATAGGGCGAATACAAAGCAATTATTACTCCAACCAGGGATGCAACGCCTTTTCCTCCCTTAAATCCTGTGAATACGGGAAAAACGTGTCCCAATACAGCCAGGGCACCAAGTATAATCTGGTAATTAACTAATTTCGAATCATTCAGGTTTTCGCCTGTAAAAACAGGAGCAAGCATTACAGCACCCCATGCTTTCACAATATCAAGGATCATCACAATTAAAGCGGCCTTAGTTCCAAGCACCCGAAAGGTATTGGTAGCACCTGCATTTCCGCTTCCCTGCTTACGTACATCGGTGTTATAAAACCATTTGCCAATCCATACTGCTGACGAAAACGATCCCATCAGGTAAGCCACAACACCTCCGGTAATCAGAAGCAAATTCTCATTCATATTTATTCACTTCAATTAATAGAACTCTTAACTATGATGCAATTACAATCTCACTAAATGCATTTAGTCAATTATACATTGAAACCGCAAATGTATTGTTTTCTGTTAGAACTACACTATTCTTCACTTTCAGTCTGCCTCATTTTTCGAAGAAAAGTTGCCATCTTTGCATCCGTACCCAATATAAACTGGTAAGATGGTTGTCCTTTTTCAGCTTTAATAAGCCTTTGATCCTCTTTGAGCCCGGCAAGTTTCTCATTAAAAGCCTGGTTTGACGATATAACCTGCATGGTACCATTTGCATAGGCAAAGTAGTACCACTGTTTATCATCCGGCTCAATATAAAGATTAATGATATCACCGGATCGCCGTTTGCCAATTTCCAGGTAGCCTTTAACCTGCTTATTTACAGATAGTTTACCTATGTTACCGATTCCAATAGTTCCTTTGGAGATAAATGAACGTAAATCTTTACTCCAACTCATTTGAAGCCCGGTGAGTACGAGTGTATGATCGAGTACATCCGGGAATTTTCGGTACTGCCCGTAAGAACTCAATTCTGAAAGGATTTTATCAGCTTCATTCTTCCCAACAAATTCCCGCAGGGAACGGGTATAATTTACTGATGCAACATCAATGCCTTTTGCTGACGAGGCATTTAAAGCATCAGCTAGTGTTTTCAACGCTTCATCCGAAAAGAAAAAGTCGAGGGCGCTCAACATATTTATCGAAGTAGAATCAGCGATTGTATAGTAATTAATCTCACCGGCGGACTTCATCTGAAGCCGTCCCAGGTTACTAGCAACCTCCAATTGACCCTGACCTGAAAGGATACACCTTGAAGTGTTGAGAATAATCTTATTTCCAGCTAACTGCTCATTCCGGAATAGGGCCGAATCAGCCACCCAGTATTCTGATTTTTGAGGTAAGTATGTAACAAATCCGCCTGATTTTATAATATCCGGATCAGTTATATTTTCAGCTTTTGAGAAGAACCCGGGTTTAACAGTATTCTCGGTTGTTGAATAATAAATGGAAGTGCGTAATTTACCGCTTCCGGTATTCTCAGGCTTCTCGGGAAGCGGAATCACAATATTTTTAGAATCAAGCTGGGCATGTAATTTAACCCATTCGTAACTTAAAGCATTGCAATCGTGTATAAATCCGAAGCCACCTTCGAAATTAATAAGTTTGCTTGATGCATTTACTTCCATTTTACCAATAAACCGGAAATACCTGTTAAGCATGAAATTCATAGAATCAGATATTACTGCACCCGCAAAGGTTGCGCCCTTTTCATCTACAGCAATTCTGTTCATTTCCAGGGTAGTAACATCACCCTCAGAAGGAGTATAATCATAAAGTCCGCTTGCGGTATAACGCTGGCGCGATCCTATATTAACATTTGCATTATAAAACCTGTGAAATAAACTTGTTCTGTTGGCAAATATCTCAGCCTTCTTCAGGGTAGTTATCCGACCATCTTTCCCAATTGATAGTTTTCCATTGAATGGAAATATTGCCGCATCTGCAACTTTGATTATTCGTGCATCCTCAACTTCCAGGTAATTGGAATCCAGGTCATATAGTGCCCGTAAAGCAAAGAAACTAAGTGAGTCCTGGGTTGGATCAGTTGATGTATAAACTTCTTTTCCAGGATCAAAAGCCAATAGTTCTTTAGGTGTCATCTGGAAATATTTTTCGCGCGAGAAACTGGTTTGGTTGTTTAACCTGAATTGTTTTTTATCCATCAACCAATCGAATCCGGCTACAACACACTTGTATTGGATAAAAGGAAACTCCATTAATGCACCATTACCTATTGCTGTAAAATGTCCTTCTCTTGTAGCAAAGTCAATTGCAGCACGGTATACGTGAACCCGCAGTGCCTCCTTTTTCCTGTTATCAGTATAAAGCTTAAAATCAGAAGTATCTGAGATAAAAGAATTTGTTTTAAAAGCATAAGCTCTTGAACTTACTTCTGCATTTTCAAACGATAAGTTACCACTACCTTTTAGTCCGGAAGGTGATACGGCAAGCCTTCCAAATAACTTAGCTTTATTATTAAACATACCTATAGAATCTTTATTCTGATTCTGAACAGTCATAAGATCGTTAGCCGGGGTCCACTTTACAATTGCATTTTTAACCTGAACATCCGGAAATTCGTATTGTACTCTGTCACTTGCAAGCTGGAAGTTCTTTGCTACTGCTGAAGTAGAATCGGGTGAAAACAGAAAGTTATTTGACTCTGTTACTGAGCTGAGGTATGCTAAGCGACCTGAACCCTGTAACCCTGAATTATTCAATATAAGAGTGTCAGAATACGATCCCCTTCCTCCATAAACAGATAAACCCGGTTCAGGAATTACACTTTGAAATCCAAGTGAATAATCTTTCTGTACCTTAATAACCTGATTCAGATCTGGAAAAATCCCAGCTGAAACAAGTTTTCCTTCAAATTTCAAATCACCTGGTGGCAAGGAATTAACTCCTTCCATGGTGAACGGATTTACCAGGAAAAAGAAATTTTTGCGCTTGTAAACTCCATTGGCAATGTCCTGCCTTTCGAAATAAACATAACTGGTATCTTTACTGATTAATATTGGAAATTGATGCAACATTTTTCTGCCTGATTTGCTATCGGGCCCGTCAATTAATAATTCGCTGCTCATATTTGCCAGTACATTTTTAACCCTGACAAAAGGTCTGTTACCATTTGCATCCAGGGTCCAGGCAGGAACTATCATCATAGCTGAATCAATCTGCGGCATGCTGAGCGAGAATTTATCGTACTGGAAGGTACATTCATTAGCAAGGAAATCAAATAAACCGGCGTGCACACGACCCGTAAATGAGAAATCCCTATTTTGTGTCACGATAACTTTTTTATCCCGGGGAACTACATAAACATATTGCGAATCGCTAAGCATTACCATCTTCACGCCGTCAATAGTCAGTCTCAAATTTTTTAGATCCAGTTCCGCATTTGCCCCTTGTTCTACATAAGATTTAAACTGAATTATATCGCTATCCTTAACACCTGAATGAGCAGCCAGGTATTCAGCCAAGCGGGGTCGGATAATTGCAAAATTGTTATCGATATCAAAGTAGATAAAACCAGCGTTAGCCAGTTTTATGAGTTGAACCTTGATTTGCTCAAGAGGTTTTTTAGCCCAGGCAGCAAAATCTTCAGTATAAAATCTGTCGGTATTACGGCGGCGTACATAGGCTGATACCAGCACAGCAGGATTTACATCATCAATTCCCTGCATCTTGTCAAATCGAAAAGCCGAAAAATAATCAGAGGATTCAAATAATGCTTCACTCTTTGTCCTCATTCCCTTTATGTCTTCGAAACTCATAATATCCTCGTTCAACTTCCAGTATATTGCTTCTGTGTACATATCAAGCCTATGATAGGTATCAAAAAACGGACTCTGGCTCAGGCCGTCTTCACCCCTGCTCATCACCAGTTCATTGTTGGATAGATTGTAGCGCACCTGTAATGCTGGGTGAAAAATGGAATCGTTGTCAATAAAAATCAACGCCGATGCCCTCGAAGAAACAAACTTATCGGGCCAGATAGCAAACTCTGTAGATTTTAAACTTATAAAAGGCTTGTTATTGTGTTTGATTTCAATCAGACAGAATCCATCAGCAGCAGGTTTTCCGATCACTCTTGCTCCCTGCAGGCTGAAACTACCGAAAAACTCGATGTCTTTATACAAATTGATATAAACCTGACTCCCCTTATACATAGTAAACTTCGGGAATGTAGCTTTCTCGGCAGTAATGTCTACCATGGCTTTATCTTCGAGCCTTCCAAAAAGATTTTTCTTAAAATATCCGCCGTGGTAAAATAATACCGAATCTGCAGAGTAGGAAATGGAGCGGGTATCAATTGTATAAAATTCGAGTTTGGCATAAACTACATCACGACCTAGTCCTGTTCGATCCCAGTATACTTTTCCACCTTTACCTGACCAGGATTGGGATAAAGGATAGTAGCTGCCTTTCGTGTCATAAATACATGCGCTGTCGTTACGTACAACGCAGGCAAGGCTACCGGACGAAAATACAAAATAGGGAACTGAATCAAATGCAAACTTGTAGGTTCCTCCTCTCACATACCATGCCTCAGTATTGGTCTTCATCAAGGCATTTTCTCCGATCAGCAGTTCTGTTTGCTTAAAATAACTTATTAATGTTCGGGTAGGTGAATTTGCAGTCAGACAATAGTTTACACTTTTGTGAAATAAATCGAATGTTACAGCTGCTGAATTCTGTTTAACAAGTGTTGTTAATATCTTGAAATACATCATATAATATGGAGCTACTTCAAGTTTACGTTGATTAAACGAGTTACAGACTGATTCCGACTGTTTTTTCTGTGTGTTGCTAAGCAAACCTGAAGTCCACTGGTATGTGAATGCCGATAATACTTCTTTAGCTTCTGCTGCATCAGCATCACCCACGTTCCTGAATCGTGCAGTCAGGTCTTTGATAAAAGCCGAAGTATCAGATGAAAATGAAACGGATTGCGCCTGTGCTTTCAACTGATTCGTTATGATCAGGAAGCAGAAAAAAGCAAATAGAAGAATCCGTTTTAAAAACATTTTAGTTATTCTTTCTGTTCTTCAAAATAATTTAAATTGTATGCCAAACAAAAGAGGCAATTAATTTATAAATATTTGTTATTGAAATAATTAAAACAGACTATTTCAATCAAATATTCACTACCGGATTACATGGAAAAACAAGCCGCAGTCCAGTTGTTATCACTTCGTTTTGACATTATACCAAGACTTGCTTCTATTGCTTTTGCCTCAATAAGCGGAAGGTCTTCACTATAAAAGCCACTAACATATAGTTTTCCGCCAGGATTGAGACTTTGCCGGTATGCCGGAATATCATTAAGGAGAATATTCCTGTTGATGTTAGCCAGAATGATATCAAATTTTTTACCTGCAAGCAATGAACTGTCACCTAAAAAAACTTCAATATCCGCAAAATTATTGCTCTGAACATTCTCAAGTGCATTATTAAATGCCCACTCATCGTTATCTATTGCTGTTACAGGGAAAGCACCTTTCATCCGGGCAAGAATAGCAAGAACTGCCGTACCTGAACCCATATCGAGCAATGATTTCCCTGAGATCTCCATGCTAAGTAAGTATTGGATCATCAACTTTGTAGTTTCATGATGAGCAGTACCAAACGACATTTTTGGCATGATAACAATATCGAATTCTATTCCAGCCGGCTGCGCATGAAATGGAGCACGAACCATACAGCTATTATCAATCAGAACAGGTTCGTACTGACTTTCCCACACTGCATTCCAGTTTTGATCAGCAATTCTCTCTACAATAAAAGAATCAAGATATTGCCTGAATTCATCTGAACTTAACCTGTCGGATAAAGCCTGAGTAAATAAAGGAGCTTGTATAAAAGCAGATACTGTCCCGTTTTCGTTTTCAGTAAAACTCTCAAAGCCGATGTCAGCGAGCATACTTACTAACAAGTCAGCAGTATTCTCACCATGTGTCGTATGGCAAATCAGTTCAATATATTCCATATTATGCGAACGAATTCACAATAGTAACAAAATCAGCTGCTTTTAATGCTGCACCACCAATAAGACCACCATCTACATCAGGATTTGCAAAAAGTTCAGCTGCATTTTTCGCATTACAACTTCCACCATAAAGTATTGAAATCTCATCACTTATTACTTTCCCGTATTTTTCAGTCAGAAGGCTGCGGATAAAACCGTGCATTTCCTGTGCCTGTTCTGATGATGCTGTAACCCCGGTTCCGATTGCCCATACCGGTTCGTAAGCAATAATTACCTGGCTAACAGCTTCGCTGCCAAGATGAAACAGAGCTTCACTTACCTGTGCCCTTACAATATCGAAATGCTTTTCAGCCTGGCGTTCAGCAAGAACTTCACCACAGCAATAAATCGGCGTCATTCCATATTTTAAAGTGAGGTCAACCTTTGTGGCTATAACTTTATCGGTTTCGCCAAAATAGGTTCTGCGTTCGGAATGGCCCAGTATACAATGTGTAATCCCCATCGAATGAAGCATTGAAGCTGAAATTTCACCCGTATAGGCGCCTGATTCCCATTGGCTCAGATTCTGAGCACCAACCATAAAACCATTTTCAGCAGCAATGTCGGAGCACATCTCGAGATAAACTGCAGGAGGACAAATGATAATTTCAGTTTCCCCTGATCCTTTTTCGGTAAGTTCATCAACAATTTCGAACATTAAATCTTCAGCATCCTGAAAATCCTTATTCATTTTCCAGTTTCCGGCAACAATTTTTTTTCTCATTTTTTGTAACGTTTAATTTTATAGAAGTTTTTCTTTTAGCGAATTAAGTATATCGAATCCTCGGATCAAGTATTCCGTAGATAAGATCTGCAAAAATATTAATAATAATGAGTAAAACGGAAATAAACAACACTGCTCCCATTACAACGGGAAAATCATATTTTTCGAGCCCATCAACAATAACCACTCCCACTCCTTTCCAATCGAAGATATATTCGACAAAAACAGCCCCTGCCATTAATGAAGCAAACCAGCCTGATACAGCCGTAACAACTGGATTCAACGCATTTTTTAACGCATGACGGGTTATGATACGGTATAAACTTAATCCTTTTGCACGGGCAGTCCTTATATAATCCTGTGTCATTACATCCAGCATCGAACTTCGGGTAAGCTCTGTTATTATTGCCAGGGGCCTGATTGCCAATGTAACAGCAGGCAGAATCAGGTTTTTCAGATTGATATATTCACCACGACCGAAATCATCAACAGTATATAAACTTCCGAACATGCTCAAACCTGTATAATCAGCTAACACATAAGCAAAAAACCATGCAATGAGTATAGCTGCAAAAAATGAAGGAAGCGACATCCCCAAAATACTAACAATGAGTGAAATCCGATCGAACCACCCATCTTTGTTCAAAGCACTGAAAATTCCAAGGAGTAATCCGATGAATGTAGCAGCTATCATAGCTACAGTTGCCAGTACCATAGTCGGGACAAACGCTTCGGACAATATTTCCGAAACAGGTCGTTTACTCTGGTAGGAACGTCGTAGGTATGGTTTTTTCAGAACCATAATTGAATTTCCAATTTTCGCTAGCTGAATAGCTGAAGGATATTTTGTTTTGCTGAAATAAAATGCACTTTTTGTTTCTTTTACATTATGGAATGAAAGCGGCGATACATCATTCAAAAATCCAAGGTATTGAACCATCAATGGTTGATCACGACCCAGGTCGCGGTTAATAGCTTCAACTGATGCAATGTCGGCCCGCTGTCCGAGCATCATTCTGGCAGGGTCACCAGGTAAAACATTAAAGAGGAAAAATATCAGCGAAACCACTCCGAAAAGCACAAGTATTCCATACATAAGACGAATAATGGCGTAGCGGAGCATGTTGGAGTTTAGGTTCGAGGGTTTGAGCGGTTGAAGGTTTGAGGGTTTTAAGAAAATAGAAATTCAATAGTCATACGATTGTCATTCAATGGTCATTCAATGGTCATTCAATGGTCATACGATGGTCATTCAGTTGTTTTCTGGATTGTGAGTCTTGGGATTTGGAACTTGTGATTTGTCAAAACATCCCGATTTATTTGATAAATTCATTTTAAGCATTTATTGCAGGCTACCTGGATTCCAGATATTTTTTAAAGTCCTCGTAATCAGGGATGTCATTATAATGCCATTTTTTCAGAATCACTCCATCTTTCATCAACAGTAACCCGGGATTAGAACGAACTATAGTTTTCAGAACGATATCATCTGAAGTATAAAAATCAAGATGCAGATTATTTTCTTTAGCAAATTCAGCAATATCCGCGGATGATGCACTAACCAAAACTGCTGTCGGAATGTTATCGGCATAAGCCCTGGCGCAGAAATCATTTAATTTGGAAAAAGCTTTACGGTTCGCTTTCGATAAATCATACGAATTTACAATAAATTGATAATCAGGATTATGAATGATGCTTTCAGTAACATTATTCCCAGATGTGTCACTGATTATCAGCGATTTGCCATAATATGTATTGGGATCTTCAACCCGCTGCGAAACGAATTTCCAATTAGCCATCCAAACACTGTCATTAAACGGATAATTGGGTGACTGGTATTCTTTTTCTTCTCCAGATTTTTTATTTTTATAGGTAAGAAAGTATTTTACCGGTTTGGGATTTTCAGGATATAATTTATGTCCTGTCTTCCATTCCGTGAAATCGACAACTGGCAAATGGCTGTAACACATATATGAAAATCCGGCGAACATTCCGGCAATAAACAAAGCTATCGCCCATTGTTTTACGGAACTGGTGAAGGGCTTGGATTTTTTCCGATAAACAAAAATCAGAATTGCCAGGGGTAAAAGAATCAGGTTCTTAAAAAAAGTCTGCCAGTTAGTCAATTTAATTGCATCACCGAAACAACCGCAATCGGGTACCGGGTTGTTAACCGCATCGTTTAAAGTAAGCAATGTAAAAAATGCCATCATTGCCAATAAAAGCCAGGAAGTGACTTTCATCCGGAGATTAAATACCAACATCGCACCGATTGCAAATTCGATAGTGCACAATAGTATCGAGAAAAAAAGTGCCAGCGGAATGAAGAACTCCCAGTTGAAAGCAATAAAGTAATCTTCAAGTCTATAAGCAGTTCCAAGCGGATCCACGCCTTTTACAAAACCTGAAAACAAAAAAACTATCCCGACAAGGATTCTGCTGATATTGGCAATCCACTTCATCTTATTACCTCATTTTATTATTTTGTACAAAGCCAGGGAACTCAGGCATAGAATTACGATTACAAAAATTGAAAAATCATTCAAACCAAATACTTCTGAAAACAGCCATTATCACGCAACCGAGCTTTTCTGATCCATCATAATCAGCGCAAAAGCCGAATAGTTAATGATATCAAGATAATTAGCATCCAGGCCTTCCGACATAAGAGTCAATCCGTTATTATCCTCTATCTGCTTGATTCTCAGTAACTTCATCATGATAATATCTGTTAGCGAACTAATACGCATTTGTCGCCAGGCTTCACCATAATCATGGTTTTTATCAGCCATCAGATCTCGGGCCAATGTAATAAAAGCATCATATTTTGCTCCAACGATTTCGGCATCCATATGTGGTTCTTCGGCAGAACCTGATTCGAGCTGGATCATAGCCATCACTGAATAATTGATCATACCGACAAATTCAGGTCTGATTCCTTCATCAACTTTGCTTTCGCCTTTTTCCTCAATGCTGCGGATTCTACTGGCTTTAATGTAAATCTGATCAGTAATTGAACTTGTTCGCAGGATGCGCCATGCGGTTCCGTAATCGTGATTTTTGGCCATAAATATATCGCGGCACGAATGAATCACATTATCGTATTGTTTAAAAGTTTTATCAGGCATATAATCAATAACTTTGTAGCCGATTTCAATTAGGAAACCATGAGTTTTTGGAGTGATAAAATTACACCTTTTCCCGGAAATAAAACCCTGAATTGTGGCAATAATGTGCTAAATACCGATAATCCCCTGGTTATGGGCATATTAAACCTGACACCGGATTCATTTTTCGATGGTGGCCGGTATGTAAAGACTGATGAATGGATTTCGCAGACAGACCGAATGATTCAGGAAGGTGCATCAATTATTGACATCGGTGCTGTGTCAACCCGTCCGGGTGCTCAGCATGTTACGGAAGAAGAAGAAATTGCCCGGCTTATCCCTGCTGTTCAAACACTTACAGCAAGATTTCCGAAAACAGTCTTTTCGATTGATACTTTTCGCTCAAAAGTGGCAAAACTGGCTGCTGATGCAGGTGCGGGAATTATAAATGATATTTCAGGCGGAAGCATGGATGAGAGACTTATCGAAACCGTTGCAGCAACTGGATTACCATACATTTTGATGCATATGCAGGGAACTCCTGCAACTATGCAATCAAACCCGGATTACGAAAATGTCACAACTGAAATTGGTCATTTTTTTGAAAAAATAATTTCAAATTTGCAAAAATCAGGAGTCAATGAGATAATACTTGATCCTGGTTTTGGGTTCGGAAAATCGATTGAGCATAATTACCAGGTACTCAGCGAACTCAATATCTTTAAACAATATGGTTACCCGATCTTAGTTGGAATCTCGCGCAAATCGATGGTTTACAAACTACTGGATATCACTCCTGAAGAATCGTTACCGGCCACATCGGCATTGCATCTGACTGCCTTATTGAATGGCGCTGACATATTACGTGTTCACGATGTAAAAGAGGCCATTCAAATGATAAAACTTTTCAAAACATACATGAATGCTTCGGAATAAGTATATTTGCACTTTACACTGTTAAACAGAAATGATTACTT
>JBBQGD010000046.1:0-19887 GCA_038322655.1 Bacteroidales bacterium | reverse complement strand
AGCAAGTTCTTTAATAATTCTTTCGATTGACGGCTTACAACTATATATGGTTTCAGCGAAAGCTGGAGCATAAAACCGGTTTTACGCGAAAAGTAATTAACTGATTCACAGTATTCATTTAGCTCCAAGGCTTCCGGCCTGTCATACTGATAACAATGCAGATGAATCTTTATTCCGGCTTTATGCAATGCTTTGAGTTTATAAAAAACATCAATTACGCCACCATAGTTGGGCGGAAAAGGGATGCTGAATGATACAATATGCAGATGATTGTCAGGCATAAGGAGAAAATATTTCAATAAGGATTTTCTTTTCGTTCTCCCAGTTGAGTTCGGCGGCGGCTTTAAATGTGTTTTCCCGGTATTGTTTCATCCGGATTTCATCCTTCAACATTTTTTCTATAATTTCGGCAATATGCTTTGGATCGTGATTATCAATAAACTCACCAATTTCGTAATGCTTAATTATATTCTTTAATTCAACCAAGGGTGTTGCCAGCACAGGAACTCCGGCATAAATATAATCGAACAGTTTATTTGGCAGGCTGAACCGGTAATTAATGTTGGTGTCTTTATCAATAGTGAGTCCTATATCAGCTTTAGCAGTATATTGCGCCAGGTTTTCGGGTTTTTGCCGTGCGACAAACAGTACTTTTGACTGTAACGACAAATCGATCACCATTTTTTTCAGTGCCGTAAGCACATCGCCTCCACCAACAATCAGAAGTATTACATTATCAAGATATTGCATCGCTTCAACAGCTTCCTCAGCACCACGCTGCATATTTATGCCTGAACCTTGTAACAGAACTATTTTTTTATCTTCTGGTAATCCCAGGTCCTTCCTAGCGGGAATTTCAGTAACTAATAGTTTACACGGAATATTACGCACAACTGCAAACGGAACATGATACTCCTGTTCGAAGAGATTGGCAATGCTTGAATTTACGGTAATGCAGTTTTTAAGTTTTGGTACAATTGTTTTTTCAATCCATTTCCAGATACGTTGTACTTTTGGCCTGTCAACCAGTTCAGGCGTTTCAGTGAAGTACTCATGACTATCATAAACGATTGGGATACGTTTCAGCTTGTGAACCAGGTAGTTGGGTAAGAGTGTGTCCAGGTCATTACTTACCAGTAATTCAGCAGGTCTTGAAAGTAAGAGCAGAAACAATCTGATGTTATATTCGGCATAAAACAACGGGCCTTTTTCCCATAGCAACCTCATTCGCAGGGTTTCATAGGTTCGTTCGGGCATGCGTGGACTATCTGTTTTCCGACGGCCGACCATCAAAACTTCAAAGCCCAGGTCCAACAGCACGGCTGCGGTTCTGTCCACACGCTGGTCGGTAACAAGGTCATTAATCACTGAAATGATGGCTCTTTTCTTTTTCATAGGTACTAATACTGTGCGAAAGTAAAGTTTTCGGACGAATTCTCGGTAAGTATGTAAATTATTGAGCTAGTTAATTTATTTTTGCAAAAAGTTTAAAAATTATAAATTTCTATAAATAAACCGGGAATCTTTAAATCATTGATTTTTTTGATTCTGATTAGTTTATGTGTTAAAACAATCTATGCCTTTATATCCGAATATTAAAGAGAATTTCTCTCTTCATGAATTCAATACTTTTCATATTGATTCTGTGGCCCGTTATTTTACCGAAGTCAATAGTTTCGAAACTTTACGCGAACTAATAACTTCAGGTAAACTGGACGAAACCCCTCTTATTATCCTTGGTGGCGGGAGCAATATGCTGTTCACAGGTAACTTTAAAGGGATAGTAGTTCATCTAATAAATAAAGGAATTGAAATCACGGGAAACACGGAAGATACAATATTGGTTAAAGCTTCGGCAGGTGAAAACTGGCACGAATTTGTCAATTATTGTGTGAAAAATGGTTTTGGCGGTCTCGAAAATCTTTCACTTATCCCAGGGAATGTTGGGAGTTGTCCCATTCAAAACATCGGTGCTTATGGCATTGAAGTAAAGGATAGTTTCCAATCACTTGAAGCCATGGATCTTCAGACTGGGGAACTTTTAGTTTTTTCGAAAGAGGAATGTCGTTTCGGATATCGCGACAGTATTTTTAAACGTGATTTAAAAGGTAAGTTTGCTATTTGTTCGGTTACTTTTGAATTGAATCTAAATCCCGAAGTTCACCTGGAATACGGCGTTATTAAACAGGAATTAGCGGATATGGGTATTCAAAATCCCGGAATTGCCGATGTGAGTAAGGCAGTTTGTACCATCAGGGAGAGTAAGCTGCCAGATCCAAAAGTAATTGGCAATGCAGGTAGTTTTTTTAAAAACCCAGCTGTAGATCAGGATATAGCCGAAAAACTGGTTGAGGCATTCCCTAAATTGGTTTTCTATCCACTTGGTGACAAAAAGGTAAAACTTGCTGCCGGGTGGTTAATTGAACAATGTGGATGGAAAGGTTTCCGTGAGGGCGACGCAGGCGTACACGAGAAGCAGTCCCTGGTACTGGTTAATTATGGTAATGCGACCGGAAGCAATATTCTTACTTTGGCTCACAGGATTCAGAATTCAGTTTATGAGCGTTTCGGGGTAAAACTCGAAATGGAAGTGAATGTGATTTAAGCGATTTTTTTTTTGATTTACAAATTTTTATTTACGATTTGCGAATTGCAATTGAATCACAAATTATTGACTACTAAGTAGTAGCAATAGCCTTCTCAACACATCCCCATAATTTCTCCGCTGTCTGTTCCCACGAAAACTTTTTTCTTTGTTCTCTACCCGCACCTATAAGTTCCTGCCTGAAACGGGGATCAGAAGCTATTTTCCGCATAGCATCAGCAATAGAATTTATTGAAAACGGATTGGTTAAAATAGCGGCATTTCCTGCAACTTCGGGCATGGAGGTCACATTCGAAGTAATTACAGGCGTGTCGCAATGAAAGGCTTCGAGAATCGGAATTCCAAATCCTTCAAATAGCGAAACATAAGTTAGGGCCAGAGCCGAAGCCATAAGGTCAGCCAGGTCATCATCATTTACCCGGCCGGTGAATATAACATCGTCGCGGAATTCCATGCCTTCGTATGATTGCCGGATTTCGTCGGTCCACCACATTCGGGCACCTGAAAGAATAAGCTTGATGCCCTTTGTGTCATTTTGTTTAAATAAGTCAAAGGCTTTAAAAAGATTTACCAGGTTTTTTCGCGGATGCAAAGTTCCGATAAAGAAAAAATATTCCCGACCCTGTGAGAATTTATACCTGGTTTGCTGCTGACCAGCCGATTGTAATGGTTTAAATATGCTCCCTGCGCCATTATAAACTACATCGATTTTTAAAGGATCAACCTTATATTTATCTACAATATCAAGTTTTGAATATTCGGAAACAGTGGCTATTCTGGCAGCCTTTTTGGCAAAATGAGGAAACATCAATGAGTAATATTTTCTCATAAAATACGGAATATCTTCAGGTGAGTGTTCAAAATTCAGGTCGTGGATAACACCTACAGATTTTACTTTTGAAGTTAATGAAAGAAAGCCATCCGGCGACAGGAAAATATCTGGGCGCAATCGTGCAAAATGAAGAGGTACTGAGGCTTCGAACCAAGCCAGAAACAAAAAAGGATGCCTCGCTTGCGGATGAATTATTACCGGATGCACATTCGAATTATAGATAAACTGCTCGTCATATTTTCGGTCGAAGTAAAAATAAAACTGATGTTCAGGATGCCGGTTAGTGATAATACGCAAAGTTTCGTCAGCAAACCGGGCGATGCCATCCATCCGTCCGCTTAATAAAAGTCTTGTATTTACAGCAATCTTCAAGCTTTATCTCTTTCTAAGTATAAACTGGTATATTTACGCAAACCTATTAAATTAATTGCACATTCAACAGAATTTAGATGTATATTTTTTTTTGCTCAATGTGATCATTAGTATATTGTCAAAATTTGCCACCGTGTATCCTGGGAAACAACAAATTTTATCCGGAATCATATATTCGATTTTTTTAATCCTAATCTATGCATCCGCAAACTTCGGATGAATTTCTTTTAAAAGAAAAAAATGAAGAAAGTAAAGCGATTTTCTTTAAAAAAGATCAAACTTTGGACAACAAATTTGAGTTTTGAAAGTTATAAAGACTGCGACTTTATAAGATGCTGAAGAAAACTATCCCTTAATTAAAACCATGTACGATTTCTTCTTAAAACTGTTCATCTTTTTCAAAAACAATGTTCATGAATTTCAGATTTTAGGCTTTGGAATTTGATCTTAAGTTGATTTCAAAATTTAAGTCAGATGTTAAGTACAAGGAGAGTATGATTGAAAATCCAGAGATTAATAGCCCTTAAAGCAAAAAATATATTTGTCTTTGGGAAAGTTGTTTTTATTTAATTTTAAATCAGCAAACCGAACTAACCTGAATCTATTTTTCAAATATTACAAGCATCACCGGAATAAAGCATGAAACGTAAATTTTTAACCAATCTCGGGTTTCTTCTTTTTCTTAATCTGCTGGTTAAGCCATTTTGGATTTTCGGGATTGATCGCACGGTTCAGAATATTACTGCTCCCGGAGAGTATGGCTTTTATTTTACGATACTCAATTTTACGTTCCTGTTTAATATCCTTCTCGATTTTGGGATTACCAATTTTAACAACCGAAACATAGCCCAGAACCATCACTTATTGAATAAGCACTTTTCGGGAATTGCTTTACTGCGGTTTGTACTGGCGGCTATTTATTTTGTGGTGATATTTGCAGTAGCTTCCCTAATCGGTTACGATTCACGACATTTTTATTTCCTGGTTTTCCTTGGTATCAATCAATTTCTTATCTCTTTTATACTTTACCTTCGATCGAATATCTCTGGATTATTATTATTCTGGATCGACAGCACTCTTTCGGTTCTTGACAGAGTTCTAATGATTCTATTATGTAGTTTGCTTCTTTGGGGAAATATAACCACTGAACCGTTCCAGATTATTTGGTTTGTTTATGTACAAACGCTGGCATACCTGCTTACTGCGTTTGTTGCCCTGCTGATTGTAATGAAGAAAGCTGCTTTTAAACGCCTGCAATGGGATAAAGAATTTTTCCTGTCAATTATTAAGCAAAGCCTTCCTTTTGCATTGCTGGTGCTTCTGATGTCGTTTTATAACCGCATCGATTCGGTAATGCTCGAACGCTTGTTACCAAAAGGTATAGGTACCACTCAGGTCGACATTTATGCAAAAGCCTTCAGATTGCTGGATGCTGTTACTATGATCGCGTATCTTTTTTCGGTACTTCTTATTCCTATTTTCGCCAGGCTAATCAAGGATAAATCACCGATTGAGGGAATGGTTAAATTATCATTTACTATTATTTTTACTATTTCGATGATCATTGCTACCACCTCATCTTTTTTTAGTAATCCTATTATGGAATTGCTCTATTTAGGGCAAATTCATGAAGCCCAAAAAGTGTTTGTGTTTCTGATAATCGGGTTTATCCCTATTTCTGTAACTTACATTTTTGGCACACTACTTACCGCAAACGGTAATTTAAAGGCTCTCAACCTGATGGCATTAACCGGGATGGTTATAAATATCAGTCTTAACTTTTTTCTTATACCCACCCTGATGGCTGTCGGATCAGCCTATGCAAGCCTCTTTACACAATTTGTAACTGCTATGATACAAGTAGCCATAGCACAATATATTTTTAAATTTAAAATTAACTGGAAGTATATTTTTACGTTGGCATTTTTTGCTGCTGGTGTTATTATAATAAATTTTCTGGCTGTCAGAACTGTTTGGGATTGGCGAATAGCATTTATAGTTGCCGGACTGGCATCCGTAATCTGGGCTTTTATTTTAAAATTACTAAGCATTGGCGGATTTATCAGGCTGATGAAAAGTGAGTAGGCAGGTTTTGGAAAATGTTCTTTTGAAATTACTGTTTTGATGGGGTACATATAGTGGTAATTAAGAGGTGCTAACTTTGAACGCAAAGCACTTTCGCACATATTCAAAATATAAGGCTGTACACAACAGATAGCCATTATTATTTTGAATCCGAATGTTGATAACGGATTCAAAATCATATTGATATAAAACTTTTGTTTCCCTTTAGTTAGAATAGCTGGGATATAATTCTGGTTTATTTTTAACAGGTTCGACTTTAATCATCATCAACCTCAGCCTTAATTGCTTTTTGTACAGTTTTCTCTATCTTTGCAAGTCTTCAAAAATAAACCAATACAATGCCCGATACCTCTAAGAACGTTTTTACTGATTCGTTCAAAGTTGCGATATTCCTGTATAAATGGCGGAAAACGCTTTTGATTTTAGGTATAGCTGCCGCCTTACTTTCAGCTATTTTTTCGTCCCCGTTATTTATTTCGCCATTATTTAAGTCGACTGTAATTTTGTATCCTGCATCAAGTAACTCAATTTCAAATTTACTGCTTGACGAAAATGTAACTTCAAAGCAGGATGTTCTCGAGTATGGAGAAGATGCGCAAACCCAGCAGATGCTCCAGATACTCAATTCAAATAAGATAATGGATAAAGTTATTGCGAAATTCAAGCTGGCTGAACATTATGGCATTGATCCCGATTCTAAATATTATCAGAATGCACTTCTTAGCCGCTATAAATCGAATACCAGCTTTAGGGTAACTGAATACCTGGCTATAAAAATAACAGTGCTTGATAAAGACCCTCAACTTGCTGCTGATATTGCAAATGAAATTCCTGTGATACTCGATTCTGTAAAAAATACCATACAAAAACAACGTGCCTTACAGGGTTTTAAAATTGTTGAAGCTGAATATAACTTACAAAAGCAACAGGTTCAGTTGATGGAAGATTCGTTAACTTATTATATGAAAAAAGGAGTTAATGACTACGAAACGCAGGCCGAAATGATGAACCGTCAGCTTGCCATGGAAATCGCCAGAGGAAACACTAAGGGTATTAACGCACTCGACGAGAAAATTAAAATACTTGCAGAATATGGAGGGCCTTACGTTTCGATACGTGATGCCCTTCTTTATGAAAAAAAACAATTGAGTTACCTCAAAACCAGGTATGAAGAGGCAAAAATTGACGCATTCGAATCTTTACCACAAAAGTTTATTATTGAAAATGCATATAAGGCTGAACACAAATCTTATCCTCTTGTATGGGTGATTGTATTACTTTCGACTCTGAGTGCCTTGCTTGCAGGAATGTTAATGATCTTTCTCGTAGAAAGAACTCCAGTGTTCCTGCAAAAACTTAAACAAACCGGGATTTAAACATAAATCCTATTTTCCCGGAATTCCGGAAACTCATTTTAACAGGATATAAAAATTTATAATCAATTTACTCTGATGGATAATTTTTTTAATAACACTAACCTGATGCAAATGATCATTAAATGGAAATGGCATCTTATTATACTTGCTGTTATTTCAGCACTTGTTTCACTGGTTGTTTCCAGTCCATTAATTATGAAACCAAGGTTCAAGTCGGTAGCACTGGTATACCCTTCGAACATATTACCATACTCCGACGAAAGTCAGACTGAGCAAATGCTGCAATGGATAAATTCAACTGATGTGCGAGACAGCGTTTTGAAAAAGTTCGACCTGCCAAAGCACTACAATGTATCTCCGGATTATAAATATTATGCATCAGCTCTGGAAGGCTTGTACAATAAAAATGTAAAAATCTCAAAAACACAATACGAGAGTATTGAAATAAGTGTTACAGATATTGATCCTGTTATGGCCAGAGATATTGTAAACGCTATAATTTACTACACAGATGAGAAAATAAGAGCAACTCAAAAAATTAAATCCGAGGAAGTAAAAGTTGGCCTGGAAAAAACTCTGAAAATTAAAAATGCAGAGATAGATTCTGTAAAAAAGCTTTACCGCGAAATTGCGACTGAATACGGTGTATATGATGTTCTGGGTCAAAGTCAGGAAATTACACGCGGCGAATTACGGACAGTATCCGGTGGTGGCAGTAATATAAATTCTAAAGATGTTCAGAAGCTTAAAGAAGGTATGATGGAAAAAAGTGGTGATCTCTTATACCTCAGCAACCGCATTATTACTTTATCTGAGGAGTATAGTGAAATTATGCTTAGATACGATGTAGCTAGGCTCGATATTGAGAAAAAATTCACTTTCATTAATGTTGTAACTCCTCCTCATGTAGCAGATAATAAATACTACCCCAAACGGTTGTTCGTGATGTTTTATTTTGTTGCCGGCGCCTTGTTTTTTAGCTTACTTGCAATTGCATTCATCGAAAGGGTTAAAGTTCCTTCTCCTGCGACGAAAAACTGATAACTCCGCATCATATTTTGACTGAAAAACTTAAAATATCTATTGTTTATGCCGCTACAGCAATATTTGTATTGTTGAATACCTATTTTGTATACAAGGAAAATTACTTTGGAATACTTATTCCGTTGGCTTGTATTTTGTTTCTCATGTTTATCTTCAGTCTTGAAAATATACTTTTACTAGCTGTTTTTGTTACTCCGTTAGCCATTGATCTGGGCGATTATGATTTAGGTGTCAGTATCTCAGTACCAAGTGAGCCGCTACTAATCGGAATTTTGTTTTTTGTTATTCTTAAAATTCTTTTGGAGGGAGGTGTTGAGCGCCGGATAATCAGGCATCCTGTAACTCTTGCAATACTATTCAATCTTGCATGGATGCTGATAACTTCAATCACTTCTGATATGCCGGTTGTATCCTTTAAATATCTTTTATCCCGATTATGGTTTATCATTCCGGTTTATTATGGAGGATTAATGCTTTTCCGAACAAAGACCAATATCAGGAAATTCATCTGGGCTTATGTAACTTCACTTATCATTGTGGTTTTTTACACCACGTATGTTCATATGGGATATGGTTTCAGCGAAACATCAGGCCATTGGGTTATGGCTCCTTTTTATAACGATCATACAGCTTATGGAGTTATTTTAGCTTTATTTGCTCCTGTAATTTTTGGGATGGCAATCGATAAATCTGTATCAAGTAAACAGCGAATTTTTGCAGTATTTGCAGAACTTATTTTACTTGTTGCTCTTTTTCTCTCATACAGCCGAGCTGCGTGGGTTGGCCTAGGATTTGCCATAGGAGTGCTGGTATTGGTGTTGTTACACATCAGGTTCAAATGGATAGCAATCGCCACGGTAGCATTATTTGTAGTTTTTTTTACATTTAAATTTCAGATTCTCGAGAAGCTTGAAAAAAATAAACAGGATGCTTCTGCAAATTTTATTGAACATATTGAATCGATCTCCAATATTTCTTCTGATGCTTCGAACCTGGAGCGTATAAACCGTTGGCAGGCTGCTTTGCGTATGTTTTCCGAGAAGCCTGTAACAGGATGGGGACCTGGTACATATCAGTTTGAATATGCTCCTTTTCAACGGGCGAGGGAAAAAACCATCATCAGCACCAACCTGGGTGATATGGGTAATGCTCACAGCGAGTATATCGGACCACTAGCGGAATCCGGAATTCCTGGGTTGATTAGTGTTTTATTGATTTTAATAACTGTTCTATATACCGGGTTTAATGTATATAAAAAGGCTGCTGATCGCCCTGCAAGGTTGATGGCTCTGTCTGTCACACTTGGTTTAATAACCTACTTTGTTCATGGTTTGATGAACAACTTTCTAAATACGGATAAAGCCAGTGTCCCGTTCTGGGGGTTAGTGGCTATTATAGTAGCACTGGATTTATATTACAGTAACTCCGTCGAAGAAGCCAAATCCTGATCAGGATTCTGAGGATAATAATCATATTTGTTTGATTCGGTTGAAGAGAGTAAAATCTCGTCTTGTCCTATTCTTCAAAAATAGAATCCTGATTTTGTTGGTAATGTGACACGAAGGTGCAATTCGTACCTATTTTCTCCCAGGATAGGTACAAAAAAATACCTTCTGAATTAGCTGAAGGTATTTAAGTTGTCTAACAACTTGATTTAAGTTTACTTGAGTTTATGGTAAAGTTCAGGCAATTTACGAAGCATGGCAAGTTCTTTCCATTTTTTACGCGCTTCAATTGCAGGGATTCCGAAATAAGTTACCCCTCCCGGCAGAGATTTGTCGACAGCAGAAGTGGCAAGAATAATTGCACCTTTGCCAATTACAAGATCTTTATTTACAGCAACTTTAGCCCAGATAAGTACATCGTCCTCAATCCGGGTTACACCGGCAATAGCAGTATGGGCTCCAATCAGGCAGTTTTTACCAATGTATGTATCGTGGCCAACCTGTACATGGTTATCGAATTTCGTGCCTTCACCGATCTGTGTATTGCCTGATACTCCTCTGTCGATTGAACAGAGCGCGCCTATCTCAACATTATCTTCTATTATAACTTTTCCACAGGATTCAAGTTTGCGGTAACCAGCGGGTTTACGCTGAAAATAATAGGCATCCGCACCTAACACACTGTTTGCATGGATTACTACATTATTGCCGATAATAGTGTGATCGTAAATACTGACATTTGCATGGATTATGCAGTTTCTGCCAATTTTCACATGATTGCCTATAAAAACACCGGGTTGGATTACAGTACCTTCGCCAATTGAAGATAAAGGGCTGATCGAAGCAGATGATGCTATAAAAGGCATCATCGTACGAACGAGTAGTGTATATGCGGCGAAAGGATCGTCGTGAAAAAGCAGCGCTTTCCCAACAGGACATTCAACCTTCTGGTTAATAATTATGGTACTAGCTTTTGACAATAAAGCTTTGGAGTAATATTTAGGATGATCAACAAATGTCAGATCACCGGCAGAAACCATGTGTATTTCGTTGATCCCGGAAACCGGAAATGATGCATCACCAGCATAAGTTGCCCCAATCAGGACCGCTATATCTGCTAATGCCAGGGGTGTTGAGAGTTTCATGAGAAATCCGTAATTATTATTATTGCAAATCTGGTTGTTTGATTTTCAGTTTATTTAACTCTTTCAAAGTAATTGCCGGTACGGGTATCGATGCGTATTTTTGTGCCTTCGTCAATAAACAATGGAACCTGGACGATAGCACCGGTTTCGAGTGTAGCTTTTTTTAATGTATTGGAAGCCGTATCACCGCGGAAACCAGGTTCGGTGTAGGTAACTTCCAGTTCAACAAATGCAGGAAGTTCACAGGTCAGAGGTGTTTCAGTATCGGCATGAACCATAATTTCAACTCCCTGTCCTTCCTTCATAAACTGATAATTATCTATCATTTCTTCCTCAATCGAAATCTGGTCGAATGTTTCGGTATTCATGAAATTATAGCCGTTCTCGTCTTTGTACAGAAACTGGTATGCCCGGCGTTCAACACGAGCTATATCAATAGGGGCTCCGGCGGTAAATGTATTAGGGATTACCTTGCCTGTTTTAAGGTTTTTGAGTTTTGTACGGACGAATGCCGGGCCTTTGCCTGGTTTAACATGCTGAAACTCTACAATTTTATAGAGATCGTTATTGAAGTCGATACAAAGACCATTGCGGAATTCAGAAGTTGTTGCCATAATCTGGTATTAAAATATAATTGAGATTGTATTAAAATGGGTGCAAAAGTACACTTTTTCCTGAGAATTTTATAATTGAAACTGAGGTAATTTGAAATAATGAAAATTAGATTCAGCCTTATTGGCGAAAAGACTAAAGTTTGATAGTTTTTTTATAGTCGTCAATCACAATGGATTGTGTACAAAAATCGTGTTCCTCGCTTTGTGAATTGGAACAGACTATTATAATTCTATCCTTATGGTTATTGTCAACCAGATCGCGGTACCATGCAATGGCTTTGTGGTCGAGGTTAGCTGCCGGTTCGTCGAGAAGTACAACTTCCGATTCGGTAAGCAAAGCAATCG
Organism: Bacteroidales bacterium; assembly: GCA_038322655.1. Taxonomy (GTDB): domain Bacteria; phylum Bacteroidota; class Bacteroidia; order Bacteroidales; family UBA4417; genus UBA4417. Next base: position 8,024 of record JBBQGD010000046.1, on the reverse strand, counting down.
CAAGCCTCACCCTTTGTTTCATTCCCGATGAGAAATATTTTATAGGTTTATTCCGGTTGCGCGTCAGGCCGGTAGCATCCATAACTGCTTTTACATTCATATTATTCCGAAATTTACGGAACCGGCTGTGGAAAGTCAACATTTCTTCCAGGGTAAACTCTTCAATGAGTTCCAGATAAGGGCCACTAAAAGTTACATGCCTGAAAAAGTCCTCGACGCCTATTTCTTTGTTATTATGAGTATAAGTTAAAGTTCCTCCCGAAGGATGCAGGTGTCCTGAAATTATCTGAAGCAGTGTTGACTTTCCCGAACCATTTGATCCAAGGATTGCATATGCATTTCCTTGTTCAAATTCAAAATCTACATCCCGGAAAATCCATTCGTAATTATACTTTCGGCTTATCTTACTTAATGTAATATTCATTGATTTTAAGGTTCTGGATTTTATCAATTACTTAAACAAAAGATTTTTCTTGTGCTTCAGGAACACGAAAGGTTTATATTATAACTACCTCTGCCTCACTTGGTTATTTAGTCTAAAATTTTGCTTGCTGAAACAAATAATGTGAATATTGGTTATTCTCTCGATTTCGAATATCCTTTCATGATGCCTCGGGTGGATCGGCCAATAAACGAAAGAATTTCGTCGCGTTCAAAGGTAGGATGCATTGTGGTTTCAACAATTTCGACAGCGCGGCTGACATTGTATCCGCTCAGGAAAATAATCCGGTAAATATCCTGAATCTCATTGATCTTTTCATTTGAAAACCCTCTTCGGCGCAATCCGACAGAGTTGATCCCAACATAGGAAACCGGTTCGCGGGCAGCTTTGGTAAATGGAGGAACATCCTTACGAACCAGTGAGCCTCCGGAGATCATTGTATGTTGACCAATTGTGACAAACTGGTGCACTGCTGAAAGACCGCCGATAATTGCATAATCTTCAACAGAAATATGACCGGCAAGTGCAACTGAATTTGCAAGGATACAATTGTTTCCCACAATACAATCGTGAGCTATATGTGCATAAGCCATTATAAGACAGTTGTTGCCAATAACTGTTTCCATCATTGCTTTGGTTCCGCGGTTAACCGTAACAAACTCCCTGATTGTAGTATTGTCGCCTATTTTAACTATTGAATCTTCGCCTGCATATTTTAAATCCTGCGGTACAGCGGAAATAACGGCTCCAGGGAAAATACGGCAATTTTTACCTATTCGCGCTCCTTCCATAATGGTAACACTGGAACCTATCCAGGTGCCTTCACCGATTATTACATTTTTTTCGATGTTAACAAATGGCTCTATAACCACATTTTTGGCAATATCTGCCTGTGGATGTACATATGCTAAGGGTTGATTCATTGCGGATAATTTAAATGCAGTGTTTTGATTCCGAATCAGAAGTCCAAATGTTTCTGCTTCATGGTTCAGAGTTCAATTTTTTTAGAGGAACAAGGAATCTGGCACTCCCCAATCTTACTTTATTATTCTGAAGTATTTTTCTTTTTAACGATCTGTGCCATCAGTTCAGCCTCAGTTACAATTTTGTCGCCAACCCAAGCTGTTCCTCTCATATGGCATATACCCCTGCGTACAGGAGTGATCATTTCCAGAACAAAAACAAGAGTATCTCCAGGCACAACTCTCTGCCTGAATTTAACAGCTTCCATTTTCAGAAAATACGTAATATAATTTTCGGGATCGGGTATGGAATGCAGTACGAAAATCCCTCCTGTCTGAGCCATAGCTTCTACCTGGAGCACTCCCGGCATCACAGGTTCATCCGGGAAGTGGCCTACAAAGAAAGATTCGTTCATAGTTACATTCTTCACGCCGATCACTTGTTTGTCACTTATTTCCATGATTTTATCAATCAAAAGGAAAGGTGGCCTATGAGGTAATATTTTTTTTATATCGTTGATGTCGTAAACCGGCTTTTTGTTGAGGTCAATTTTCGGGCCTTTGGGAGCATTTTTAATGTGTTCCCGGATTAGCTTTGCAAAATTGGTGTTCACCAGGTGACCCGGGCGTGTTGCAATTATATGACCTTTCAAAGGCATACCAACAAGGGCAAGATCACCAATAACATCCAGTAACTTATGTCTGGCGGGCTCGTTATGAAAGCGAAGCTCAAGGTTATTGAGAATGCCTTCTTTCAGCACAGTAATTTTTGGTTTGTTGAAATGTTTGGCCAGGCTATCAAGTTCAGCTTGACTAAGCAAACGCTCAACAAAAACAATAGCATTGCTAACATCACCACCTTTTATAAGGTTATTGTTGATAAGGAACTCAAGGTCGTGTAGAAAAACAAAAGTGCGGCAGTCCGCTATTTCTTTCCTGAAATCCTCAATGTCGGCTATGGATGCATATTGCGTACCCAGTATCCGCGTTTCGAAATCAATCATTACCGAAAGGCGGAAATTATCATCCGGCACTAGCACCATCTCACTTTTACGATTGGCATCAGTGAGGGTAAGCGTGTTCCTGAATTCAAAATATTCACGCTGAGCATCCAGTTCAACTATTCCTGCAGCATCAAGAGCAGCTACAAAAAAACGGGCGCTCCCATCCATAATTGGCATTTCTTCATTGTCAACTTCTACCAGAATATTGTCGATGCCTAAACCTGCAACGGATGCCATAACGTGTTCAATAGTAACGAGTCTTACTCCTTGAAACTCAATTGTTGTGCCTCGCGAAGTATCGACAACATAATCAGCAATGGCGTCAATTATGGGTTTGTTTTCAAGGTCAACACGGCAGAATTTGATACCATGATCAGCCGGAGCTGGTTTAAAAGTTAAAGTGACCTGTTTCCCTGTATGTAATCCTGAGCCTTTTACATTTATCGGCTCTTTAATAGTACGTTGTTTATCAAACATAAGTAATAATAAGTTAGCTAATTGTATGTTAGCTTATTTTTTCATCGCTGATCTTTTCAGCTTGTAATTGTTTAATCGTTTTTTCAAGATCGCCGATCCTGTAATATAATTTGTCGAGGTTATTGAAAATGGCTATAATTCTGCGGAATCTGCTGATATCAATAGCGGGTGATCCAAGAAGCACGCTTCCGGGTTTATTTACATTGCTGGCTAATCCTGCCTGTGCGCCTATTTTAACATCGTCGGCTATCACAATATGGCCTGCAAGACCAATCTGACCACCCAACATACAGTTTTTCCCGATTTTTGTTGACCCTGCAATGCCTGTTTGAGCAGCAATAACTGTATTTTCACCGATTTCGACATTATGACCTACTTGTATTAGGTTGTCAAGTTTAACACCTTTCCTGATTATTGTAGAGCCAAGTGTGGCACGGTCAATGGTAGTATTGGCTCCGATTTCCACGTTGTCTTCAATCACTACATTTCCTATTTGAGCAACTTTTTTATAGTTGTTATCGCTTTGAGGTGCGAAACCAAATCCATCGGCTCCAATTACTGATCCTCCGTGAATGGTACAATCGCTTCCAATAATGCAATCGTAATAAATGATTACACCGGGATACAGAGTAGTGCCTGAGCTAATCTTAACATTTTCACCGATATAGCTTTGAGGGAATATTTTAACATCGTCGCCTATTACTGCATTGTCGCTTATCACAACAAAATCACCTATATATGCATTGCTACCTATTTTTGCTGAATTTGCTATTGAAGCCAGTGATGAGGTTCCTGTTTTTCCTTTACGCATCTTGTCATAAATCTCGAGCAGATTCGCAAAAGCAGTATAAGGATCATCAACACGGATTAAAGTACAGGTTAATGGTTGTTCAGCTTCAAAGTTACTCTGCACAAGCACAATAGATGAACGGGTGCTGTAAATAAAAGGGTAATATTTCGGATTTGCCAGGAAACTTAATGCCTCAGGTTCGCCGTCTTCGATCCTGGCTAATCGGTTCACTTTTACGTCAGGGTTTCCGTCGATAGTGCCACCTACCAGACCGGCAATGTCTTTTGCAGTAAATTCCATCAGGATCGAATAAGTTAAAGTCTGCTTGATTTAAAAAGTGTGCAAATATAGATATTATTATTAACATGAAGATCACATGTTTATAACATCTATTTGATATATTATGTTATTCATCCGCCCATTTTGGAAACCAGGTAAAAAACTTTGAAACAGTTTTATTGTAGATGGCAATATTGAGTTGTTCCGAAAGACCTGAAATATCCCAGCGTTCGTTGTCTTTATCAACGATAGTGATACGGTCATTATTCGGATCGTATGCGCTGTTCGAAATTTCACCCTGGCCTGTAAAATATGTATATCCGTCGCCTGGAAGATTAAGTTTCTCCCTGATCCTGTTTTCTATTTCGATTGTTCTTTCTTTTGTGAATGGGGCGGATGTGATTATGACCCTGAACAGGTTTCTGTTCAGAAGTGAATGACATAATGAACTCAGAATAACATCAGGATGCGTTGACCATTGTTTGATGGCAGAATGAATATCGTAATCATCGAGTGATGCAAATTTTGAAAGTATGCCAGGTGTTGAATTGAATTGATTAAGACCTATTTGCTGGTTAAGGAAAAACATCAAAGATACTGATGCTCCTAATTCCACGCCTTCTAATGCAAGTACCCGTGCCCTGTTCAGTATACTGATCAGCATATATTCAACAGCCAGTACTGTTTTATGATAATATACCTGCCAGTACATCAGGCGCCGGGCTACAATGAATTTTTCAATGGAATAAATACCCTTTAATTCAACCGCAAGATCATCATCAACTACGGTTAGCATTTTCAGGATCCGGTCGGTACTGATTATACCTTCGCTGACACCGGTATAAAAACTATCACGCATAAGGTAATCGAGGCGGTCCATATCCAACTGACCTGAAACCAGTTGGTGCAGAAACTTACGTGGATATGAGTTTTCGAAAATAGCAATGGCGGTTTCCAGTTTATTCTCAAATTCGGAATTCAGCTCCTTCATGAACATCAGTGTAATCTCTTCATGTGAGATGTTATGAACGATATGATGTTCGAGGGCATGGGAAAAAGGTCCGTGTCCGATATCGTGCAATAATATGGCAAGTGTTGCTCCTTGCGCTTCTTCATTTGATATCTGAAAATCTTTTGATCGCAAAGTCTCAATTGCCTGTCCCATCAGGTGCATTGCGCCGATAGCATGTTGAAACCTGGTGTGCAGCGCACCCGGATAAACCATTGATGCATGTCCTAGTTGTTCGATCCTGCGGAGCCGCTGAAAATAAGGATGTTCAATTATGTCAAATACCAATTTGTCAGCGATAGTAATAAAGCCATAAAGCGGATCATTTATAATTTTTCGCTTGAAAGTAGGAACAGTTGGCACGCTATTGTGTTAAATTTGTATAAAAGACTCTTTAATTAAGAAACAGGCACAATAAAACAACCTGTGTTAGCATTAGTATTAGAGTTGATGAAGTGCAGATGGAGATTTACAACCTATATCTATTACTATATTTGCAAAGATAACAAATGCCTATTCAGATTGTTAAATAATACTGAAAATAATAAATATGGAAAACGGAGTAATATTGTGGGCGGACGATGAAATTGACCTTTTGAAACCTCATATCATGTTTCTGAAGGATAAAGGGTATGAAGTATTTACAACAAACAATGGTGATGAAGCTATTGATGTATTGAAAGTCAAAACAGTGGATATCGTTTTTCTAGACGAAAATATGCCCGGATTGTCGGGCATCGAAACCCTTTCGATCATTAAAGCGAACTACCCGAATCTGCCGGTGGTTATGATCACCAAAAGTGAGGAAGAGCATATCATGGAGGATGCCATTGGTGCCAGTATTTCCGATTACCTTATCAAACCTGTAAATCCGAAGCAAATACTCCTGAGTGTCAAAAAAAATCTGGAAAATAAACGTCTTGTAAGTGAGAAAACCACCCATGCTTATCAACAGCAATTTCGTAACATAGGAATGGAAATCAGCAACAGGCTTGATTTTAATGAGTGGGTTGAGGTATATAAAAAACTTGTTTATTGGGAACTTGAACTTGAGAAAGCGCAGGACCAGGGAATTGTGGATGTGATGCGTTCGCAAAAAGATGAGGCTAACCAGGTTTTTTGCAAGTATTTTGAACGTAATTACCTTGATTGGCTTAATGGCAGAAATGATGAAAAGCCAGTGCAATCTCATACGCTTTTGCGTGAGAAAGTTTTCCCCCTGATAAAAGAAAACAGCTCGATGTTCCTGATACTGATTGATAACCTGCGTTATGATCAATGGAAAATGCTGCAGCCGATTTTTGAGGAATATTATCGCATTGAGCGTGACGAGTTGTATTACAGTATTTTGCCTTCAACCACTCAATATGCACGTAATGCATTGTTCTCAGGACTTTTACCAAGCGAAATAGCAAAAAAATACCCTAAATACTGGGTTGATGAAGATGAAGAAGGCAGCAAGAATCAGTTTGAAGGTGAATTGCTGGGCGAAAATATGAAACGCTTTGGCCACGATGTTAAATATTCTTACACAAAAATACTAAACCTGAGTGCCGGCCGTAAGTTGCTGGATTCATTGCCGAACCTGTTGGGAAATCGGTTTAATGTAATTGTTTACAATTTCGTTGATATGCTTTCGCATGCGCGTACTGAAATGGAGGTTATCCGCGAACTGGCCGATGATGAAGCCGCTTACCGCTCGCTGACTGTGAGTTGGTTTGAACATTCACCATTAATGGATATCATTAAATTTCTCGCGGCCAAAAAAATACCTCTTATTATTACTACAGATCATGGTTCTGTAAGAGTAAACAATCCGGTTAAAGTTATAGGTGATCGTAACACCAATACCAACCTCAGATACAAAAATGGCAAAAGCCTCAATTTTAATAAAAATGAAGTGTTTGAAGTTAAAAATCCAGCTGAGGCATTCCTGCCCCGCACCAATGTAAGTTCCGCATACGTTTTTTGCCGTGGTGTCGATTTCTTTGCATACCCTAATAACTACAATCATTATGTTTCGTATTACCGTGATACAATTCAACATGGCGGCATTTCGATGGAGGAACTTATGATACCGTTTATTTACATGAAAGCAAAATAAAGAGGCGTTTTTGAAAAATTTCTAAATCGAAAGGTGGGAGAGGAGAAGTGTTTTGTTACAATCTTTTGACATGAAGATTTATTTTGAAACAATAGCATACGAATGCTTGGTATTGTGGAATCGAATAACTTTGCAAGTCTCTTTCTCCGGCTCTTTCGGTTTTTGTTTTAGCTAAACAAAAATGACTAAATATCAATCACATCCTTTTGTTAATTTAACAATTCAGAATGGCAGAAATATACACTTGTCAATCACCGGATGAACTTAAACCTATAGCTTCCGCGCTGATTGAATACCACAAGGATAAAAGGATTTTTGCATTTCATGGTGAAATGGGTGCCGGCAAAACTACCTTTATCAAATCCATATGTGAAATTTTAAAAGTAACTGATACCGTCAGTAGTCCTACATTTGCTATTGTAAATGAATACCTTACGTCGAATTCCGGAAGTGTCTATCATTTTGATCTGTACAGGATTAAGTCCTGGACGGAGATGCTTGAAATTGGTTATGAAGATTACTTTTATGGTGGGAATTATTGTCTGCTGGAATGGCCCGAAAAAATCGTAAATTTGTTACCTGAAGAGACAGTGCATGTTGATATATCAGTTTCAGCTGATGGTATCATGCGCACAATCACGTTCTAAGTTTTGATTTGATAGAGGTATGATACAAAATAATTATTCCGGAATATTTCATTCCGGGCAGCTGATGCCACAGGAAGAGCGGCTTGAGATTCAAAATGGACAGAAAAATCTCGTCATAGGAGTTCCGAAAGAATGCTCTGTTTCGGAAAACCGTATACCTCTGGACCCTGATGCTGTTGGATTGCTTGTTCATCATGGGCACGAGGTTCTCATAGAGGCTGATGCCGGTAAAGCGGCACATTTCTCTGATTCGGAGTATGCCGAAATGGGTGCTGAGATTGTTCGCGACACACGAAAAATTTATGGTGCT
>JBBQGD010000045.1:0-20155 GCA_038322655.1 Bacteroidales bacterium | reverse complement strand
AATATGCCAAAGTACGGCTACATCATTCGTGTCCTTTAAATACTGATAGATATCAAGCGCCTTGAAAAAGTACGTAAGTGACTCATTGTATTTTAGTTGACGGTAATAAGCATATCCTATATTATTTAACAAAGTAGCTTTTTCCCAACTCATACTGTCCAGTTTTGTGCTTTCCGTCTGCAGTTTTTGCATAATAACAGATATGGAGTCGGTTCTGTTTTGGGTGTGATACACATTAAGTAACTCAAATTGGGAACGCAGAAGGAATTTATTATGATGAATATGAAGTGCTAAGTTTTCAGCTTTTTTCAGATAAAGCAAAGCGCTGTCGGCATGAGAAATTTCGTAGGCTACCCCGGTAAAATAATAGTATTCCAATAAGGATGAATCAATTTTATATTTCTTTGCGATGATGATCCCTGTCCTCATGGCTTCAATGGCTTCGTCGTATTTTTCCTGCCTGCCGCAACTCTGAACATACTTTGACAAGGCGCTAAGTTTTTCTTTTGGCGTAACCAATTTATTCAGATCCGGTTTCTGTGAAAACAAAGGAGAAATAAAAAATGAAATGCAAATAATGAGAAGCCCGGATTTTATCATAAAGCATTTAATTTTGAATTAAATAGTTGTTCACGTCCCTCCGGAAGGTTTTACCCACAGGCAGATGGATTTCATCCAGGATCAGCTCATTATCTTTTAGTTTCCTGATTTTATCCACCGATACAGCAAAACTGCGGTGTATCCTTAAGAATTTATTTTCCGGTAATTTCTCAATAAACAGTTTCAATCCCAAAAGTGTCATATATACTTTTTCGCGTGTTATAATTTTTGTATAATCTCCCAGGGCTTCCAGGTATATAATGTCTTTGGTTTTAAGTTGAATAATAGTGGTTCCCTCTTTGATGGATAAAATGTTATTTTCGAAACTGACATCAAATAATGCAGCTTTTTCTTTTATTTCGAGATATTCTTTAGCCAGGTTGACAGCTTTTTGCAAGCGTTCAAATTTCAATGGTTTAACAATATAATCCAGAACATTGGCCTCGAAACCCTCCAGTGCATATTCAGGGTGGGCCGTGATAATAATACATAAGGGTTTTACTGGTAATGAGTTATAAAAATCTAACCCACTAACTACAGGTATGTCTAAATCCAGCAATAGCAAATGTACATTCCCGTTCTTCAGTGTCCCGATTGCTTCAAAGGGGGTACTAAAACTCCCGATGTGATTAATAAAGGGTATTTGTGATAAGAAGTCTTCGGCAATATCCCTGTCAAGTTCATCGTCTTCAATTATTGCACAATTGATAAGGGGAAATGAGTTCATCAGGAAAATAGATTTATGTGGAAAAATACTATCAAATTTAGTGTTTATATGTAACTATACCGCAGGGTATAAAACATTTTTAACACCCGAATGTTTGCCTTTTACAGAATTTAATATCAGATACATAGATACTATTTATATAAAACGATAAATCAAAAAAAAATTACTGGTCATATTATCAATGCCATTTACTGAAGGCATTTGAGAATATCTTGTGGCGAGCTACGTTTTGAAATAAGGCTAGTGACATTTCAGATTAACTTCCGAAATAAATATCACTCTGATATTCAACAAATGCCATTCAGAACAGGTACTACTTTTCATACAATTCGATCATTCATAAATCCCCATCAGGAAAAAGTATAGCTCAGTTGTACTTATCTGTAACCCACCGACACATATCCTACCCAATGTCGCATGGTGGCAATCGCTGTTTCCCCCATCCGGAGATCTTCAACCGGTAAGGGTTTATGATCGATGCTTGTGGAGTAGCCAATTAATTTCCCGTACAGTGGATAGCTGGGTGTCTTTTTTTGAAGATTAATGGCAGTCATCAGACCCAGGGGAACGCTGTACCTGCCACACCAGGTCCATTTGTATTCCTTATAATCAGTTGGCTGAACTGTATAGTTAACAAATCGTTTCACCTTTTCAAGCCCGGGTCTGCCTATAAGGCAACTGTCGATTATAGTGTGCTCGTGTTCAACCGCTTTGGCATAGCCGATGCTATCCACACCGAATGGTGCCATGTTTTTCCCGCCCCAGTCTTCGTCGCCATAATGAACGGCATCAGTGGTTATAAGAATTGCGATATCTTTTCCCCATTCCATGTGATGTTTCTTCATAGTTTCAACCATCACCGATGCCAGGTTTTCTGATATTTCCGACATCCTTTCCATATTCATGGCAGGCACCAGGATGGAAACGATTTCGGCTTCAGGATTAAAGTGCTGCAAGAACGGAAGCATGCTCTCAACAGAATGTTCTAATCCTTGAAGACTATCACTCACCAGGTAAAGCTCCTTTGGCATTGCGTCTATCAGTTCTTCCCTTATCGGGGAAACTTTAATATTTCCATAAGGTCCATGCCAATAGGAATAGTGATCGAAAACAATCTTGTCAGAAATATTCAACTGTCGGGCTTTATGGGCAACACCAAAAATAATTATCGTTCTGGCCTTCATGTTTTTAAGTAGTGCAGGATAATGCCAGCTTGCGTATGTATAATCGTCGTGCGGACATATGGCGACCCTCCATGCAGTGCCTGGATCAACTCTGGCTGCCGATAATTCGCCGACATAAGTACGGTCGATTCTTTTTAAAACCGAATCTTCCTGCCATCCTAAGTGGGCAAAACCAACTGTGTCAACCAGTGATCTGACATTTTTCGGATCTCTGCTTGAGGTTTTTGTACTAAAGTTCAACAGCAGAACTCCCAGCATGGAGAATCCCAGGAGAATGATTTTCTTTTTCATAACAAAAGAACCAGGAACAGACCTGAATTCTTTTCAAAGATAAGACAAACATTGTATATTAAAATTGTTTCAGCGATTTTATGTTTTTCCGGGTGGTTAGGCCGGCATCCATATAACAAATGCTGAATAAGACACTAAAAACGCTGTAGGTGGCAATTTAAGTTCAGCATACAGCTTATCTTATGATATAAATTAGGGTCTGCTGAAAAACTCAATAATCCAGTTACATTTGCCCGTAGGGCATTTATATCAATAGAGAAGAAAGAGGATTAAATTAATTTGCCCAGAGGGCATTAACAATCAATGTTTTATGTCAATCCCCTATGGGAAATAATCCATCATCGATCGATTATTCTATTGCTATTTATCCCCCAACGGGGAATATCAAATTTACAAATGCAGGGTATATCTAACTATTCTTTACGTTTCCTTGCATTCATCAACAATTTTAACGTTAATAATTATCTGAATTTCAATAGAATAATATATTTTCAGCAAATCTTAATTAAATCCGTTATAAAATTGGTCATAAAATAACCATAACCTTTCAAAAGACGGAAGAAACATATGGCTTTAAACAAGTGGAAAAATCTACAATACACTTAACTTCTGCAGCATTCAGATTTCAGCTGACTTAACTCATTTGCTTGCAGGTAAGTTGACAAAAAGACCGAATCTTGGCATTATCATATTATCAATGAATTTATGATCGCCGTATGATTCTGAATCTGAAATCTTTACTTTGTAAATCTCAGAGTTAAATCCTATGCTGAAATCCAGTCCTACCGTATCGGTCAGGAAATAACTCGCTACTCCTCACAAGTTAAAGGTGAAAAAGCTTTCTTTGTAAGTGTCATTCGAGGAATATTTTCTGTGATATAATCCTTTGGCTTCATTGACTTTTTAAAAGGATTTTAATGAACAGGAATAGTGAAATAAATAACGGTTCCTGTCCCCACTTCGCTTTCGATCCTTATTTTACCACCGTGTTTCTCTACAAACTCTTTGCACAGGATTAATCCCAGACCGGTCCCTTTTTCATTTTGAGTGCCGGAAGTGGAATAGCTTTCGTCAATCTTGAAAAGCTTTTCAATTGATTCTCTTTTAATCCCGATCCCACTATCACTTACTGCTGCAAGCAATTCGTCCTTTTTCAATTCAACCGAAACAACAACCTTACCGCCTGGATTGGTGAATTTTATGGCATTTGAAATCAGATTCCTGAATACGGTGCTGATCATGGCTTTATCAGCATAAACAAACGCATTTAGCGGTAATTTTTTTTCAATTGTAATGGATTTTTGTATAGCTGTATCGGCTAATAATTCGGTTACTTCGCTGATGAGTGATACCATTTCGATGTAAGCAGGATTAAATGCAATACGTCCTGTTTGCGACAGCGACCATTCCATCAGGTTCGAAAGTAAATTCATGGCGCGCTTTGAAGATGTCTGAATGATGGCAGCATATTCTTCGATACCTTTATAGTCCTTATCGCGAACTTGCTGAACCAGGTGTGAACTAAAACCCTCAATACTGTTGAATGGACTTCTCAGATCGTGGGCAATAATGGAGAAAAACTTGTCTTTGGTGGCGTTCAATTCATGTAAACGGGTTTCACTTTCTCTTAATGCTTTTTCTGCCTGCTTACGCTCTGTAATGTTTTGGACCAAAAGTAAATAACCCAGGATTTTTTCGCCTTCATTTGATTTAATTGGGGTAATAGAATATAGCATATCCGCTTCCCCTGAATGGCTTGTCTGGTATTGATTCAGTTCCCTTATTTTATCAAAATTGAACACTGCAGTATATTCAATCGTGATTCCATGTTGTAATTGCTTTTTTAAATCCTCGTTCAGGCTGGTACCTTCAAAAATGTTGAACCCCAAAACGCTGCTTTTATCCGCTATACCAAACATTCCTAAGGAGGCGGGATTTGCATCGACTTGAATTCCCATAGCATCATAAATTTCGATACCTATCGGGGATTTTTCGAAAAATGTCCGGAACTTCTCCTCGCTTTCCCTGAGTTCTCTCTGAGCTGACACAATTTTTGTAATATCGTGAAAACTCCATACCCGTCCTACGCTTCTTCCTTCAAATAGTTGTGCTTGCGAAATACGTTCGAACGTACGTCCGTCATTGAATTCAAGAATATCAAAAGAAATTTCCTGGTCATTCAAATACAATGCATTTACCTTGTTTACAAAACCAATGGGGTCTTTCAACTGATCCAGCACAAACGCCATTATTTTTGCGTCATCACGTGTTGAAATGATAGGTTCAGGAATTCTCCAAAGCTCAATAAATTTTTTATTGAAATTCGATATTTTCCCGTTATTATCCACCACAAGAATGCCATCCGCTGTGGATTCAAGCGTTGCACTTAATAAAGAAAATGATTTTTCCAGATCATCTTCGGCTCTCTTGCGCTCAATAACATTGGCTACCTGGCTTCCAATGGAGTCGAGGAACCTGAGATGATCCTCGTTATACACATTTTCTTTTTCGTAATGCTGAAGAACCAGTACACCAATAATCCTGTCGGATGTTTGCAAAGGAACCCCGATCCATGATGGCGAATTGGAACCAACCAATTCAACTTCGTTTTCTTCTTTTAATTGTTCAAATAATTTTTTATCAATCAATAATGATTTGCCTGCCCGGAAGATGTAAGCAGTACAACTTTTTTCCAAAGCCATGGGAGCAGGAGCCTCATCGAACTGGTCGACAAAATAGGGGAAACTGAAAAGTTGTGTATCAGGGTCATAAAGCGCGAAGAAACAATTCTCGGCATACAACACTTTTTTCAGCGAACGGTGAATCAATAAAAGCAATTCGTCCAGATTTGCGGTAGTTGTAACTCCATGCACTATCTCCGACTGCACTTCTCTTTCCAGTTCCAACTGTTTACGCTCAGTTACATCCCTATGTATTGACAGGAAACCGATAATGTCGCCGGAAGCACTTAAAATCGGGTTATTGGAACCATCGATCGTGATAAAACGCCCGTCTTTGGTTTTGTTAACGATCTCTCCGGCAATAATTTGCTTATCCAGAAGTGTTGCCCAATAGTTTTCATAAACCTCCGGAGCTAACAAGCCTGATTTTAGTATCCTCGGTGTACGGCCAATGGTTTCTTCGTTAGAAAATCCATATGTTTTTGTAAAAGCAGAATTGGCGTAGGTGATCTCTCCTTTCGGATTGGCCATAAAGATAGCATCGGTCGAATACTCAAACCCTAGTTTGAATTTGGAAATATCTTCATCTGACTTTTTGCGTTCAGTAATGTCAATACCATATGAAATAGTACCGCTTATTTTTCCTCCTTCATATAATAAGCCATTCTGCCACGAAATATATCGCTCTTCCCCATTTTTAGTCAGAATCGGGTTTTCGAAAGTGTCAGAGATATTCCCTGTTAGTGTAGGCGAAATAAACTCTTTCCAAACCTGGGGGTATTTTTTTTTCGGTACCAGAGTTTCGAACAAGTTCTTTCCTTTAAGTTCCTCATATGAGTAACCGGTAATTTTCTCAGCGGTTTCATTCATCGATTTAATTTCACCGGTTTCATTCAATCCGACAATAATCACATTGGCTATCCTGACCAGGCTTTCTGCATATTCTTTTGCAACAATAAGTTCATCTTCCGCCTTTTTCTGCTGAGATGCATAGCGGATCATAGGTCTTAAAACAAGAAAATATAAAGCAGGAGCAAGAAGTAAAACTAAAAATAGGCCATCAGATAAAATTGCAACCATGATGTCCTGAGGCGATAAGAATACCTTTATCAGCTCTGTACCCAGATCCACCAGGAGAATGGTAATAACAAAGTAAGTCAGCAGTTTATACGGAGAGTTAAATATTTCTCTGGAAAGTACGGATTGTTTTCTAGATGTCGGCATCTGAAGGAGTTATAATTTAGTGGCTGTTTATCTGTCAAGGTGTTTGCTGAGTATAAATAACAAGGATTGCTGTTCGATGGGTTTACTGATATAATCAATACATCCGCATGCAAGGGCATTTTTACGATCCTCATCGTTACTGTATGCAGTTTGGGCAATTACCGGAAGCGCAGGGAATAATTTCTTTATTTCTTTTGTAGCTTCGTATCCATTCATTACCGGCATTTTTATATCCATAAGCACCAAATCTATAACGGGAACTAATTTGCACAA
Source organism: Bacteroidales bacterium (assembly GCA_038322655.1). GTDB lineage: Bacteria > Bacteroidota > Bacteroidia > Bacteroidales > UBA4417 > UBA4417. Next base: position 13,175 of record JBBQGD010000045.1, on the reverse strand, counting down.
CTCCACAGCTTCAACTCCGTCTCTGGCCCGGATCAGCTTAAGTTTTAAATCCTTTAAAAATATTTCTAAAAGCATGTAGTTTGAATCTTCATCTTCGGCAACCAAAATCGTTTTCGGAATAGTTAATTTCTGAATAAATAATTTAGAGGTCTTCGCGGGCAATTCATCCGTACTCTCTCTCTTAAAAGGAATAGTAAAATAGAATTTTGAGCCTTCACCTGGCTTCGACTCTAACCATAGTTCACCTCCCAGAAGCTCAACATATGCTTTTGAAATGGAAAGGCCCAATCCTGATCCACCAAATTCACGAGCCATACTACTTTCAACCTGGCGAAAACGGTCAAATATTACATTTTGATATTCGGTTGGAATACCTATGCCTGTATCTTCTATGTAAAACTCCAGGTAATCATTTTTAACGGTGTATCCAACATTAATAAATCCATTTTTTGTGAACTTAAAGGCATTCCCGATGAGATTGGTAAGTATCTCATTCAGCTTTGTCGGATCAGTAATTATAAGTGATTCATTATCAGGAAGTGGCGCATTAAAATTGAATTTAATATTCATATTATTTGATTTCAGACTAAACTGACCAAATAAGAGTTTGAGTGTCAAATTTACATTTGTTGCTTTTTTATTGGCTTTTGCCTGACCTGCCTCAATAGTGGCTATATCTATTATATCGGTAATGATGGATAGAAGTTGTTTACTGCTGTTCACAATTATATTAGTAAAATGCTGTCGATTGTCAGGTTCCAGATCAGGATCATTCAGAAAACCTGAAAACCCTATAATGGCATTCATGGGTGTGCGTATTTCGTGCGAAATATTATGCAGGAAGGCCGTTTTCAGCCGATCGCTCTCTTCTGCTTTCTCTTTTGATTCAATTAAGGCATTGAGTATTTCTTTCTTTTCGGTAATATCCTCCATGATCAGGACATAATTACTTATGGAATTGTTCTCCAACATCAGAGGTGCAATAATTACATTTTCCCAATACAGGCTTCCATCCTTTTTCTGATTTTCGAATTCTACCTGCCATATGTTACCCGTACGCAAAGTTTCCCACATACTATTAAATACGCCTTCCGTTGTATGTCCCGGATCAAATATGCGTGGATTTTCTCCAATAACTTCTTCCGGTTTATATTGCTTAATGGCTGTGAATTTGGCATTAACAAATTCAATTTTACCTTTTTCGTTGGTTATTGCAATGGCAGTGGGACTCTGCTCAATAGCTTTTATGAGTGTTTTAATTAATTTTTCTGATTGTTTGTGTTCCGTAATATCCTCTTTTATGGCAACAAAGTGTGTGATTCTTCCACTTTCATCGGTGATAGGAGAAATAACAGCTGATTCAAAATAAATCTCCCCGTTTTTTTTGAGATTCTGAAATTCACCGTGCCACTCTTTGCCTGAAGTTATCGTTTCCCATAGGTGGTTATATTCTTCTTTTGTGGCTACTCCAGATTTCAATATTCTTGGATTATTACCGGTTGCTTCATCAAAACTATAACCAGTGATCTCTGTAAACTTTGGATTAACATATTCAATATTACCATCGGTATCTGTAATTATAATTGAAGCAGGATTTTGCTCAACAGCGCGCGAAAGTATCCTAAGCTTTGCTTCTCCTGCTTTTTGTGCTTTAATGATTTCCTGTTTTTTAATGGCAGCAAAAATCGCCTGGCCCAAACGAGTGAGGTTTTCTTTCAGTATATAGTCGTCGGCCCCGGCCTTCATTACTTCCACTGCTGTTTGCTCATTCAGCGATCCGGTAACAAGAATAAACGGGATGTTTGGAGCTACATCCTGCCGGATTTTAAGCGCCTCCATACCATTAAATTGAGGCAGTGAATAGTCGGAAAGAATAATATCAGGTCTAAAATCCTTCAAGGCCAGTTCATAATCTTCCTTATTTTCAACACGTATATCTATAAATTTTATATCGTTTTTGGTAATGTTACGCCTTACCAGATCTGCATCGGTTTGCAGGTCCTCAACTATCAGAATTTTTAAAATTGATTCCATAATTTTTTTTTAGTTATTCAGATTAACGCGTTACCTAAACATATTTAATAATGTAAATATAAACAATAAACTGCATGTTCAGCACTATGCACCAAACACTCAACATTGAGCTTAGGGTATTATTTCGGAGGCTCATTCAGTAAGAGCCAGTACATGCCCAAATCTCTTACGGTTGTCATAAATTTATCAAAATCAACTGGTTTAACAATAAAGCTGTTGGCGCCTAGTTTGTATCCCTGCACTATATCAGATTCCTCTTTTGAAGAGGTCAGAATAACTACCGGAATGGTCTTAGTCCTTTCGTCGGATTTAATCTTCCTAAGTATCTCAAGTCCATCTACTTTAGGTAATTTGAGGTCAAGAATAACCATTTTCGGAATCCTACTTATATTGCGATCCGTATATTTCCCTGTAGCAAAAAAGTAATCTAAGGCTTCGGCCCCGTCGGGAATAACGTGAATATTATTCGCAATATTGTTTTTCTTTAACGCCCGGATGGTCAATTCCAGGTCGTTTTTGTTGTCCTCAATAATGAGTATGTCAATAATATTGGTTTCCATAGTTCCTATTTATTTGCTTTAGGTAATTCAAAATAAAAAGTGGCTCCTTCACCGACTTTCCCTACGGCCCAAACGCGGCCATTCATGCGAAGGAGTACCCGCTGTACGATGGCCAGCCCAACACCGGTACCTTCAAAATCGCTTTCAGCATGCAAGCGTTGAAACACGCCAAAAAGTTTATCAGAGTATTGCATATCAAAACCATCGCCATTGTCCTTGATATAGTAATAATTTTCTGAGCCTTCAGCATTGTATCCTATTTCTATGAGCCGTTCTGACTTATGAGAGGAAAATTTGATAGCATTGCCGATTAAATTTACCCAGACCTGCCTGATCATAGAAGTATCGCCGTATGCAGGAGGTATATTTTGCAAACGGAATACAATATTGTCTGTTTCGAATGCGGTGCCAAGTTGCTGATAAACCTCATCCGCCAGTTTGTGCATATTAATCTCCGATAAAGTTAATCCCTGCCGGCTTAAGCGCGAAAACCGCAGAAGGTCGTCGATAAGATGACCCATTTTCTTCGCGTTATCAATAACAACATTCAGGAGGCGGTTTCCTTCATCATCGAGCCTGGAAGCATAATCTTCCTGGATAATCCGGGTAAAACCATCCATAGCCCTGAGCGGCGCACGCAAATCGTGTGAAACCGAATAGCTGAAAGCCTCCAGTTCTTTGTTGGTGGTTTCAAGGCTCTGGCGTTCCTGCTGTAATTCCGATGTCATACGATTCAGGTCTTCAACCATATACAACATGGCTTGCTGGCTTTTATTCAGTTTTTCAACTTTCTCATTCAGTTCGGCAGTACGCTCGTTCACAAGCGATTCAAGGTCCCCGGTTAATTTGCGGAGGTTGCTTTCCACTTCCCTTTGCTTACTTATATCGATAACATTGCCAAAAATACTCACAATTTTACCATTATTGTATTCGGCATGTCCCGAAGTACGCACCCATTTTAAAGTTCCGTCGGCAGCATTAAGCTGTAATTCCAAATCGAAAGGTTCACCGGTTGCTATGGTTTGGCTTAGTGCCAGGTTAAAAACAGTTTTATCTTCCGCGATCAGGTAATCTAAGCCAAAATCATTTTCTGATGGCTCCATTTCGGAAGGAGAAACGCCAAAAACAGTATAAACTCCATCTGTCCAGGTTACTTTTTTTGTGGCCATATCGTAAACCCATCCTCCGACTTTCGAAACCTTTTCCATTTCAGTAAGCAGTATTTGCCGACTATGAAGCACGCTGAGCGTTTTTTTGTGTTCCAGTATTTCTTTTTTAAGCCTTGTTGTCCTGCTTCTCACCAGCCTGCGTAAAATGTACACTGCCAATAGAGACAGAAGGGCTAAGATCGGAATCAAAATATATATCACTAGTTTGATCAGGTTGTTATAGGTGAATCGCTCTTTGATATCAGGTCCGAACCATTTCAGGTGGATCTTATCGTAGATTCCGTTTGCAATTACAACCGACAATCCTTCGTTAAGCTGCGCCAATAAGGTTGTATCCCCTTTTTTAACGGCAATACAAAAATCCTGGCGGAAATTATTAAAAGGAATATTCAAAGGTACAATTCCATCAATTTTATAATCTTTCAGAAGCCGGATTCCGAGCACCCGCTGGGTAATTACAGCATCATAGTTTCCTCCGGCAAGTAATCGGAATGCTTCTGCAAAGGTATGTGTAGTAATAATTGTTCCAGCAATATCATTGTTCCTGACAAATTCTTCGGCATTATCTCCTTCCATTACAATGACTGTTTTATTCTTCAGATCAGCAATGGAATTAATGCCCTTTGTTCCTTCCCTTACAAATACACCTCCATGCATAGTTAAGTATGGAAAGGTAAAATCATAGAGTGCTTCCCGTTCAGGTGTACGGCCAACCAGGGGGAGCGCATCAATCTTACCTTCTGCCAGATCTTGCTTGATTTTGACCCAGGTGCCGATTTTAATTGTTGTTACAATATGTTCCTCTTTAGCAATGGCTTTAAAAAGTTCTATAGAGAAACCATCAGCCTTGCCATTTTTATCAACCAGGCAAAAAGGCGGATAATCCGGTTCCGAAGCAAAGGTTATCCTGGTGACTTTGCCTGATAAGGTATCATTGCCCGTTTTTGTTTGTGCATAACTATAACAACCAAAACTGAATAGAATAACAAGGATTACAAGGTGCGATCTATTTTTCATGATGTAAATCATAATTTATCCGATTTCAGTTGTTCGATTTCATCGCGTAGTTCTTTCATGCGCAATTCGCGGTCGATGGTAGCATTGTAAAAACGTTCCAGCTCGGCAACACGTTCTTTTAACTCTTTGGTTTTTTCATCTACAATGAGTTCCAGTTCATTTTTCAATTTCAACAATTCTTCTTCTGCCTGTTTCCGCTCTGTGATGTCGCGGATTACACCAATAAGATACTTTTTCCCATCATTGTCAATAAATCGCGACTTCCTGGTGGAAATTGTACGGGTATGGCCATCCCTGACTGTGAGAGACTCTTCATTAATATTATCCAGGCCATCCGCCAGAACTTGCATATCAATTCTCAAAAAGATTTCCTTCTCATCCGGGGTAACGTCTTCGGCAAGTGTTTTCCCTATAATTTCAGTTCGTGAAAGATCAAAGATTGTACAAAAAGCATCATTAGCAAGGAGAAGCCTGCTTTGGTCGTCCTTTACGAAAACCGGATCGCCCATATTGTTAATGATAGTCTCGTAATAATTCTTGCGCTTTTCTGCATTTCCCCGGGCATCTATTAATTCAATTTCAGCTTTTTTACGATCATTAATATCCTGAACAGCACCCTTGATTCCGATAAGTTCTGTTCCGTCCGAATTCATCACCGGGTTTGCATAAACCTGAACCCACAGCTCACTTCCGTCTTTTCTAATGGTTCGTACTTCGGAACTGATTCGCTGATTAGAGTGTAGTTTTTCGAGGTCTCTTTCATCAATCCCGGCATCATCTGGATGTAATCTGGCATGCCAGCCTCCACAAGCCTTATATTCTTCCAGATTATATCCGGTAATTTTCTCAAAGGCCCCTGCAATCCAAAATGGTATCCAACACCCGTTTTCATCAGTACTTGACGAAAAGACATAATCAGAAACGGCATCTGAGATTTGCCGGTAAGCTTCTTCATTCTCGCGCAATTCTTTAAGGACTTTTTTACGCTCGGTTATGTCACTGAAGGTAACCACAGCACCCATTAATCTGCCTTGTTCATCGCACATGGGTGAGCTTGAATATTCTACAGGGAAACTTGTGCCGTCCTTACGCCAGAAGACTTCATCCGTGACATTATGGGTTTTTCCATCCTTAAATGATGCATGTATTTTACATTCATTTGCGGGGTATGTGGTCCCATCCGGTTTTGAATGATGGGAAATTTCATGGTGATTTTTTCCAGGTAATTGATCGGTAGGCCACCCGATCATGTTTGCAGCAGCAGGGTTAACAAAAGTTAACTTTCCATCTAAATCAAGACCGAAAATCCCTTCACCGGCCGAATTCAGGATCATTTCCATCTGCAGCCTGAGTTTTGTCAGTGCAGCCTCAGCCCTTTTTCGTTCGGTTATATCGGTAAATATACAATGAGTTTGGTTAAAGTGGCCCAATTCATCCTGCCCGATACGGCCTTCGTATGATACTGTAAATAGCGTTCCATCTTTCCGGACCATCTCAAACTGGTAATCATGAATTTCACCGGCGGCAATAAAAGCAGAAAATCGCTCTTTGATAAGTTCGGCCGATTCGGGAGTCATGAAATCACCAAAGGAGCGACCAATTACTTCCTCCCTGTTGTAGCCCAGGGTTGCCAGCCAGGTCTGGTTTACATCAATAAGTCTGGCATTGGTATCGAGTGACTGGTATGATAAAGGAGCATTTTCGTAGAGCAACTTAAATCGTTTTTCACTTTCCTTCAGTGTAAATTGAGCTTTGCGTTCCTCGGATTGATCGCGGAACACAAGTACCAACCCGATAATTTCACCTTCCTTATTTCGTATGGGTGCACCGCTGTCGGCAATCGGGCGTTCACTGCTGTCTTTTGCTATCAGGAGTGTATGGTTGGCCAGCCCGACCACAGTCCCCTCACGAATTACACGCCTTACGGGAATTTCAACTGCAGCACGTGTTTCTTCATTGATAATGGCAAAAACTTCTTCCAGTGATTTGCCTGTTGCTTCTTTCTCTGTCCAGCCGGTAAGCTGTTCGGCAACCGGGTTCATTTGCCTAACTTTGCCTTCAGAATCCGTAGTTATTACGCCATCACCAATACTGTTCAACGTAATTCGGAGTTGCTCTTCGCTGTCACGCAACTCCTGTTCAGCCTGTTTCTGTTCGGTAATATTATTGATGTTTGTAATGTAATACTGTGGTTTATCTTCCTGATCCTTCTGCAGGTAGGAGGCAACATCAGTCCATATGATGTTACCGTTTTTATGAATATACCTTTTCTCGAAACGGACCTGTTTGATTTTCCCATCCTGCAAATCATTTAAAATGCCATTTGTTCTTTCAATGTCCTCTGAGTAGGTTATATCATTCCAATTCTTAGATTTCAGTTCTTCTTCGGTATATCCTAACATATCACAAAATGCCCTGTTGACCGTCATAGAGCCATCTAAACCGGTCATTGAATTACCTACCGGCAAATTTTCGAACAGGTTACGGAATCTATCTTTACTTTCGGATAAAGCTGCATCGGAGATTTTATGCTGTACGATTTTCCATACGGAATCCATCATCAGGTTGAGCTGCCTTATATCTGCATCTGTATAATTATCCTGCTTGTTCGCCACTCCAATTACGGCTACAATCCGCTCTTCGCTAAAAACCGGTAAAGTAAGGGATTTGTCGAGCATTACATGTCCTTCAGGTAGTCCCTTTTTCAATGGATTTGCATTGGGGAAATCATTTACCATGATTGGTTTCCGCTGGCGAACCGCTTCGCCCCATAAACCTGTTTTTCCCAAATAATATATTAACTCAGGTTGCTGTACCCTGCATTCATCCATTACTTCCTTCGACCAGGTATTCAAGGTAAATTCCTGCTTGATCTCATCGTATAAATAAATATAACCGAATTTGCTACTGGTAAGTGTAATGGCTTCATTGAGCGTAAAATCCAGAAGTTGCTTTATTGATTCAGCGTAATGCTCGTTAATTCTCAAAAGGCTTTCTAACCTGGCTTCATTTAGTTTTATTGCTTCTTCAGCTCGTTTGCTTTCGGTAATATCCTGGATTACACCGAACAAAATTCTTTTCTCTTTATCGAAAGTGGCTATGCTGTTTAAATGTTTTATTTCTCCAGTATCAGCCGTTTTGATTTTAAATTCAAGGTTATATGGCTTATCTTCTTCTATTAAATTTTTTAAAGCAGTATCCATCATAGGCCGGTATTCCGGCAGTGGTATATTTTTAATTACCTCAAATTCAAACTGATCTTTAGCTACACCATAAATTTTTTGTGCCCCTTCAGAGCCTATCATCATTTTCGTATCGAGATGCAACTCCCAGTTCCCTGTTTTTGAAGCAATCTCAGCCCGATTTAAACGTTTCTCGCTTTCCAGTATTTTTTTCTCCGTCTGTTTTCGTTCAGTAATGTCAACGGCAGTAATTAGACATTTCTGGTTATCGCCGGATATATGTCCTTCGAGGTAAACGAAGGCGGAAGGGGTTTCTTCAAGTGTTAACCTGACTTCGCAGTTTTGTTTTTCACCGGACTCAAATACATTTCTGAGAAAGTTATTATAAACGGCCAGTACTTCCTTGTCAATAAAATGCATGAAGGAAATATTGAGCAGGGCTGAACGTTCTCTTCCTAAAAGCTTTGCAGCTCCCAGGTTCAGCTGGCAAATCAGGCTTTCGCGGCTGAGGGTTAAGAACCCGGAGGGAGCCAGATCATACAGTGCCGTTGCCGAAACTGTATGGTCTAATGCATGCTCTAATTCTTCCTTCTGCAATTCAAGCTCGCACTCGTGAACCTGAAGTTCATGAAATATTTTTTTCGTATCGTCATTGTTCGGAGATGACACTTCCTCCATATGCTGCTTTCTTAAAAGTTCTTCAGCTTGTTGACGCAATAAATTGGTTTCGGGGGCAGGATTATCTGTTTTTTTCATAAGCTGTGGTAGAATGTCTGGAAAATAGTGCCTGGTAAAATATATTAACGCCTTCGATGAGATTAAACTCCAAATATCTGAGCTTTTCACGCTTGTAAATACCGTCTGTTCAAAACTAATAATTAAATGTTGAACTTTTTACATTTAAATTTACAATCTATTGATATCTATATTTTTGAATCATGGAATAGTCCTTTAAATTTTGAAATGGATGGAAAAACAGCATCATTCCGAATGTCATATTGTCAGTATCAATTAAAAGTAAAACGACATTAAACCAGATACTGCATTGTAAAAATAATATATATTTCAAATGGCCACTATGATTTTTGGATCAAACAGCACTATTTATATTCAGTCTAAATTTACGAGTAAATATAAGTAGGCTAGGAAGTTTCACATGTATATACTTTATGTAGAAACATGTAAAAGTGTGTATTAATAGAATGGAGAATTTCAAGAATATTTTAGGCTTAAAAATAGATTATATTTTTATGGTTTCTGTAATTAATAACAAGTGATGAGATGAACAAATCCCTTTTGGTTGAGGTAAAAACTTGTCTATTAAAGGTATATGCCCATTATAAACAGCTTATTTACTTAAAAGGCATAACTTTTTATTACTCAAATGAACTTACAGCAGCATGACATATTCTATTATCAGGCATCATTAACTGTTTCATGCTTTTTTCTAGCTTTAAAAACAATTACACGGACAAGATAACAACTGAAATACTTATTCCCAAAAGCAAAATGATCGTAAATAATTTATGATCTTAAAATTCTAAATAGTACAACTTGAACAACTATTCAGTATTATCTATAGAGAAATTTTCAAGTTAAAATATTTTTGCACTTAGAATCTCAGCTAAAATGTACCACCGGTCACAAATAATATTAATACTATAGCTAAGCGATTTTTGGAGCATACAGTCATAAGTAAGTGAGTGAGTGAGTGATACCTTTAATTTATATGTCGGGCCTGATTTCCGGCATTATACTATCAATTTTATAGGCGATGCCTCTTCGCTTAAGGCAGCTATTACAAAAAATGCAGCTTACCTGCCCAAATGAAATTCGAAATCCAGTTTGAAATACTTAAAGGAAACAGGCTTGTTAAATGATAAAATGTTATAACTAGTCCGGGATATTAAAATTATTGAAACGTAGGATCTGGCTTGCACACCAACTGATCTGATTGTGAAATAAAAACGGCTTGATCAGAAAATACTGAATTAATTATCCGGCTGCCTGGTATCGAATAAATAAAACGAGGGCGTAACCTCTACAGGTATGATAGATTCATATTGCGAATTTCACAACAGCAATTCAGGCATCCTGTTGACCCAAAAACCTCAGAATATAAAATTTTTCTGTTATTTCGAACAGCTGCATTCCATATTAAAAAGTATTGATTTTATAACCTTCAGGAGTTTTCCAGTATCATTCGCAAAAAGACTATAATTTCCTTAAGATTTGTCTGGCCATGGGTCAGGGTTCCGGATAAAAGCACACGGATACGGTTTTCTTTATTAATGAGATGAAAAGTTGGGCTACCGGACTTCTGGGCCGCATATTAGCAACTGAAAACGGGGGAATAACTTGATCCGTAGCAGTGAAACAAGTTTAGCCAAAAGGAAATATCTGCAAATTATACGTTAAACCTGATATTCAACAAATCCCCGTCGCATATCACGTAGTTCTTACCCTCAATGGCAAGTTTACCATGTTCCTTGCAGGCAAGTTCAGTTTTTAATTCAATAAAATCGTCATACTTAATTACTTCTGCACGTATAAAGCCACGCTCGAGGTCGCTATGGATTACGCCGGCTGCCTGTGGTGCAGTCATGCCACGGTGTATGGTCCAGGCACGGTTTTCTTTTACTCCAATGGTGAAAAACGACATTAAATTCAGCAACTTGTAAGCCGATTGCACAACTTTGTTAACACCTGGCTCAATAAGGCCTGCATCTGCAAGAAATATAGCACGGTCATCCTGGCTTTCGAGTTCAGCTATTTCAGCTTCGAGTTCGGCAGCTATCACAAGCACCTCTGCAGCTTCATCTTTAACTGATTCAAGAAGCGCATTTGAATATGCATTGCCTGTGGCAGCCGAAGCATCGTCGACATTACAAACATAAATTACAGGTTTATCAGTTATCAGATACATATCCGCTATATGTTTCTGATCATCCTCTGAAACAGGGGCTGTGCGGGCAGGTTTAAAATCTTCGAGGTGCGTTTTATAAACCTGTAACACTTCCATTGCCTTTTTGGCATCTTTATCTCCCAGCTTTATAAGTTTTTCGGTACGTTGAATTTTACGTTCAACCATGCTAAGGTCACGGATACAGAGTTCAAGATCAACAATTTCCCTATCGCGAACCGGGTTAACAGAACCTTCGATATGCGGCACTGTATCGCTGTCGAAACAACGGATAACATGAATAAGAGCGTCTGTTTGCTGAATTTCGGCCAAAAATTTACTTGATGAACTTTCAGCTTGTCCTGAACCCTTTGTAAGCCCGGGAATATCAACAAGGTCAACCGTTGCACGCACAACCTTTTGCGCAGGTATAAGGTCATTAAGAACATATAACCTGCTGTCAGGAACATTAATCTGCCCCATATGTGATTTCTGCATACCGGGTTGGCTGTGAATCTTAGTATTTGCAACACAATTGAACAGAGTGGTCTTGCCAGTATTAGCCAAACCTATAATTCCACATTTTAGCGCCATTTTTCATCTTTTTAGGGGTGCAAAGGTAGTGACTAGTCAGGTCATAAAAAAGCGGGTTTAACAGCTTAATGTTTTTTACCAGGGGTTACAGCTATGAAATCATGTGTATTTCATCAATTGATTAGCCGTATTTTAAACTTATCCTCTGTATATTTAAAGTACCAGTAGAGTTTACGGTTCACTTCAATTCCATAATCGATTGAATTATCGTAATAAATATAATTCTCTATAATCCTGTGGTAACGACCTATGTTAAAATAATCATTCCAGTTAATAACCCCAACCTGGTTTTTACTGCGGTAATACTCATTGCTGTGATCTTTAGCTTCTGAGAAATTCAGCAGGTACCATGTATCAAATTCAGTATCAATGATTGTGATTTCATACTCAGTGCTATCACTTATTATAACAGAATGTTTATCAGAAGTAACGACTTTGTGTGAAGGTGAACACGAAAATACAACCAGCAAAATAAGAACAGGGAAGAGAAGCTTTTTCATGGTTTATCCCGATTTAAATTAAAAAATAGATTTAAACTACGTGTAAAACAAAGCTACGCATATTTGGACAAATTTGATTGAACTTTATTTCATTTTTATGCCCTTTTCGAAGCTAAAAAAAATACAAGTTGCAATTATTCAAATAATTTACCTTGTTTCAGCTGAGCTTGTATTTCCGCCATTTCTTTTTTCAGGGTAACCAGGGTTGAGGATATTTCGTTATTCGGAAGGTTAGGCTCAGGAAGCTCCGAGCTAATATAATGTACAAAACGCCAGACTTCCCGTAATTCCTTAAGATCGACAGAATACGATTCGTATAGCGGATTGAGCGAGTGCAGCACCAGCCGTCCTTCTGTTTTCAGACGGTTTTCGGCAACTTTAAACATAATGCCATCGTTTAGTGTAAGGATAATGTACGCCTGGTGATCACGGATCAAATCCCAGTTCTGAACAAACTCGCCGGTAACCCACGATTTATCAGGGATAGGAAGCATGGAGTCGCCCGAAATCTGAAACGTACGGTACTTGCGGTCGCTCGATAGAAATGGCAGTTGAAAGGTGGGCAATACCTTTATATATTCAGGATCAGCAAATCCGGTGCGATAACCTGCCGAGGCTTTCTGATTTATTATTTCGATATTTTCCTTATTGTTGCTATCAACAGTGGTTGTAAGTACGCGAAGGTTTCCTCCGTTCACAAAAATATCGTACCCGTGTTCCAGTTGGTAAAGTTCGCTTTCGCGAAGTGCACTCAGATCAACTGTAAGTAGTGTATCAACCGAGATTTTGAAATATTTAGCCAGTGCCAGCAATGTTTCAATACCAGGTTCGGCAACGCCGTTTTCGTATCCGCTCAGTGTTGAGCGTTTCATATCCAGGGCAATGGCAATATCGTCCTGTGTGCGGCTGCGGCGTTTGCGCAGTAGTTTGATGTTTTGTCCGAAGATTGGTTCCATGATTTTTTATTTTTTCCCGTGTCGTAGAGACGCGATTAATCGCGTCTCTACGACGACGACGATACATTTTTTTTAACCATTTCCATCCACAATCCAAAAAATATGATTACATTGTAGTCAGAATTTTGATTAATTTCTAATCAAAGATAATACATTTTTAATAATAATGTACAACGAACTGAAAATAATTTCACCACAGGGTTTCCCTGATAACCTCCGCAGAACGGGCCGCACCATTGTGCATATGGATCTTGATACGTT
>JBBQGD010000044.1:0-20287 GCA_038322655.1 Bacteroidales bacterium | reverse complement strand
CAGGATGAAAACCTGGCGTCCTAACCCCTAGACGAACGGACCATATCGTTTTTTGAGGCTGCAAAGGTAATACTTTTTTTTATCCGGGCAATAGTGGTGAAAAAAAAAATCTAAAATTTTCAAAAATTCACTTATATTGTTTATAATGTGCTGATTTGTAGGTTTTAATACTGTATTTGTTATGTGAGGACATAATTAAAGTCCAGGTCTGGATTTTCAACAGATGTATTTTAAGAACAATCCACCTAACTGAGGTAGCTTTTTAGCCCTTTTCCGGTTAATTTTATGAAAATACCTGGCACAAAAGTACAAGAATAAAAGGTGAAAAGAAATTCTGCTATTTTCTGATTATATCTAAAATCAGCCATATATTAATTAAATGTTAATAAGAATCAATATAAATAATATTTTTAAATACTTGAATACGTAAGAGATTAATAAAGACCTAGTATAGTGATATTTAAAATTATTTGGAGATATTGAAAAATGTATATATTTTGGCTGCTTCTAATGGCTAAAAAAATCTAACAATTAACCAAAACCAGAAAAATGAAAAGAAAACTAATCATTGCTCTTTCTGCAGCATTTTTAAGTACAGGCCTGATGGCTGGTGGTATTATGACTAACACCAACCAAAGTGCCGCCTATGTGCGTATGCTTGCCCGGAATGCTTCATTAGGAATTGATGGTGTTTATTACAATCCTGCCGGATTAATGAAACTAGAAAATGGGTTTCATTTTTCGCTGAACAATCAAACGATTTTCCAAACTAAAGATGTGGTAAATAATTATCCATATCTGAATGGACATCCTAATGCAAAATATACCGGAATTGTTAAGGCTCCTGTTTTTCCGGGTGTTTACCTTGCTTATAAAATGGACAAACTGGCATTTTCATTTGGATTTAATCCCGTTGGCGGTGGTGGTGGTGCTACTTATGACAAGGGTTTGCCTTCATTCGAAATGGGAATTTCGGATTTGAAACCAATGTTAGGTCGCAAAAGTGTAACCGACCCTGGTTTTGGAGTAACTGATTACAAAGCGGATATCAATTTTGAAGGTACTTCCGTTTTCTTCGGGTATCAATTCGGAATTTCATATGAGATTAATCCTAATGTATCGGTTTTTGCCGGCATGCGCACCGTCACAGCAAAAAACACCTACAAAGGTGGCATTAAAAACATTATGATTAATCCTTCCATTGCAAATACAGCATATAATGGTACTTTTATGCGTGCTGATCTGTTTGGGGCTCAACAAGCAACCTATTATACAGGTGTGGCTGCGCAATACACTAGTGCAGCTTCAACTGCAGGACTACTGGCTGCTAATTTCGGAACATTATCTTTTGCTCAGGCTAAAGCTTCAGGACTAACACCTCTTACGGATGCTGATGTAGCTAAGTTGGAGGGCGCTTTACTTGCCGTTGGTCAACCTGCAAATACTCCAATTGCACAAGCCCAAGTAGTTTACACAACAACATCAACTAAAGCTGCTGCAGGAGCTGCTCAAATGACTGGTTTAGCTGATGGTACAGGCGATGTAGAAGTTGATGCTGTTCAAAAAGGTACCGGATATACTCCGATTTTAGGAGTAAACCTTACGCTGGCCGAGAAATTAAATATAGCAATCAAATATGAGTTCCTGACTAAGATTGAATTGACAAATGAGACAAAAGTAGATGGTTCAGGTTTATTTACCGATGGCGACAAAACACGCAACGATATGCCGGCTTTGCTTTCATTAGGAGCATCATATCCACTCACAGATAAATTAATGGCTTCTGTTAGCTACAACTATTATTTTGACAAATCAGCCGATTATGGTAAAAAGATAGCAGGCGACTTTGTTACTAACAAAAGTGTAATTGACAAAAACTATTTTGAACTTAGTGGAGGTCTGGAGTACAATATTACCGACAAATTCCTCGTAAGTGCCGGATACCTTCTTGCGAAAACAGGTGTTTCGGAAGCTTATCAGTCTGATTTAAGCTATAGCCTTACTTCAAACACCGTTGGTTTTGGCGGACAATATAAAATCACAAAAGATATTGCAGTCAATTTGGGGGGATTGAATACTTTTTATAGTGATGGCAAGAAGCATTTCGACCATATGCTAGGCACATTAGTAATACCTGTTACAGAAGATTATGCAAAAACGACCTGGATTGTATCTTTAGGTCTTGATGTTAGAATCGGTAAATAGCACTCAATCAGCTTTTATAAAAAAGTCCCGGTCGTTCAACCGGGACTTTTTTTGTGGAAAT
Source organism: Bacteroidales bacterium (assembly GCA_038322655.1). Lineage (GTDB taxonomy): Bacteria > Bacteroidota > Bacteroidia > Bacteroidales > UBA4417 > UBA4417. The sequence goes on along the minus strand of JBBQGD010000044.1, from coordinate 18,021 downwards.
CAATAGCTACTTCTTAATAAATTTCGCTTCATATATTTTACCGTCTGAAAAGCATTGAATAGTATACATCCCTGGTGCCAGAGTATGGACGTCTATTTTGTCCTTCCGGGGCTGACTTATGGTTTTTACAATCCGACCGTTTATATCAATAATACGGATCGTATCAAATATGATTTTACCTTCAATACTAAAAGTCAGATAATACTCAACCAGATTAGGACTGCAAATGACCTTACTTTTATATTCAACAGGCTCTTGAATTGAATTGGTAAAAGAGTTAAACAGAAATAGGTAAGCTTCGCCAAATGCCTCACACCACAGTTTTTCATTATGTTGCCCACCTGTTACAACATTGTTTAAAATATTGCTCTGCCCAAAACCAATGCTTAAAAGTGAATCTTTCATGCGTTGCATTCAGCAACCATTCCTGCGCTTTCGTTAGTCCCGCAAAGCTGATAAAAGCGCATAGCATACTGCTTGCCGGTTTCTTGAGTAAAAGTCCAGATAGAGTCAGAGAACCAATAGGATGGGGAAAATAATCCGGCTTTGCTGAAAGTCCCCTGGTATTTGAGTGAACTATATTGTGAAATAAGTCCTCCTAACGAACTACCCATAATTCCGGTATTTTCCCTGTCGGGTAAAGTGCTGTAATGTTGATCGATATAAGGTTTTAGTGTTTCAACAATAAACTCCATATACTTGTCGCCATTGCCGCTCCCATATTGTGGATTCGACCAGGGTGTATATTCCCCGATGCGATCACCTCCGCCGTTGTCAATTCCAACCACAATAGGGACATTTTTTCCTTGAGCGGCCAACTTATTAAGTGTTTCATCCACTTCTCATTCTCCTGAAAATGATGTTGTTGCATCGAATAAATTTTGTCCATCGTGCATATAAAGCACCGGATAGCTTAGTCCTGAAGTTTCATAGCCAGGCGGGAAATAAATCCATATTCTTCTCTTACGGTCTAACTGAGGCATGTAAAAATCTGTGCTCATTATTTTTACATTGGTAGCAGCCGTTGAACTACTTCCACCTCCTGTGTTAGCCCAGTTATAAATAGTAACATCAACTACAGAGCTGCTGTGGCTAAAAGTAAAAGTACGATTTGCAATTTCTTGCCCACTTTGTCCTTTTTCTCCTGTTTTCCACGATCCGCGTGTAAATTTATATTCTATCTTAGTTCCTGAAGGTTTCGCAGCCAATGTTATACTCCATTTACCTTCATCGTTTTTATGCATCATGTAATCGGATGATCCAGGCTCCCAGCCTGTAATATCGCCTGCTATAAAGATGGTATCTTCCACTGGTGTATTGTCAGGCAATGCTTGTATCACAAATGTTACCTGCGCTGAAATTTGCAGCGTGAATAACATAAAGAAAAGGATAATAATTTGTTTGTGCTGTTTCATGAGATTTTTGAGTAAAAGTTATGTTAAAGGGTTTTGTGATGCAAGTTTATCAATACTTTGTTTGTAAAAGTAAATTTGTTTAAAGAAGAATAAAGTTACATTCAGTAACTGTCTAAATTGTATAATAATATTGGTTATTCTCCAATGTCTTAGTCTTTTGTCAAGTTGAAAATCTTGCCCTGAGCATTTCGAAGGAGAGTCGAAGCCCTCTAAAACATGTAGTATCGGATTATTTCGGAGTTGAATGTGTGCATTTCGACGCGATAGCTATCAGGTACGCCCAATATGACAGCAGTCCAAGTGTTAACAATTGATTTTTTTTCATTAATTTTAGACAGTTTCTCAATTTGCGGCTTTTAATTACAACTGAAATAGTATTTTGATTTCGAAAATTTGATTTTTAGTCCAAATTCATTCTTGACTGAAATACTGTTAAAAGTATTGCTATTTTTCTTTCTTTTGCAGTTCACAAAAAAATACTTGTTATTATTTATGAAAAATTCTTTGGCTTCCTCTGAAAAAACTGACTTCAAATCGTTTCCACGCAGTTTCTGGACTGTTATCACCATGGAGTTTTTCGAACGCGGATCTTATTATGGTGTAATGTCGGTACTTTCGGTTTACCTCGTATTAAGCATTCCCGAAGGCGGATTGGGTTTTTCAAGAGAGAGTGTAGGCGTTATAAAAAGCACTATCACTCCCTTGTTGTATTTTTTGCCAATTCTTGCCGGTGCGCTGGCCGACAGGTTCGGATACCGCAAAACACTTATGATGGCTTTTGCTGTGATGAGTACTGGGTATTTCTTCACAAGCCTTTCTACATCTTATGGAATGGTTTTTCTCAGTCTTATACTCATGGCCATAGGAGCAGGTTTCTTTAAACCAGTAATTGCCGGTACTATTTCAAGGGTAACCAATGAGAAAACTTCGTCACTTGGTTTTGGAATATACTATTGGAGTATCAACCTGGGAGCTTTTATTTTTCCGCTGATTTTTGTTCCCTACCTGAAAAGCATCGGCTGGAGTTATATTTTTGTGATGGCGGCAGTTGGAACCGGTTCTATGTTGTTACTCAATATTTTTGTTTACCGCGAACCACCAAAGCCTAAAAGCACCCAACCTTTACTCGAAGTTTTTAGAGGCATACTCCTGGTTCTGAAAGATTACCGGTTTGTACTTATGATAATAATATATTCAGGATTCTGGATATTGTATTTCCAGATGTTCGATACTGTACTCTGGTATCTGAAGGATTATATTGATATGACACCTGTTAATAAGGTGGTAAATAATGTACTAGGCTTATTTATGCAGAACCCTTCCTGGAAATTTGATGCAGAACATGTAACAGTTATTAATGCGGCATGTATTATTCTGCTTCAACTGGTTGTTTCCAAAATTGTACGCAAAATCCCTGCACTACCCACCATGATAGCAGGTATTGCCCTAGGAACTATCGGGATGGCCATACTAGCGATTTCAACATATGCCTGGGTTTTCATTGCAGGAATCGTAATATTTACGATGGGGGAAATGACTGCACATCCTAAATTTATCTCTTATGTCGGATTAATAGCTCCTGCTGATAAAAAAGCCTTGTACCAGGGATATGCTTTTCTATACGGAGTTATTGGTAGTGGAATAGGTGGAATACTTGGAGCTACACTTTATGTTCATTTTGTTGATAAACTTCATCAACCTGGAATTTTATGGTTTATTTTCAGTTTGATAGGGGTTGCAACTATAATAGGACTGTTATTATACAACAGGTTTATCTTGCCTCGTGATAAGTGACGTGCGAATGGGAGACAAGGAGACAGAGATAAAGAGATCGAGTAGCAAAATAAATCCCCCTTAAATAATCTGACTTCTCAAGTTTAAACGCCAATTGAATGAATCTGTATGCCCATTTCATTTTCGACACAACAGATAAACCTCATACCTAAAACCTAAAACTGTACTATGGAATTCGAACTTATTGGGCATGAATACATCCAGTTGAACCAACTTCTGAAGCTATTAAGTTTGGTCGAAAGCGGAGGTGAGGCTAACCAACGAATAGTTGATGGTGAAGTCAAGGTTAATAATATAGTTGAATATCAGAAACGTAAAAAACTCCGTACAGGTGATACAATATACTTCAACAGGGAAGAAATCACAATAAAATAAAGATTCGATTTTCTTAGAATAAAAAACAAAAAATCCCTGTAATATTGACATCACAGGGATTTCTATTTATCATTTGTACTTCCTAACAAATAACCATTTCAGCTTTTGTCTGGTAAATTTCATATTCCTGTTTAATTGTATTCATAAGTTCTTTTACAGTAATGATTTTATTGGTCCGCCATACATTACTACCGGCAAAAGCGTAACCTCTTCTGAAGTTTCCCCTGAGTGCCGAAGTAAGTGAAGCAATAATACAATAAGGAGCAGTATTGATGTCACAAGTGCGAATACAATTAACCGGGCAGGTTTTAGGTTGACGTTTGCCAGCCATAACTTCATCAAGAAATGGTGATTTTATAGCACGACCCGGCATTCCGACAGGGCTTTTGATAATTATTACATCTTCTTTTTTAGCATCCAGATAAGCTTGTTTAAACTCAATGGAAGCATCACATTCATCTGTTGTTACAAATCTGGTGCCCATCTGAACTCCTGATGCACCTAACTTGAGAATTTTAACGATATCAGCACCGGTATATATTCCGCCGGCAGCAATCACCGGAATTTCTTTCGCGTTTTGCAGTCCAATCTGGTTAACAGTGGCAACAACTTCAGGTATCAGCTTTTCCAGGGAAAAATTCTCATCAAAAATCTGATCAGGTTTGAATCCAAGGTGTCCACCAGCTTTGGGGCCTTCAACAATCACAGCATCGGGTAGATAATTGTAATTTGCAAGCCATTTGTTGCAGATCAATGTAGCAGCTCTGGCTGACGAAACGATGGGTATCAGTCGAGTTTTACAACCTGGTGTCAGATACTTAGGTAAATCGAGCGGAAGCCCGGCACCTGAAATAATTATATCAACTTCTTCTTCAATTGAAATCTTTACCAAGTCATCGTAATTACTAAGCGCAACCATGATGTTAACGCCAATAAATCCGTTTGTTTTCTCTCTCGACTTTCTGATTTCCTGTTTTAGACCTGTTATGCAATTTGCAAGATAATCCTGCGAAGGATCCTTGTATAACATTCCTAATCCGGCTGCTGAAATTATTCCAACACCTCCTTCGTTGGCTACGGCAGATGCCAGCCCCGAAAGTGATATACCAACTCCCATGCCTCCTTGTATGATAGGCACAGAAATTACCAAACCTCCGATATTTAATTCTTTCATTTCCATTATTACACTAAGAATTTTGTGTGAATTTGCTCTTTCAGGATTATTTTAACGGGTGTTTAAAAGAGTTGCATTTACCTTTTCTGAGCATTTTGAGATACAAAAATACTTCTGAATAAGATTACATTTTAAAAAATGGGTTGCAATGCCGTATATGGGGGGAACTGTAGCATAAAGGGATGAATTGCAGATTATTTAGGGATGAAATGTATGTGCTATTGCATAATATCCTCGATTTTGCACTCAAATTGTTGAATGAATTGGATGAGTTGACAAAATAAAATGCAAAAATACACCCTATTTTGCAGAAAGGATCTTCCTGAATTTAGTGACATTTTGTCTCGAGATGGGGATTCGGAAATCAAGTCCCTTTGCTTCGAGATTATAGTTAGGAGCTACTCCTGTTATTCGTGAAATCTGGTTAATATTTACCAGACAACAGCGATGACATTTTTTAATATTATGAAAATCGGATAAGATCAATTCAACTTTACTCAAAGTTTGCCTGATCATCTGTTTACGGATCACAGCTCCTTCGCGGTAAAAAATTTCAATATAATTGCTTGCTGACTGTATAAGTATGATGTTTTTCAGATCTTCTTCAAATACTTCTTTGGCATTTTCTGATTCAATCTTAATTATCTCGCTTTCAATATTATGAGTAACTTTTCTTTCTTCAGCCAGCCAATGACGTCCACTGTCAATAACCTGCGCAACTTTTGATTTGAGTGAGTTGTTATAATTCGACAAATTGAACAATACCAGGGGCAATAAAGCTAATGCAGCTGAACGGAAAAAAGTTAACGATTCCATGCCAGATATTCTGAATGCCTTAGCCGTTAATGTAAATCCAACTATTAAAACAGCAAACATTCCAACATTCCAGATTATTTCTTTCCGGATAGTCCATCTTTCTGATTCGAAGATTTTTGGGAATAACCCGGGAAAGATAAGTGTGCTTAAAAAGAATGTAGCAGCACTTACCAAACCAATAATCAGGACATAATAGCCATCCTTTGGAGATGCCAGAAAATTTATACCAAAAGGCTGGAAATATAGAGTGATCAGCATAAATCCCATGCACACAAATGTTATTGTACGCAGGTTATGTTTAAAGTTATTGTTGAATGGATATGACTGGTTCAGATTTTCAAACATCGCCTGTTATTTCGACAACAAAGGTACGATTAATATACTAAATATTATATGTGTGAAGTGAAATGACACCTTAATCCTGATGTTGAAAGACTGGTTATATTATGATATATATCACGTACAGTAATTTGGGTGCGAATTCTGTATCTTAGTTATAGTATAAATTCAGAAACTCAGGATTCTTAATTTTATTCCAGTTAAATTGTTATATAATATCTTTGTAAGTTATTTATTATCATAGTTATAATATCAATTTTAGTTGCTGAAATGTGATTTTATGAACGAAAAAAGCTACCCCTGTTCGCACAAAAAATAGTTTTGCCTGTTATTAAACAAACGCATTTATACTGGTAATTGAAAATCTTTTGAAGATATTTCAAAAGCAAATATATAACAGTTATGACTTCAACATAAACGTTGTAATGCTTATTAACCGTTGATAATTAATAGCGGTTAATTCATTTTAAGTTACTGAGCTCACTCGTTTTCTATAACCGGTTAGATTTTTCCCAGTCTTTTCTAATTCTATAGAATAATTAAGGATTGACATTTGTTTAAATCAGAACTAAGTTTTGTAAAGATGAATTCTTTTTAATTATGCTGATTATTTATTGATTTCCTTAATGGAATCTCAAAATTTAAAAGCCTTCTAAAATAAAACAATTAAAGTAAATCTCATTGATATTAATTCACTTAAACATCTAAATTATGAAAATCACAGATTTTACCGAGAATGGTTTGGTGCTCAGCATCCTTGACGAATTGAAAGAATCCTTAGGTCCGGATAAAAACTTTTCAGATATTATCGACGATAACGGGAATCAATATGTAGACCTGGTTCAGGAAGGGGGAGGTGTATTGGGAGTTGCACTGGTTGGATACGTTTATGTACTCGAACAGATGAAGATCAGGTTCCTTAGCCTGGCCGGAACCTCTGCCGGATCGATTAATACTCTTTTGATGGCAGCTGCCGGCAGAATTGATGAAACTAAGAGTAGCTGGATTCTGGAGTGCCTGTGCAATAAAAAATTGTATGATTTTGTTGACGGTGATAAGGATGCACGGGAATTTATTGATGCATTGCTTGGCGATGTCAGCAATATTAAACTTGCTTTGAAGGGTACTCAGGTTATTGACAATTTCCGTGATGACTTTGGCTTGAATCCTGGAAAAAACTTCCACGACTGGATGAAAAACCTGCTCAATCAAAAAGGCATAAAGAATATGGGAGACTTGCAGCAATTACGTGATGCCGGTGCCAGCGATGGTAATAACTTGCGAAACAGGTTAACCAATGCCATTTACAATTCGCAAAAGGATTTTCTGGAACTGGCAATAATAGCTGCCGATATTACAACCCAAAGTAAAATTGTTTTCCCGGAAATGTCGGTATTGCTGTATACGAATCCTGAAATTGCAAATCCTGCTGATTTCGCACGAGCTTCTATGTCAATTCCGTTCTTTTTTCAGCCGTTCCGTATTAATAACTTGCCATCCGGAGCCGATGCGTGGAGGAAATGGAGTACACTGACAGGACTCAATGCATCAGTTCCAAATGAGGTTCTTTTTATGGATGGTGGCATTATCTCAAATTTTCCTATTGATATTTTCCATAACAATACTAAAGTACCTGATGCACCTACATTTGGAGTTAAAATTGGCCTTGATAAAGCTGCAATTAATGAAAATAAGAAGTTCTTCAGCCTCATAGGGTCGGTTTTCAATACAGCCAGGTTCTCTTCTGACGATAATTTTTTACGCACAAACCCTGATTTTCGGCACCTCATTGGCTATATTGATACAGGTAACCATAACTGGTTGAACTTTGGATTAACTGATGAAGCTAAAATTGATCTTTTTATAAGGGGAGCTCAGGCTGCTGCTATTTTCCTGAAAACTTTCGACTGGCCTAAATACAAGAAAATAAGGGAGGTGAAGAAAGAGCTTTACGCATAATTCAGAAATAATAGATAATTCAAGGCTCAGATCAATGAGGATATTCTGTATTGATTGTGGTTTTCATATTGTAGATTTGCAGAAAATGCTTAACTTCCCAACTTCGACCAGAAAGTACTATTTCTGGAAAGGATGACCGAATTGATAAAAGGATCGCCAACACCATAATGAAAACTCAAAAGAGCGTGATAACAACCGTAGAAAATCCAAAATCAGAGTATCAATACGTTACTGGTGGTTAGCTGCAATGAGGGTTAAAAGATAAGGAGCAATACCTGGAGAAGCCGGTAAAAATCAATAGTATAACAATCCGTAAATAGATTAATCGGTTGTGAAATACACTTATTAACTTTCTATTAAACCATCCTCCTGTTGATTATTAAGATCAGAAAACCTCCTATCGCAATGAGTACCAATTGACCGATGCCGGGTTTTGTATCTTGTTCCCGGGCATTGATATACGGGGAAAAAGAAAAATATTTAATTATCACTTTTGACTTTCCATCTGCTTTCAGAAAAACGGGATTACCAATACTGCGTGTACTGCTGCTAATATTCTGACCGCCTGGCAAGGTAAATGAATAACTTATAATGTATGTATACCGACCTCGGATTGTTTCGTTGCGTTCAGCGCCCTCTCTTCGTACATTGGTAATTATTGCTGTGGCACTTTCCCCAAATAGTCCCAGCATTATATCTGTAAGTCCCCAGAGGATAAATGAAACTCCAAGCAATGAGAGAAGCAATCGTGGTAAAACCTTCCTTGAATTCGATTCTGTCATGTATTTATCTGTTTTCGGGCCAGACTCTTTGTTATTTCCAAACGTTATTTGAAAGATATGGTACGTTCAGTATTTTCTGTAAATTATGATCTGTTTAACGATACATTGGAGCGAATATAAGATTCTACAGTTGCATAGTTATCGATTGTGCAAAATACAGCAATATTTTCGGTGAAACTACCTCGTAACATCACACTGTACTTACCTGGAAGATACTTTACTTTTCTGATGTTTTTCCACCTGATAAATACATGTTGTTTCGACTGTGCCAGTATACCGGCGCCGGCCACACCGGGTTTTCCTGAGAGGAATCCTAATACAACTGTCAATATATTAACTACCCGATTTCGTTTTGCCTGTTTCGCAAGGGTATAGCTTCGTATTCCGGTTTTATCCAATTCAAATCCAACATCATAATTTCCGCCCCAAACGATTCGGATAAACAGGTATGTGAGCAGGAATAAAGCGGCAATAAGAATGAGAGCATATACCGCCTTAACAATTATCAGAATGATTATTAAAATTCCAAACGGAATTCCGATTGCAATCCCCAGTTGTTTCAGTATAATGGAATTGCGCAATATAGGGACGCTAATGGTCCATTCTATTTTATCAACTGTATTGCTCATATTTCATAATTTAATTCACATTCCGGATTTCGTTATTTCAACAAAGGGCATTTGCACCTGAAGCAATAATCGTCGTTTATGTCGTTCAGTGAGGCGCATGCATTACAGAAGATGATGCTGTCTCCTGATTTATCTTTTTTTTCATAGGAATTTAAACCTTTATGATGTCGTACTTTGTCGCCAATCTTGTAGTAGTTGTAAACAGTATCATCATCGTTGGCGCACGAGTAATGCATCTTCCAGCTGTCATCCTGTATGCAAACTGTGTATTCGAGGTATTCTATCCAACGATTCTGATATTTGTCGTGACGACGTTTCTGTGTAACTTTTTTATTGACAATAATCCCATCCCAGGTTGTACTTTTATTCCTGCCGATTATCTGGAATAATGCAATCATTAAAAACATTCCGCCAATTCCCAGTCCTATGTAAAGTGACTCCGGATTTTCCATTTCATTGCCGGTTTCGCCAGCTATATAAAATCCTGATACAGCAGCTACTGCAAGTATAAGCGCAAAAATGGCAGACCAACTGTTTGCGTTTCTTACATATTTTACCATAGCCGGATCATTGATCTTTTGCGAATATCCAATTCGATTACTGCTTTCCATGGTAAGTCCGGTTATTAAAAATTACAGTCAATTAAATTCTGATCATCTGAATGAAATTAAATTTTTCGTGTATCCAAAATAAAAGCCAATGTACAAAAAAAATATTATAGGGAATGTATTTGGTATTGGAATTGCCCGGCAACTATGATCAGCATTGGTAAAAAGGCCTAAAAGCAACTTTCCCTTTCTGATTGTTTGTAAGATAATGAACATCCATCGTTTGCCAAAAATAAAAATAATCCTGTAAGGTCATAGTAATTCATCATAATTGAGCAAAGATTAAAATAGAAATCCAGAACTTCAGAAGGTTTCTTTTATGTGCCCAACGACTAGTATATGGCTAGTAAGGCAAATTAAAGTACTAAATTATCAAGCTTGCACCAAGCCGAAGCTTTTGCTTCGGTACCGCTGAAAGAAGTTTTAAGTAGCCGAAGCAAAAGCTTTGGCGGGTTTACAACGAAGAACCGATCTTCAATAATCCACTAACCGCCTTATTTGCTATATACATTATTGGGGAGCGTTTTTTTTATTTATAATTAACCTAGATGATTTTTTCAATCAATTTTCTATATAATCTTTAACTTGTCTTGATGATAATAAAATCAGGATGAATATTAATACAACAGTAAGGATCAAAAACGAAATCATCCTATCGCCACCATAAAAAGTAAAGGTAATTGTAGCGATTAAATATATTACAGTAATTACTCCCAAAACATGTCTTGAATATTTCCATTTGAATAATAAAGTTATTGCTATTAATATCCCTACTCCTCCAAACAATCTATATTTACCTGTCATAGGAACAAATAAATCCATTTTTAAGTCAGTAATTAGTGCGACTGAAATGATTAAAACAGCTGTTAAAAAAGTCAGCCAAAATCCTTTTTCCTTATGAAAATATAAATCCATTTTTTACGTGTTATTTAGAGGTTCAAAATTATTTAAGTTTTATAGTGTATTAAGTCATTTTAAATTTACAAACGCCCCAAAGTCTTAACTAACTGTAAAATCTACTCTTGTCAAGTCGCTAATAATCTGTAATTTATATTTTATACTCAAAATCATTTTTGTCAATCAATCGTTTGCTACAGAACTTAATTCTGCTCGCGTACTGTGGGGAATGCCCATAAGTGCTATATAGCAACAAATCTATACTACTTTTCTATAACTACTTTTAATTCAGCAAATTAAATTATTTCGCTCCCACAATAATCTTCGCTATTTTATCCCTCATCTCTATAAAAACCGGCCTTAACGGAGTGTCGCCATCCGTTCCGTAATTTACTATCATCGACATAATGGCGTTGTGTTCGGGAAAATAAAACAAATCAGCACTGTAGCTCAGATCGCGGCCGCGATGGCCCCAGGCATAATCTTTTGTGGGATCGCCGATATCAATAAAATCTTTAAAACAGGAAACGCCCAATTGCTTGCGCGATTCGATAGAGTGATGAAACACCAGCATTTGGTCCAGTGATGCCTGACTTAATAATGTTTTCTTTACAAATAAAGCATCAATAAACTTGTACATATCCCATACAGTGCTGTAAACTCCGCCGTAGCCGTTGCCACTGCCTGTATTCCAGTTGGTCAGGTTTTCGAGATTGCCATTATTGTATAGGTCATAATAGCCTTGTGCAATTTTACCTTCGGGCAAGGGATCGTCATAAAAGGAATAGGTATTTGTTAACCCGAGCGGATCAATCAATTCTTCGTGCAGAATCTGGCTGCTCGATTTTTGAGTGGCAGCCTCAACAACCAATTTCAGCAGTATATAATTTGTATTGCTGTAGCCAGCCGTATCAGCCGGGTTAAATGCGAAAAGAGCCGCTTTGCCATAAACATATTTTAACAAATCATCAGGCGTCCAGTGCCTTGCAGGATCATTCAGTACCTGGAGATAAAATCCCTGGTCGTCAATCACATCGTAAATTCCGGTTGTATGGTTCATCAGGTTACGAACTGTCAGTGGTTCATTGCCATTGGATATTTTATCCAGTTTATCTTTCGATATGTATTTACTGATCGGATCGTCCAGTGATAACAGGCCTTTTTCCTGAAGTAGCATGGTGGAAACACCTAACATAAACTTAGTGATACTGGCAATTTTTGAAATATGGCAGGGCTGGAGTTTTATGTCTTTCTTGATATCTGCCATCCCGGCAGAACCAATATAAAATCCGTTATTGTCTTTTACCAGCAAAATAACTCCCGGGAGTCCTTTTTTGGCATACTCTTCAATAAGTGACTGGTATTGAGCGCTTTTTGGATTCACCTGGTAGGTGGATGCATCTTCCAACGGGCAGTTTAGGACTGTGGGTCTGCTGATATCTGCCTTTTTACAGGAAAAGCTGAATATCAAGACCATGAAAAACAGGAAAGAAAAATATCGTGAGTGATGCATATCTTTATAATTAAGGGTATATGGTCTAAGAAGCATTGTTAATTTATCGTTTTAAATGTCAGTGGTCATACATTGGTCATACAATGGTCATTCAGTAGTCATACAATGGTCATACAGTTGTTTAGGGTAACTTAGTGGTTCTTAATAGACTTAGTGTCTTAGTGGTTCAAGTGTTCAAGGTTCAATGCGATGCGCGCGTTTAAGGGCTTCAAAAGTTATTCAATGGTTAATTGCTGTTTTTACTTTCATCTAACAAGAGAAGGCTTTTAACTGAAATACAGCAATATATGAGTTATATTATTTCAACTTATTTCAATGTATTTCGAATCCTAAAGTTAGTTCTTGTTTGTGTAATTGCTAAATGGTGGTTGTCTATTTACTATTCACTTTTCGTTATTCACTAATTTAATAAGGACTGCAATCACCCTTATCCGCACTTTTGCCGAGAGTAAACTGCATCCCTAATGATAGTGCGCCATTTGGCAACAGAGTAACATAACTTTTTACAAAAGGCATCTGAAGGCGAACATCATAATTCAGGAAGATACGGCGGATCCGGTTCGCATTGCCCAGGTTGTAACCGATTCCTGCTCCCGCTCCTGCAATAAACTGGGGTTTGCCAAAACCTTGTTTTACTTTATACGTTCCATCGGATTGCAGCACAGCACGATCAGTGAGCAAAAAAGCATGCATATAACCTGCCTGCAAGTATCCTTCAACTGAAAATTGATTGATTTTCCTACGGTATCCTGCCTGTGAATTCAGCAATACAACCTGGTAAACATAGCGATGGTAGAAATAGCTGATACCGGCATTTTGAAACCATTTATACTTATCGGTTTCCTTCCATCCGAATTCATATGCAGCAGTTAATCCCGGGTGAATGGGTTGGTTAAAAGTAGCTGTCAGTGAAGCCGGTGGCAGCATGGTAGCGTTGTTGAAAACGCTGACGGATATGGGCTTCATTTTCCATGATTGTCCTAATGCCAGAAAAGGGGATAATACTATGAAAAGGTAAAGAATCTTTTTCATAAAATCTGGATTATTTTTTTTAAAAAGTTACAAAACGGTTGAGGAATAACCTTGTTGAAGAACTTACATATCTCTATTCATTAATTTCCAATACCACTTTTTCCACTTTCCTGAGGTCTTTTTCATAATACATTGACCCGGCAAAGAACAAAACCGCGGCTATCAGCAAGGAAAGCGGAAGAAAGGTGAAAGCAGTCTGTATATTTGTGGCATCTGAAATGGCGCCCATAACAATAGGTCCCAGCGAAGCTCCCAGCAGGTTCTGAATAACAACGGCGACGGCATACGAAATAGCTCTCATACCTGCATGTACCACATCCTGCGTTACGGCTGCCGCAGCTGCAATAAAAGCAGTGATTGAAACACCCATCGACAATAGTATTAAATACTGTAACTGACCTTCGAAAACGCTGAATGAAAGGAACATGAGCACAGCCGACAGCAAAGAGGTTATTGCAGGTACCAGCAGCCGGGCGTTGATTTGTTTTTTTCGCCAGCGGTCAGAAACATAACCACCCAGCGGTGCCCCGATAATGGCAAAAAGCATAATAGCGCTTGCTTTCACCCCGGCACTGCTTTCGGGCATGCCTTGTACCCTATGAAAATAGGTAGGAAGCCAGGTGAGCAGCGATGTGGTGGTGAATATAACGGCTGCCATTCCAAAATAGGTAAAAATAAGTGAGGGCTTGGCGAGAAATTCAATCAGCATATCCTTGATTGACATCCTAACTTTCTTGCGTTCGGCTTTTTTATCCTGTTTTGTAATGGTTTTCTCGAGTCCTACTGTTTTGTAATCTTTTACAAAAAAGAAAAGTATGGCAATTATCATTCCGGGAATGGCCACAATTCCAAGCGCATGCCGCCATCCCCAATGGGTGGCAATAATTCCTCCGATTGCAATTCCAATGGCACTTCCCAGCGGGATGGATGCATTCCATAATCCCATCATCCACGATCTTTTCCCCTCCGGGTAAAGAGCTGACATCATGGCTGATCCGCCTGGTGCATACCCGGCTTCACCCACACCGATTATGGTCCTTGATGCAAAAAGATGCCTGAATGTTCCTGATAATGCACCTAATCCGGTTGCAATGCTCCAAACAACGGCCATCGTACCAATGGTTTTGCGACGGCTCCAGCGGTCGACAAGTATGGATACCGGAAACGTAAATAATACAATCGACCAGTAAACTGCCGAAACCAGCGCTCCACATTGTGTATCAGTCAGGTTCCAGTCGGCTTTCAGAAACGGGAATAAGGAAGTAATCACCATCCTGTCGATATAATCGAACATATAAAGCAGGAATAGCAGCATGAAAATGTAATTGGTGTAACGTTTTGTGAAAAGATAGCCTTCGGGTTTTATCTGATTCTTCATAAAGCAGAAATTAGCATTTGAGGGAAATGATCGTCCGGTCGTTCCTGTTATCCTGACAAATATAAACAGATTTATCAATATATAATATCAGATGTTTACAGAACATTATTAACAATTAAAAGTTGACAACATAAATTCTGTTAATGATTCGAAAAGTATGTTGCCGGGAGCAACTGCATAAACAGATTTACGATTTTTAGTTTTTCTTGTGGAAAACTGCCAATAGTGAAAAATAAGAAACAGCGGCTGCAGGTATAGCCAGAATCACCCAGGTAAGAATTGCATATAGATGGAACATGCCAATAGTTCGGATCCCTGAAAACAGGCCATTGTGAAAAGCATTAGTAATTTGTGCCATAGTAATTTGTACATCCTGGCTTAGCAGGTATGCACCAAATTGCATAAACGGAATAATTAGCAGTACCTGGAACATTGCCAGTATCCATTGTACCGATTGCACTACCAGCAGGTTCTGGCGAAATAGCATGGTAAGCAAAATGCTTAAAATAGTAGTCATGCCGATTACCGGGAATATTCCTGAAACAATTCCAATGGTAATGGAAAGGGCTAGTTTTTCAGCCGTAAGACCATCTTTCGGAACCAACCGGAAAGGGATAAGAATCTTATTTGTGAAAGATTCTACAATTTTAAGTGACATATTTAGCCGGTGAATTTCTGCTTTGTAAATATTTGATACATTTTCTTTGCACAAATCTACAAAATGAAAGCCAATCGATGATTTTTTTAATGCTTTTTGAGTAAACAACAGGGATAATTACATTTCATCCGTTATATACGACACTTGGGCAACTGTTATTTTGGCAAGGCACGTCCCTGATATAAATTTGTACCATGAAATCCAGTATAAATCAGTTGCTTTCGAAAATGAAAAAATATATCTACATCGTTTTACTGGCAATGATCAGCATTCAGGCTGAAAGCCAGGTTGTTATTTCAGGGAAAATATCAGATAAGGACGGTACTTTACCCGGTGCCAGCGTTTACCTTGATGGAACTTACGACGGCACTTCGGCAAATGCCAACGGTGAGTTCAGTTTCAAGACATCAAAAACCGGGAAGGTTGTGTTAAAAGCTACTTATATCGGTCATGATCCTTTTACGAAAGAACTGACATTGTCAGGCGAGCCTGTAAAACTTGATATCCAGCTCGAAATCGCCTTCAATAAATTAGACGCAGTTACCATCACGGCCGGCACATTTGAGGCCAGTGATAAAAAGCAGGCAAATATTCTCACACCTCTCGATATGATCACCACTGCCGGCGCCCAAGGAAGTGTTTATGGCGCCTTGCAGAGTCTGCCGGGCACTACCACCAACGGCGAATCGGGTAAGTTGTTTGTAAAAGGAGGCGACAGCGAGGAATCACAAACCTATATTGACGGATCAATTGTATATGCTCCATATACCACTTCGGCACCTAACATGTCGGTTCGGGGACGGTTTAACCCGTTTTTGTTCAAAGGGACTATATTCAGTACTGGCGGGTATTCGGCTGAATACGGGCAGGCCTTGTCGTCGGTGCTTTTGCTCAACACCAATGATATGCCAACCGAGAACCAGCTCGATCTCTCATTTATGACTTTAGGACTTGGAGTGGCTGATACCAGGTTATGGAAAACAGGGGCTATAACAGGCACACTTTCTTACAATAACCTTGGTCCATATATGAGGCTGGTGCCGCAAAATTACAAGTGGTCGCGTTATCCATCGAATTCAGAAGGTGCTTTCAGCCTGCGACAAAAGACGGGCAAAACGGGAATGTTGAAAATTTATTCCAGTTTTAGCTGCGGCAGTTTTACAATTCAACAAAAGGACCTCAACCAGGAAGGGGAATTTGTTAATTATGCCCTGAAAAATCAAAATTATTTTGTTACTGCCAGCTGGAAAAGCAGCATAGGGCCGAAATGGAATATTGCTTCAGCCGCTTCGTTCACTAAAAATAATGATGATGTAGGATTCGATTCGACAGAATTTAATAAACTGCTTCAAGGGGCACACCTCAAAAGTGTATTGTCGCATCCTTTCAGCGAAAAGATAACACTCCGGTTTGGCGCTGAATATTTTAACAAGACCTATTCCCAGACATACAACAAAACGGTTTCTTCCATTTTAAGCAAATATACCAACAAGACCCTGGCAGGTTTTGCTGAGGCCGAAATCTATGCTTCCTCCAAATTTGTGACACGGATCGGTATGCGCATGGAATATTCGGATTATCTGCAACGTGCCAACCTGGTACCAAGGGTTTCAGCTGCATATAAAGTGAGCAAAAACAGCCAGTTCTCACTTGCATACGGATGGTTTTACCAGGATCCGACTGACGATTATCTTTTGTACACCAGCAAACTTAATTACGAACGGGCCGACCATTATACCTTCAGTTACCAGGTTTCTCAAAATAATTATACCCTGCGTGCCGAACTTTATTATAAGGACTACAGTAACCTGGCCAAGCTTACTAACGAAGCCTTTTACCTGCCGGGTAGTTATTCCAATGCAGGAAGCGGTTACGCCAAAGGTATTGATCTCTTCTTCCGGGATAGGAAGACCATTAAAAACGGGGATTACTGGATTTCCTATTCATACCTTGATACCAAACGCGATTACAGGAATTACCCGTCGATGGCTATACCTGGTTTTGCCAGCAAACATAACCTGGCAGTGGTTTACAAACAATGGTTCGGCGGAATTCGCTCGTACGCAAGCGTGAATATGAAATATTCGTCGCCACGGGTTTACAATAATCCTAATTCGGATGTTTTCAATGGCGAACACACCAAACCATACCGTAGCGTAGATGTAAGCTGGAGTTTCCTTTACAGGCAAAATGTGATCATTTATGCCGCCATTACCAATGTTTTGGGATTTAAACAAGGGTATGGAAACACCTATGCTACTGATCCCGATGCTGAAGGCTTTTACAGAAGCACTCCCATTATTGCAGGTGCCGACAGATTTTTTCTCCTGGCCTGTTTTATAACACTGACAAAGAAAGGACAGGCTAACCAGATTGATAAAATAGAATAAAATTCCGGGATTTTAAATTCCGGGGATTTAGTTCAGTAAGCAAATTGAAATAAGAATGCCGAAATAAATAAATATCAGCGATTAGAAATCGCTGCACCCGAAATAAGAATGCCGAAATAAATAAATATCAGCGATTGGGAATCACTGCACCCGAAATAAGAATGCCGAAATAAATAAATATCAGCGATTAGAAATCGCTGCACCCGAAATAAGAATGCCGAAATAAATAAATATCAGCGATTAGAAATCGCTGCACCCGAAA
>JBBQGD010000043.1:0-20360 GCA_038322655.1 Bacteroidales bacterium | reverse complement strand
ACAACGGTTCCGACAACTTTTGCAAGTATCATTGGCTATTTGTTTTTCTGATAGGTATACATGCCGTCCTTTTCAATAACATCTACAATGGCAATGATTGTTGAATCGGCAGGCTTTCCTTCAGTAACGGCAGTATATCGTGCACTGCTTCCCGAAACATAAAATACGATCTCACCAATTCCTGCACCCACGCTATCCATGGATACAACGAAGTCATTTTTACCTTTTAAAGTTGCAGGATCTATTTTTTCGAGAAGTAAAAACCTGATTCCTTCTATTTTAGGCGCTTTATGACTCGAAACAACAGTTCCGACTACCTTTGCCAATATCATGATGGTTCCAAATTACTGATTAATCCTTACTGATAAGGGGTTTTTCATACCGTAAGATACAACTGTTATACCCGAAGCAACTTTATTTCTTTGAACTTCCTCTACCAAGAGGTAAAGCACTGTCGACGTTAGAATGCGGCCTTGGAATAATATGTGATGAAACTATTTCACCTACTTTTTGAGCAGCCTGTACGCCAGCATCAACTGCAGCTTTTACTGATGCAACATCACCCCGAACAATGGCGGTAACATATCCACCTCCGATTCTTTCGTAACCGATCAGTTCAACTTTTGCGGCTTTAACCATGGCATCTGAAGCTTCAACCATAGCAGCAAAGCCTTTGGTTTCAATCATTCCCAATGCATCTGATGTATTGTCATTCATAATTTATATCGTTTAGTTTTGTTAGTATTAATATTCTTCTCTTCCGGTAATTTCGGCAAGTCGTTTTTCAACAATATTTTTAGCTTCCAGCACTTCGGCCTCATCGCCTGCAATATATACCCTGCCAAATTTGCCAAAACCTACAACTTCAATAATATTGATATGAGCAGTTTTTTCAGCTTCATTTGCAGCGTAATAGGCATACCCGGCAGGTTCAACCTCCAACACGAACAAAGTGTCACCTTTCAGTATCATATTGCCATGCCGTGTTCTGTTAATGAGCTGGGCATGATGATCTTCCACATTTTTAATCAGCTGACTTGTCAGTATCCTGGGTTTTATTCTTTCAGTTTCTGTTTTCTCAATGGTACGAAGAACTGTTTCCCCTGCCACGCGTGTATCGCCCTGGCTATCAGAGTGTACTTCGAGCATTCCGTACGCTCTTTCAACAATCTGCATACCCGGAGTTACATTGGTTGCCTTTAACGCAATATCCGTAAGCGTGTTGATTTCAATTCCCGGGGCTATCTCGATGATACAACATGCCTGGCCACTTACCGGCAAATATCCTTTTGATACAGTCGATAAATAAGATGCCATCTGCAATTGCAGTGAATCAATAAAAATATAAGTTCTCAGATCTATCATAATTATTTCCCTTTCTTAGTTTGATTTCTCCCAAGTGGCAATACCCTATCAACATTTTCGTGAGGCCTGGGTATTATATGTGTGGATATGATCTCACCCACTTTTTGCGCAGCCATCACTCCGGCATCAACAGCAGCCTTAACAGCAGCTACATCTCCGCGGACAATAGCGGTAACATATCCGCCACCAATTTTTTCGAAACCGATAAGTTCAACTTTTGCTGCTTTTACCATAGCATCAGAGGCTTCGACCATGGCTGCAAATCCTTTGGTTTCGATCATACCAAGGGCTTTCATTTCATCATTTTCCATACTATTCTATTTTGAATTAATTCTAATGGTAATTATGTCCTGATTAACTGATCTCAGAATCGAACCTAAGTTTGTATTCTATCAGGCTAATAATCTGTATGTATCAATTGCAAGTGATCCGGATTTCAAAATTCCCAATACTTCTGAAAAGCAAATTTAGTTTTTTAAAATCAATATATGCAATTAACTGCCTTTTTTTTGTTTAACTCAAAACCAGCATTTAAGGTTTTCATCTGTTATTAATTTGTTTTTTAGATGTCAGATGGAATTATTCACATCTAGCTTATTTTAAAAGGTGTTCGTAAGCTAAAGGTTCGCCAGATTGAATCTTATATCATCATCGGTTGGTGATTTATTCCAATCATGGCTATTTCATATGATAATATTGGTAGCTTTTAGGAGCCTGAAAAAATCAAAGTGATCAAATCTTTACATAATTTGTTAGAATTAGTTTGATTCCGGTTTTTAACAAAGCTTTAAAATGGAGGAGAAAAACAGCTTCATTCTAAAAAATACATTACATAAAACAAAATTTTATACCGGAAAAACAGACTTTCATTTCAAAAGTCTTTAAAACATTAAGAGAGGTCGGCCCCGATTTGTAACCTTGAACAGATTAAGCAATAAAAAAATCTTATAATGCTGATTGTTTTGAATTTAATTATACTTTTGCACGCTTTTTGAGATACCTGAATAGTATTTTTTAAACGGCAAACTAAATACTGATTTGCATGTTTAATACAAGCATCAAAGTAAATAATTATGCTGATTCATATTTTATTTACTAAATGTTTTAAACCTTAAAAAAAATTAACTAGCTACATTAGAATAAGTTACGTTAATCTATTTAAAAAGAAATTGCAATTGATTTTTTTTTTTTGAGATTAACCACAAAGTTGTATTAACTTTACTATACACAAGGGCAACTTGCAATTCTCTGACACGCTGTCAGTAATTTTAAACCATGATATGGCTATCAAACCATCAAAGGATTGCGAAAAACCAACGTAACAAAGTACCGGGAGTAATGATTTTTCCAACAACTTTTATATTGTGTTTTGGTTAATCTTACCAAACAACAAACAAAGAAATTATAAGCATCATATACTGGTGTGAATACATGAATAATGCTCGTGGAATGAAAAAGAATGAAGATTTCAAAGATTATCCTTTGCAAACCGTACTTAAGAAAATATTCGGATTTGAGAGTTTTAAAGGAAATCAGGAACCCATAATACGCAATTTACTTGCCGGCAATGATACTTTCGTGATTATGCCTACAGGCGGTGGCAAATCAATGTGCTACCAGTTACCGGCCATGATTATGCCAGGCACGGCAATTGTTATATCTCCTCTGATTTCACTGATGAAGAACCAGGTGGATGCTATGCGGCAATTTGGTGCTGATATAGGCATTGCCCATGTGTTGAATTCCTCGCTTTCAAAAAACGAGATAACACAGGTGAAAGCCGATTTAACCAATGGAGTAACTAAGCTTTTATATGTTGCTCCTGAGTCACTCACAAAGGAAGAAAACATCGCCTTTTTCAGAGATATACAGATTTCATTTTACGCGATAGATGAAGCCCATTGCATCTCAGAATGGGGACATGATTTCAGGCCTGAATACAGAAGACTGCGCCCGATAATAGATGCCATTGGACAAGATGTTCCTGTACTGGCTTTAACCGCAACGGCAACTCCCAAAGTACAACAGGATATATTAAAGAGCCTGGGCATGCAGGAAGCGGCTCTATACAAATCATCGTTTAACCGTCCGAACCTTTATTATGAAGTACGGGAGAAAAAAGACGATGTTAATAAAGAAGTAATCCGGTTTATTAAAATGCACACCGGTAAATCAGGGATCATATATTGCCTGAGCCGCAGGCAAGTAGAGGAACTTGCTGAGACATTAGTAGTGAACGGGATTAAAGCATTGCCTTACCATGCCGGGCTTGACTCATCAGTACGTGTTGAAAACCAGGATAAATTCCTGATGGAAGAATCAGATGTGATAGTTGCTACTATTGCATTCGGGATGGGAATTGACAAGCCGGATGTGCGCTTTGTAATTCATTACGACATGCCTAAAAGCCTCGAAGGATACTACCAGGAAACAGGACGTTCGGGACGCGACGATGGCGAAGGTATCTGCCTTTCGTTCTACGCTTATGAGGATATTGAAAAACTCGAAAAATTCAGCAAAAACAAAGGAGTAGCTGAACAGGAAATTGCAAACCAGCTTTTAATGGAAGTTGTGTCGTTCGCTGAATCATCCATGTGCCGGCGTAAGCAATTACTGCATTATTTTGGCGAGGTTTACACGGAAGAAAATTGCGGCAATTGTGATAACTGCCTGCATCCCAAAACCAAAATCGACGGTCGCGAGTATGTTGACCTGGCATTAGAAGCGGTATTGGCAACCAAGCAGTTATGTAAAGCTAAGCACATTGTGAATATAATGATTGGCAAAGTTTCGTCAAACATTAAATCATATAAACACAATGAACTCGATATTTTTGGCAAAGGAATGGAAGAAAGTGAACGTTTCTGGGACGGAGTGCTACGCCAGATGCTTATTGAACACCTGGTTGTTAAGGATATTGAGAATTATGGTATTTTAAAAATAACACCTGAAGGACAAAAGTTTGTTAAAAAGCCATATGCCGTTATGGTTGTCAAAGATACAGATCCTGAGGAAGGAGAAGATGATGAAATGATGTCAGGTGGCGGTGCACGCACCAGTGCAACCGATAAAACACTCTTCTCGCTGTTAAAAGATCTTCGGAAAGAAATAGCCCGAAAAGAAAGTTTGCCTCCTTTTGTTATATTCCAGGATCCGTCGCTCGAAGATATGGCGATACAGTATCCGATAAATATGGACGAACTCCAGCGTATTACCGGTGTTGGAGCAGGCAAGGCACAGAAATACGGAAAACCATTCCTGGAGTTGATTTCATCTTATGTTGAAGAGAATGAAATTATCCGCCCAATGGATATGGTAGTGAAATCAGTTGTAAATAAATCGGGGCTTAAAGTGTACATTATCACCAATATTGACCGCAAAATTTCGCTTGAAGATATTGCTGTAGCTAAAAACCTCACAGCTGATGAGTTGCTTACCGAAATCGAAAGCATCGTTGATTCGGGAACTAAAATAGACCTTACCTATTATCTGAGCGAAAATATAGATCCCTATCACCAGGAGGAAGTTATTGAGTATTTCATGGAAGCTGAAACCGATTCCGTTCAGAATGCATTGCGGGATTTAGGCGAAAATGAATTTACTGAAGAAGAGATTCGATTGGTGCGTATCAAATACATCTCGGAAGTTGGTAATTAATTCGCTCACAAATAAGTGTTTTTTTATAACTTCGCAACCTGATTCATAAATTACAATGGATCAGGTTGTTTTTATCATAAACCCGATATTTAAGAAAAATGACAGAAGAATTCAACAACAACACCGAAAACACACCAACCTCCAAGAAAATGGAAACTACTAACGAAAAAACTACTCCTCCAACTGACCAGGTTGCTCAGCCAACCAATAAAATCAACCCTGTACTGCTGACATTAAACCTGGTAACCCTGGCAGGTATGATAATCCTGTTTATCTTGTATTTCACCGGTTCCGGAAGTAAGAGCAGCAACTCATCAGGAGCCATCACCAAGGCTAATAATGGAGCCATTTCGGTTGCATTTGTGAATAACGACAGCATACTTAGCAATTATGAACTGGTTAAAAAAATGCGGGCCGACCTGCAAGCTAAAGGAACAAGACTGGAAGGAGAAGTAGCTTCAAAACAGAAAGCCTTTGAAAAAGATGCTGCATATTTCCAGGAACAAGTGAAAAAGAAAGCCATCAGCGATCAAAGTGCTCAGGAGATTTACGGGCAGCTACAACAAAATCAGCAAAGCATCTATCAGCTCCGCGACAAGTATGCTGCCGAATTGCAGCAAAGTGAAATGGATATGAATGTGGCTTTGATTGATTCAGTCATGAATTTCCTTAAACGGTATAATGATAAATATAAGTTCGATTATATTCTGGGTTTCACTAAAGGTGGCAATATTTTGTTTGCCAACGATACACTTGATGTAACCAAGGATGTGATAATAGAACTGAATAAGGCCTATCTGGAAAAACACAGCGGCAAATAAGAACATTTTTTAATTTGTTCTTTAAAATTGGCGGGCATAAGTTAGTAACTACAGGCTAATATGTATTATGAGGAATTGGATTTTTATGTTAGTTGTTGCACTGCTTTGCGCATCGTGTAACAGTATTATAAACTCCAAACCTAAAGATACCTTGAGTGAAAAACAAATGATTGACATCCTTGTAGACATTCACCTTACTGAGGCAGCATTGAGAATTGCCAATGACTCTTCATTCAAGCCTGATGACACTATACAAATGCGCATCCGGTTTGCCCAGGTTTTCGAAAAAAACAATGTTAGTCCTGATGATTTTAATGTAAGCCTTACTTACTATCTTGAGCACATTGAAGAATTGGACAAAATATATGTTCAGGTAATCAATCGCTTAACTGAATTGGACGCTACGCTTCAGCCCAAACCCACACGAGACACTAAATTATTAAGCCCTGAACAGCAAAGAGTGCTTTTTATGAACGTATGGTACAGATCAATGAATAAGAATCAGATTCCTGAAAATATCGAATATTTCAGCCCATTGAAATACCCTGTTCCGGACACCGAAAAAATCATATATCCGAAACCTTTGAATAAAAGTAAAATCGAATAAAACAAACGAAAGCACTGAATCAGATTCAGGGCTTTCTGTTTATCAGTAACATAAGAACAATATTCTTGTATTTTCTGGTTCGAAGTTATGAAGCCAAAGAATTAATATTGTTTTTATCTATTAAATTCCATAGATTGTGGTTGTACTTCATTATTCAATGTTAATATTTAAACATCAGTAATTTAAGTTCTTTTAAACTCTCTTTTGAAGAATTTTCACTTAAATCGAAACAGGTAACCTGGTTTGTTTTCAAAATAATTTAACTAAAATTATTGACTATGTGGCCACGATTTGAAATTATACGAATCAAATTATCAACGCTGGAATACACTCCACGTTATTCGCGCTTGGCTGGTGAGTTGTCGTGCTATAAGCCTCAACTCGAAAAGCGCATTATCGATTCGGATGCCTCCGCGACTCAATGGGCTATCCGTGCAAAAGAATTAATACATGATGCGGAAAGATTCCTGAAAGGAAACAAAATTGATGAAGCCTGGAAAAGTTTTCATGCTGCCAAACGAATGGTGGTTTTTGACATGAACGATCATGAGCGGATGGCCAATGCCAAATCACTGTACCGCGAGACCGAAAAACTGAATGAGTGGCGAAAAGAAGCCATTAATAACCTGCTTGGCAAACGGTCAGAAGGGGTAACCACTGTACCCACTGTTGAAACACTAATACATGCCATGGAGCTGAAGGATGAAGCCTATGACAACCAGTTTTACCTCAACAGGCTCTCCCGAAATCTGTTCTGGCTTCTTTCGCGTTTGCTTTTCCTGGTGATTTCAGGAATAGTTCTTTATTTCGCGTTGATTATCCGGAACATGGGAAGCGAGTATCCCTGGGATCTGAGTTTTACTGGCTATATTATAGGCGTTTTACTTTTTGGACTCCTTGGTGCTCTGACCAGTGCTATCGTTTCAACAAGAATGTTATCACAATCGCCACGTATAAGCGAACTGGGCAGCAGCCAGGTAATTACCATGAGTAAAATATTCGTCGGCGCCGGGTTTTCGGTCTTTATTTTCCTTTTGCTACGCTCTTCTGTGGCCGAAAGTATCAATCTTTTCAGTTTTACAATTTCGCGGCCGCTCGACTATTTTGCAATAGCCTTTGCCTCAGGATTTACCGAAATCTTTGCACAAAAATCCATTGAACTTTTACTGGGAAAAGAGAAAGCAACTGATAAGAAGAAAGACAATAACCCATAGTAAAATTCCGGGTTACAAGTTTCCTTTTTAATCTGATCAGAGTAATCAGAAATAAAAGCCTACCCTGAACCCTCCATCCAGCAAGGTCCCTGAATACCCGTAATCGGTCCAGTAATTGTTATACCAGGCATCTAAACCTTTGAGATTATTGTTGTAGCTTAGGCGAATTCCGGCACCGGTATAAATATCGAAATATACTTTGTCGCCAAACAGCCACTGGTAACCCAGGTGAAAATTCCCTCCAAACTTGTAAAGATTCGTGTTTACTTTTCCTTCAACAACTTCATAATAATTAACCCCGTTTTCAGAATAGGAATCAGTATACTGCCGGTTATCGGTAATTGAAAAGTACTGAAACATAACACCATATTCTGCATAAAATCCAAGAGGTTTCATACTGTTCGGCTTAAAATATATTTTATGCTTTAGATCAAGTCCGACACCTGTTAAGTTATCGAAATCATGATCGTATTTCATCCCTGTTAACACAAAAAACTGTGGTGAAATGATCAGCCATTGATTCGAATTTTTCGAAATAATCCGGTCAATATCAAAGCGCAATCCTCCTGAAATGGTATATTGCGGAACAAAGCCAATGCCTGTGCGCGGTAAAAAAGTTTCCTGCTCCTGTGCTGAAGCATATGAAAAAATTAGTGTTACCAATGTGAAAATAAAATAGGACTTCTTCATAATTAGTTAACTAGTTGTATGGGAATAGTACTGATTTTCTGTAACCCGTTAGCTGTCTGCATATACTGATGCAGACCATCGGTTCCGATAATGATAAGCCTGCCAGGCTGATGAATTACATCTTGTGCATGAATATCACTAAAGTAATTAAGCTGAACCGGGTTGTGCTTATCAGCAACATTAAAAACCTTGAGCCCCTGATCACAAACGTAGAGTGTATCATTATCGATATCAAGTCCAAGAGGTGTTGAAAGGTTCATGGTTTTTACCAGTAGTGGCGAATTCAGATTTTTAATATCCAGGATCTGCAACTCATTAGTGCCATTGAAACACCGCTGGTTGCCCGTGTTAAGTGTAATATAAGCAAAATTATCCTGCGCTACCACCGGGTCGCACGAGCGCATATGTTGAACATATGTGAGATACTCAGGATTGGCAGGATTACTCAAATCGTATACAAACATCCCGGTTTCGGTTCCGAGTAGCAATGAATTCTGATAGGGATAAATTGTTTCGGTATAAATTCCCAGTGATTTATCCGAAACTCTTACCGGACGTTCGGCATTAGTAAGGCTTATAGTATGTAAAGAGTATTGATCAACCGTATAAAGATAATTTCCCGAGATGGTAAACCGCGCCAGCGATCCGCCTTTTCCTGAAACATTACCATCAATAGTGCCGGAATCACTCTTTTCGCTCATTGAGCATGCAGTCATTACCAGAGGAATAACTGCCATTATCAGGTATATTTTAATCTTTCTCATAACATATTTTTCGTTAGCGTTTCTTTTTCCAGGCTACAAGGATTCCATTTACAGGCCTGAACTTGTTAATATAATAAGTCGACCAGCCTCTGTCGGGTGATTCGGTTTCGGGAAAAATGTTTTTCATCCTTTCCGTTACCTGAACGCTTGCAAAATTGTCGGTAGTTTTCAATGCGATCAGGTCGATGGCATTATCAGCATACAGCACATTATTCTTCATAGCCATATCAATACATCCGTCGATATGCAGGAATGCAATGTTTTGGGGCGCTGCCGGGTTGCTGTTGTCAAATACATGAATTCCTTTAAACTTTTCATTAACCAGGATATACTGTCCATATAAGTAAATCTTTCCAGTAACATGAAGTGCCTGGGCTGTTTCCATTTTTACAGCATTTTCCATCTCGGAACGATCCATATAAACGGGTGAATATTCGCCATAAATCACAGGGTCTGACATGGAAAGTAAAATGCCTGTCGCGATACAGATACAGACATAAAAAAGAGGGTAAAGAGATTTTTTCATTTGAAATAGTTTAAATTACATAGCTCGCAATATTGCATTATATGTATTATACACCCAACTTGCACTTTACCCTGATTGCCGGTAGAAAAATTATATAATGTTTTTTATGTTTCGTAAATTATTTCATGGAAATGAAGAAATACCGGAACAATCCAAATCTTCCTTCCAACAATCCGGTTTATAAATAAATACAGTTTAGCCTAAAATCAGTACCTTTGCGGCCTTAAAAGATAAAAACACAATTTATGAAAGACATCAGCTACGCTTTAGGCTTAAGCATTGCAAGCAATTTAAAAAATTCAGGTGTTGAAGCACTTGATATTGAGCATTTCACAAAAGGTCTGAACGCTATTTTAAACAACGAAGAAATTGGCATGTCGCCCGATGAAGTAAACAAAATACTAAACGATTTTTTCGAAGGTATGCAGAAACAAGCCGAAGGTAACAACAGCGAAGACGGGAAAGCTTTCCTGGCAGAAAACAAAAACAAACCAGGGGTAGTTACTTTACCCAGTGGTCTGCAATATTTAGTTATAACTGAAGGAACAGGAGCAAAAGCTACTGCAAAAAACCAGGTAAAAGTTCACTATACAGGTACCCTGATTGATGGCACTGTTTTCGACAGTTCGGTAAACAGGGGTGAACCTGCTACATTTGGTGTAACGCAGGTTATTTCAGGTTGGGTCGAAGGATTACAACTGATGTCGAAAGGCGCAAAATATAAATTCTTTATTCCCTCGAACCTGGCATACGGAGCGCAGGGTGCAGGCAAACAGATAGGGCCTCATGCGACTTTGCTTTTTGAAGTTGAATTATTGGAGATACTGTAACTGAAACCAGATTTCAAAAAACTGAAAACCGCCGGAAGCAAGACTTTTGGCGGTTTTTTTATTTTTTAGTTTTATCAGAACATAATTCACATCTTAAAAATATCAGTAGAATAATTTCATTGCTTTTGAAGCAATTATTCAAATATTCTTTTCAACCAAATTCTAAATTGAAATCAAAAAATATAGTCATTCAATATAATGTCACCTTGTTGAATGGTGTAATTCCGAAACTATTTCTTTATCTTTGATCATCAATTTATATATATTAAAATTCCCGGTTTTATCGAAGATTTTATATCCTTATTGTACCCCAATGTTTGCGCTGCATGAGGAAATTCACTATTCAGGCACGAAGAAATTATTTTCATGTATTGCTTTTGTCCACTTATCAAGACCAACTACCAGGTGTATAAGGCTGCGGTATTCGCCGGTTGCGCCCTTCCCCAGAAAACCTGATCGGCTAATTGACCTATCATTTCGCTTCAATAGCTGATGGTTTCGCTCATACATATATATTATGACTTCCTACAAAAAACAAAGAGAGGCTTCAACAAGCCTCTCTTTGCAATTGTAATAAACTTTTATTCTGAATTATAAAGGGTTTTGCTGAGTTGATATTGCTTTGTTCGAATTCAATTCAGCTTTTGGTAACAACCATTCCCATTGTTTATCGCCGGCAGGCACATCAAAGACAGATGCAAGCGAAGCTGTATGATTTGCACCGTTCCTGTTAAGTGGCGCATTCAAACGTTTCAGGTCAAGGAAACGGAAGCCTTCTCCCCAAAGTTCGAATCTACGTTGTAATAATATCTCATCTATTAAATCCTGTCCAACTTTTGTAGATTTAACATAGGAAGGATCACGGGCTACTGCAAATGTATATAAAACATCAGCAGCAGTTGCATCACCCAAACGAGCTTTAGCTTCTGCTTCTATCAAGTACAATTCGGCAGCACGCATGTATACAACATCACCACGGCTATCAGCTGCAGCTACAGCTTTAAACTTCACATTCATATAAGGTTTTTTTGAAAAATTTGATGTAAGCACCGGATTGGTCGAGGTTGGTACTGGAACAAACCATGCTTTACGCAAATCGGTTGCAGGGAAAGCATTGTACAACAAGCTATTAACAGCCTTTGGGTTACCACGAATATTGGTTGAGCTGAAGTTGTATGACATGTATGCGAAGAATGAATAAAAATAGGTGGTTTGATCAGCTACTACAGTACTTCCCCATAACCATTCAGGATTGGTATAGTTGTTAAATCCGGCAGTAAGATCGGCTGCACCCATTAAAGTAAAACCTACTCTTGCTTCTGCTGCATATTTTGCTGCGTCAACCCAGTTTTGTTGCGTTAATGCAACCCTTGCTTTTATACCCTTAGCCACATTTACATTTAGGTGTGATTTATTAGCCCGTGTATCAGCACCGTCAAAGGATAAAATGGCATCATCTAAGTCCTTATTGATCTGAATATAAACATCTTCAACGCTGGAACGGCCAAGACCTTCCATTGTACTGACAAGCATAATAGGAACGCCCATTTGAAGGTTTGGTTTGGCTGTAGCATCGTATCGTTTGCCAAAAAGTTGCACCAGGTTAAAATGTGCCCATGCCCTATAAGTTAAAGCTTGTGCTTTAATTAGCTGTTTAGTCGAAGCTGGGCCTTCAGCCTGGTCAACATTCGAAAGGATGCGGTTCGCATTATCAATGATTTTATAGTAAAATCTATAAACAAAATACACCATTGAGCTATTTTCATTGCGATGATCTTTCCACATATAGGTATTGTTGAACCATCCGTTTCCGGCAGCTGTCATAACCAAATCCTCGCCCAGCATATCACTATGAATATTTACGGAAGCTTGTCCGGCTTCATTTTGATTTGAATATTGCATATACATGGCTCTATGAATGCCATTTAATGCAGTCATTAAATTACCGGTTGTTTTCAGGATATCCTCTTCTGCAACTCTGTCGGTGGGTTTAGTTTCTAAATACTCCTTGCTGCAAGCCCCAAGTAGCATCATCACAGAAACTAAAAGTGTTATTTTGAAAATATTTCTTTTCATGTTTTTTTTGTTATTAAAGTGTAACATTAACGCCAAAAATTATAATGCGCGATGGAAGATAGGCATTAGAGGTAACACCACTAAATGCTTGTGTTGGGTTCATTCCCTTGCGTGAGGAGAATAACCAAAGGTTATCAGCATTTGCATATATCCTTAAGTTTTTCAATTTCAAAGTTTTAGCTATTTTTTCCGAGAAGGTATATCCTAAAGAAGCTGATTTGAAATTAAGGAAGGACGCATCTGTTAAGAAACGATCAGAGGCAGAGCCGAAATCGGTTAATTTCCCATTATCCATACGTGGAATATCTGTTATATCACCAGGTTTCTGCCAGCGTTTTAAAGCATCAATCTGTAAAGCTTGCCCATATGTACCTGATGACATGATTCCGGCATAAGCACCGTCATAAATCTTACCACCGACTTGATATGAAATCATAAATGAAAAATTGAATCCTTTGTACGTAATTGAATTGGAAATACTTCCATAAACATCAGGTATAGCAGAACCAGCATAGTGATATCTTGCATTGTTTGCAAGCGTGCTAACAGTATCAGTGCCGAATATTCTACAGTTTGCAACATTATATACATTAGCTCTGTATAATGCTGCTCCATCAGCAGGATCAACTCCATAATATTCCCTCAGCCAATAATCGTACAGCGAGTGTCCTACCATAAGTTTTTTGGTACCCGAAATAATTTCAGATTGAGGTAGTGCAGTTACTTCATTATGAACTGTTGAAGCATTGAAACTAACGTTCCATGCGAAATCCGTAGTTTTAACAACGTCAGCAGCAAGTTGTAATTCAATACCGCGGTTAACCATTGATCCAATATTTTCGTATTTGGATAAAATTCCACTTGATAATGGCAAAGGAACTTCAAACAGGAGGTTAGAAGATTTTCTGTTATAGTACTCAATACTTCCACTTAAATTTTTGAAAAGATTGAATTCAAGTGCTATATCAGAGTTGGCATTCGATTCCCAAACAAGCTGAGAGCTTGGAAGTTGAGAATATTGAACTCCAGCTTCGAGTGCATTGTTAAATCCAAGGGAGTACAACGAATTGGATGCATAGTAGCTAATACCATTATCACTTCCAACTTGTCCATAGGAAGCTCTAAGTTTTAATAGATCAATCCAACCAAAATCACTCAAGAATTTTTCCTGATCAATACGCCATCCTGCACCAATCGACCAGAAATTACCCCAGCGAACAGCTGAAGCAAATTTTGATGAACCATCACGCCGAAAAGAAACTGAAGCAAAATAGCGACCATCATAATTATAATTTAATCGGCTAAAATATCCTTCAGTTCTATATTGATCATACTGTGAAGTTAAATCGTTGATAGTGGCAAAGTTGATTAACTCAGTATTGTTTTCAACAATTTGTCCCTGGCGGAAACCATACAAATAATTATATTCATATTTGTTATTTTCATGGCCTAACAAAACTTCCAAATTATGTAAATTAAAAAGTTTGCTCCAATTCAACAATTGGTTGAAATTTTTCGAAACAGTAAGTGAATTGGTTTTGTCTGCCCGTCCGGCTGGCGCACCATCACCAACAATTTTATTGTCATAAGTTGTAGCATTGTAATTACTGATATCAATACTCAGGTTTGTTGTGAATTTAAAATCCTTTAAAAAATAAAATTCAACATATGGGCGCGCAACTAAAGCATTTCGTTTGAACAAATTATCGTTATAATTGGTTTCAGCCACAACATGACGCCCCGGCGAAGCACCTGAGGCACGCGATGGTAATCCTAACGAACTCAAGTTTCCAAGGTCATAAATCTTATTCCCCTTATCATCCAGAATGTATTCTCCTGTCAATGGGTCATGAGCGTAAACCGGGTAGATCGGCCCCATGTTTCTGGTAAAAAAGAATGGGTTCACATAACCTGTGCTGCTTGCATCATTGGCTGTATTAGAAGTGGTTATTGTAGTTGACAAATTCAAACCTGTTTTAATCCAATCTTTAGGCTGTACATTTACATTAATACGACCAGTCATGCGTTCAAAGTCAGATTTAATAAGAAATCCGTTTTCATTTAAATATCCCAATGAAATGAAATAATCGGTTTTATCAGAACCTCCACTTATGGTGGTTGAATAATCCTTACGTTGTCCCATCCTTGTAAGTGGTTTTGCCCAATCTAAGTCATCGCCATACAATAAGCTGGCAGCAGGATTAAGAGTCCCATCCTGAAAAATAATAGCTGTATCAGCTACATTAAATGGATTATATCCAAGCTGTTGTTTAATATCACTATACGTTCTGCCATTATAGAGCTGTAATCCGGCTGAATTTTTGGGCAATAAGCCTGTTGCGATTTGGCTGGCTATATCACTTGGAATATTTGTTGTCCCGGTAACTAAACTATTGCGATAGGCTTCCCACATTAACTGATAGTACTGTCCAGGATTAGTTCTTTCATATTCAGGAATGGCACGGTTGCTAAATCCTTGTGATAAGTTAATGGTAATCTGGCTTCGATCTTTTACCCCTTTTTTGGTAGTAATCATCACAATTCCGTTTGCAGCTTTATTGCCATAAAGTGCTGAGGATGCTGCATCTTTCAAAATAGAAATGTTTTCAATATCACTTGGGTTAATATTTGAAATACTACCCGAATAAGGCACTCCATCAACAACATACAATGGATCGCTTGAAAAGTTAATAGAGCCGAAACCACGGATACGGATATCTGCACTTGCACCTGGCTGGCCACTTCCTGATGATACCTGCACACCAGCTGCAACGCCATCAAGCATTTTTGTAATGTTGCCGGATGCTCTGCGCGTTAACTCGCCACTTCCAACTGTAGCAGCTGATCCCGTAAAGGTTCCTCTTTTTGCAGAACCATAAGGGACAGTAATAATAACTTCGCTAAGAGAAGTTGCTGATTCAGCCAAAGCTATATCTATAGTTGATTGCGCACCAACTACAACTTCCTGAGGAGTCATTCCAATAAATGTAAATAATAAAACTGAATTTGTTGTCGGAGCTTTAATCATATAATGTCCTGAAACATCGGTAATGGTGGCTCCTTCAGTAGTTCCTTTAACAGATACTGATACACCGGGTAGAGTGGACCCATCGGATTGAAGTGTAACAGTACCAGAAACCACTCTTTCTTGTGCTAAAACAACATTTGCCATGGCGAGTAATGCCAATAACGAAATGAGTAGGATTTTTCTCATAAGTTTATTAGAATTAAGGTTAGTGATTATTTGATTGTTTGTTGAAACAAAAATAGAATAATAAATGTTACATGTTAACTTTTGTTAAAAATTTTACAAAAAAAGATTAAAATCATTATTGTCAGATAAATACACAAAATAGTTATCACATTATCCATACGCATTATCTCATATTTTAACTTTTTTGAAAAAGTAAACCACCTCGAAATAGCGATAATTGTACTTCGTTGTAGTATGATTTCTGCAAATCTTTGTCAGGATTCTCCAGAAAGTTCATCAAATGAATATATTTGAACAGGTGTATTTTACAAAAGCTTAAAAGATTGGAAAATGCCAAGTTTCTTTTTTAAAAGCCGGATGAATTCACGCCAATTTAAGTATCTTTGATCATCAATTTATATCTATGAAAATTCCCGGTTTTATAGAAGATTTTATATCCCTAATGTATCCAAGGGTTTGCGCTGCCTGTGGCAATTCATTATTCAAGCACGAAGAAATTATCTGCACATATTGCCACTACCATCTGCCTAAAACTAATTACCATCTTATGGAAGAAAGCCCGCTTGATAAAGTTTTCTGGGGCCGGGCACAATTAGCACATACTGCGGCATTATATACTTTTCAGAAAAAAAGCAAGGTGCAGCACCTGATACACCAACTTAAATATAAAGGACGGTTGGATGTGGGAATTCACCTGGGTAAAATCCTGGGTGCCGATTTAATAAAAGCTGAGTGTTTTAAAGATGTCGCCAAAGTAATTCCGGTGCCTTTGCACCCTGATAAACAACGAAAACGAGGCTACAACCAAAGCGAACAATTTGCCATTGGACTTGCAAAGGCAATGAATATAGAAATGGATGCCACCTCGTTTATCCGCACTGTTGATACAGCCACCCAAACACGGAAATCGCGCTTTGCACGATGGGAAAATGTAAAAGAAATTTTTAAGGTAACAGCACCTGAAAAGCTTGTCAATACTCATATACTGCTGGTCGATGATGTTATTACAACTGGCGCCACACTCGAATCCGCTGCTC
Source organism: Bacteroidales bacterium (assembly GCA_038322655.1). Classification (GTDB taxonomy): domain Bacteria; phylum Bacteroidota; class Bacteroidia; order Bacteroidales; family UBA4417; genus UBA4417. The sequence continues at coordinate 3,559 of JBBQGD010000043.1, read as the reverse complement.
ACATCCTGCTGGCTGTTAATGGAGTTAAGCTGAGCGTGGCATGTATCGGGTATGCAAGGGACTAGATCAAAATACAAATACTAAATGAATAGACGCATAATTTACAAAGACCAACCCTTATTAAAATGAAAAACCAACTCCGGTTCAATGGACTCCTGATATTACTTTTTACGATAGCCTCCATATCTCTCTACGCCCAAACATCAGTATTATCAATGGAACTGAATAAAAACTGGGAGTTCAGGCAAACCGGAACAACTACCTGGCTTCCTGCAACTGTGCCAGGCACGGTGCATACCGATCTGCTTGCGAACAAAAAAATTGAAAATCCTTACTACAGGCTTAACGAGCGTGGGCTTCAGTGGATTGATAAAGTGAACTGGGAATACCACACAACTTTCAGCCTGACTGCCGACATGGCAAAAAAACAAAACATACTAATGGAATTTGATGGATTGGATACCTATGCCGATGTGTTTGTTAACGATCAACTTGTGCTCAGTGCCGATAATATGTTCCGCACCTGGACAGCCAATGTGAAAAACCAACTGAAGCAAGGCGAGAACCAGGTTCGCATTTTGCTTAAATCACCTATTTTTATTGGTTTGCAGAAACAGGAGATTTTAGGCTTTGGACTTCCTGCCGGAAATGATCAGTCTGTATTAGGCGGATTAGGAAATAACCTGGTAAGCATGTACACACGCAAAGCCGGTTACCATTTTGGCTGGGACTGGGGCCCGCGACTGGTTACCTCCGGCATCTGGCGTAACGTATTATTAAAAGCATGGGATAATCAAAAAATTGAAAATATTCATGTTGTACAGAAAACGCTGGCAACCAAATCGGCCCTTTTAAAAGCCGAATTGGAAATTTCAGCAGACCAGGCCGGGAAACAGGAACTCAGCATAAATGTGAATAATATCCCCGCCTCCAACCAGTCAATTAACTTGCAGAAAGGAACTCACATTTATACTGTCGATTTTGAAATTAAGAATCCAAAACTATGGTGGCCAAACGGGCTAGGAGAGCAGGTTCTTTATACAATCACTGCAGTTTTAGGTAATAATCAGGCTGTTTCCGACAGCAAAACAGTTAAAACCGGGTTGCGAACCATTAAACTTGTCCGAACTCCGGATACCGATGGCAAAGGCGAAAGTTTTTACTTTGAGGTAAACGGCAGGCCTGTATTTATGAAAGGCGCCAATTATATTCCAAATGATGTTTTCCTACCCAGGGTTACGCCCGAAAAGTACGAAAACGTTGTGAAGTCAGCTGCTGAGTGCAATATGAATATGCTGCGTGTATGGGGTGGCGGCGTATACGAGGATGATCTTTTCTATGAACTTTGTGATCAGTACGGCATTCTGGTTTGGCAGGATTTTATGTTTGCCTGTACGATGTATCCCGGCGATTCCGCTTTCCTGGATAATGTTAAAAATGAAGCCATCGATAACGTTAAACGGCTGAGAAACCATGCCTGTATGGCGCTTTGGTGTGGCAACAATGAAATTGAATCCATGTGGGGACAATGGGACGAAAAAGCCGGCTGGGGTTATAAACTAACCTACACGGCTCAGCAACGCGAAGTGATATGGAATGCGTACGATGCGGTTTTTCATCATATTTTACCCGCCGCTGTAACGGATCTCGCACCTGATCAACCCTACTGGCATTCATCTCCTTCAGCCGGATTTGAGAAACTTGCCACCTACGAAACCCGTTCGGGCGATATGCACTACTGGGGCGTTTGGCACGGGCTGCATCCTTTCAGCGATTTCCGGAAATACAAAGCACGATTTATGAGCGAATACGGGTTCCAGTCGTTTCCCGAATTTAAAACCGTACAGAAATATACCATTCCGGATGATTATAATATTGAATCGGAAGTAATGGCATCGCATCAGCGCTCAGGCATCGGCAACCTACGCATAAAACAATATATGGCCGAAGATTATAAAACCCCTTCCGATTTTGAGCAGTTCCTGTATATCGGGCAGGTGCTGCAGGCCGAAGGCATTAAAATGGCCATGGAATCGCACCGCATGGCAATGCCCTATTGCATGGGTTCCCTGTACTGGCAGATCAACGATTGCTGGCCGGTAGCTTCGTGGAGCAGCATGGACTATTACCAGCGCTGGAAAGCCCTGCAGTATTTTGCCCGTGATGCGTATAAAAATTCAATTATTACCTCAGTTGAAGAAAATGGTAAAATAAGGATCTACGGGATTTCCGATCTCATGAATATCCAGAAAGGCATACTAACGATGAAGATTATTGATTTCAAGGGAAATGTGATTTGGGAAAAGGCAGTTAAAACACAGTTGCCTGCCAATACTTCGGCTGTTATTTTTGAAGCCGACAGTGCTGTCTTTTTCAGTAAAATTGACAGAACCCAATGTATGATGGTTACCACTTTTGAATCCGACAAAAAGGTAGTTGACACCGATTACCATTACTTTACCAAAGTTAAAAACCTGGAACTCTTAAACCCCGGTATAAACCTTGATATACAGGAAACCTCTGATAACTATTCAGTTACCATACATTCCAAAAACCTGGCTAAAAACCTTTTCCTTAGCAGCACCAACAGCGAAGTTCAGTTTTCGGATAATTTTATGGATATACTTCCGGGACAGTCTGTAACTGTAACTTGCCCAAAAACGATTGGTTTTGAGGAGTTTAAAAGGGGGTTGAAATATTTGACGGTGTATGAGACTGGGAGATAGGGCGGTTTTGGGGTTTTTAGTTAGTGATGACGGTTGACGCTATGGAAAGTGCGAGAATAAATTGTTGCTCAACTGTCAGCCAGCACAAATGTATATAAAGATTTCAAATGTTTCAACTAACACGCAAACCCGCATTTGCTATAGCGTTTGTTACCACCAGTGTTTTTATTCTCAGGTCTAATTTCTGTCTAAGCATAAAAAAGTTTGTTAATCAACATAACTGTAAAAAACGGACTTAATATAGTTAATAGCGTGAAAAGGATATCTCCAAAATGTAAACGTCTATATTCTCCTTGGTCCCAACTAAGTGAATATGCTTGTGCCATTATTGGTTCTTCGCCATAAATTTCTTGAAAAAACAGTCTAAAAAGACCAAGGTAAAGCAATGAGAATAATGGCAAGTAAAAAAATACCGAAGCATTTATCTCAACATGTTTTAATTCAGGTAGGTTACGGATAAAAAAACCTGTCAAAGCAAGAAATGTGGAAATTGATAAAAGTGACAAATAAACTTTCTTATCTCTAATTTTCTTGTATGCAACAAGAAATGCAAAGTGTATAATCAAACCAAGAATCAAACATATTTTGTAACTATTCATATCTCTAATGCTCTACTCAAGGTTCTTTGAATGTTCAATTTTTGTTTTCAAAGTCTTCAATGCGACTGTTTTTCTAACATTGGTGGTAACTGGTAACGTTGGCGGTATGAAACGTTGGGGATTGCGGGCTACTTTCCTGTCGAGTTATACCGAACTTGATGCGTGGTGGAATGCTTGAATAACCTATTAAACCCCAATGTTTTATGACCGCGTGTTGTAAGCTGGCGGTTTTAC
>JBBQGD010000042.1:0-20916 GCA_038322655.1 Bacteroidales bacterium | reverse complement strand
TAGTTGGTCGTGACGAAATGCCTAACTTTGAAAAGAAAATCCCTGATGAGGCTGACCGTTGGGCGCTTATTGAATATATCAAAGGCTTATAATAAACTCACAATCTATAATAAAAAGGTGTTCTTAACTGGGCACTTTTTTTTTATACATGGTAATTACACCAACCTTTTTACAAAAATATATTTCAGACACTATTTGAATTAAAATTAACTTAAAATACACATATAGTGTTCATTCAATTTTCATGAGTTTTTATATATTTTATTTTGCTGTTAAACAGTAAGTCATGAATATTTCTAATCGTAATATGCAAGCAGCAAAAAGATGCTTAAATCCGGATTTTATCACTATTAAGACTACATATAAATAGCACATCTCATATTTTTTTTTAGTATAATTACCTACTTTTGTTCTTAGGATATATATAGATATCTATCTACTTAATTTAACAAAATCTAAATCTGCATTCATATGAAAATGCCAAAAAATGCATATAACTGGATAACTATAACTGGCTTTTTATTGGCAGTCAATAGCCTGATAGTTATAATTTTACTTTTTCTTTTCACGATGTTTTCTTCCGAAAACAATCCCTACATGGGATTATTTACCTTCATCGTTTCGCCGGCTTTTATGGTGCTGGGGCTTTTGATGATTCCAATTGGAATACTGAACAATAGAAAAAAAATGAAAGGTCGATTGCCGGATACGCAAAAGTGGCCTATCCTTGATATGAACAACAAAATTAACCGGACGGCTGTAATCAGGATCTCTATTATTACTCTCGTTTTACTTGTTGCCACAGCCATGGGAAGCTACCAGGCATTTCATTATACCGAATCAGTTAAATTTTGCGGCACACTTTGCCACAAAGTAATGGAACCTGAGTACACTGCATATCAAAATTCGTCGCATGCCAATGTAAAATGTGTTGAATGCCATGTGGGTGAGGGAGCAGGCTGGTACGTTAAATCAAAACTCTCGGGTTTGTACCAGGTTTATTCTGTAATTTTCAAAAAATATTCAAGGCCGATTGAAACTCCACTGCATAACTTACGTCCGGCAAGCGAAACCTGTGAAAAATGTCACTGGCCTGAAAAATTTTACTCCCAAAAACTCAGAAACCTTCGTTCGTATATTGCTGATTCAGGAAATACTGAATGGAATACCTCACTTCTTATGAAAATAGGTCCTCAGTACAGTGCCAAAGGACTTTCAGAAGGCATTCACTGGCACATCAACAAAGGTTTTAAAATTGAATATATAGCCGGTACACGTGACCGGGAAAGTATTCCATGGGTTAAACTCACTGATGTAAAAACAGGTAAAGTGAAGATATTTATGGATGAGGAAAATCCGATTGATCAAAAGGCAATGGATACCCTTGAACACAGAACAATGGATTGTATGGACTGCCATAACCGTCCTTCGCACAAATATTTATCGGCACCTAACTTCATTGATGATGCTATTGTTTCCGGTTTGATTCCTAAAGATATTCCTTACATTAAAATGGCAGCCATGGAGGCATTGAAAGTATCGTACAGCACAAAAGATACCGCTCATATGGAAATCAAGAATGTGGTAACAAATTATTACAAGGAGGAGCAGCCCGAAGCTTATGCTAAAAATGTTGATCGCATAAACAAAGCAATTCTCGTGATGCAGGCGGAGTATGATAAAAATGTTTTCCCTTTTATGAAAGTTGAAGCATCAAAATACTTAGACCATATAGGACACCTGGAATCTGACGGATGTTTCCGTTGCCATTCCGACAGGCATAAAACTGCTACCGGAGAGACTATTTCGAGAAATTGTGATCTATGCCATAGTTTCATGGCCCAGGGACCATCAGGGAAAGTTCAAACTGTTCCGCTAGGCAATTCGATGGAATTTGTTCATCCTGTTCCAATCAGGGATGCATGGAAAAAATCCTTTTGCTCTGAATGTCACAGAGTTCTTTATGAATAATTTCAGCTGTAATCATAGTCTGATTTGTGCTTAAACAGATTATTGTTTCATTAAGAATAGAAATCACTAATACAAAAGCCGTCTCTAAACAAGGCGGCTTTTGTATTAGTATGCATCCAACGAAAGTTCATGATTTAAAGAATATTTATTTTTTTGAAATTATCCACAATAAATTAAGACACTTAGTAAATGAAAGTAGATCAAGTACTATGAGAAATAATGAATAATACGCTAACACTTATGCAACCCTACCCTTATCTTCTTCATTAAAGTTTAGTCCTACAATAGGTAATAAATTAGCCTGAGCCTTTTCTTCAGCCAAGGAAATCAACGCAGTTTACTTACAATTTATTACTTTTGGCAACTTTTAAAACCTTCACATGAAAACAATATTCAAATACTTTACAATACTAATCCTCTTCAGTTTAAACCTTACATATGTTTCTGCACAAAAGTTCAACTCATTCGCAGCCATTCGTTTTGGTGCTGCCTTACCCATGGGCGAATTTGCATCACACGAATACGGTTACGGTGGTTATGCATTGTTAGGAAAGTGTTTTGGAGGTGAGGCTGCATGGTTTGTTACTCCTAAACTTGGATTCGGACTTGATGTTTCAATGAATTCATTTGAGTTTGCTTCCGGATATTATGCTGAAGATTTTTACCAGGATAACGCACAGGATTATATTCACGTCAGTTTACTTTCCGGCCCCTACAAATTAAGGACATATATGGGGGGCGCTTATTACAAAGTAGCCTATAGCAAAAAACTTCACTCAACCTTTAAACTTATGGGAGGACTATTTGCAGCTAAATCACCGGATCAGTTTTATGGGGTCAAAACTTTTATTGCAGGGAATCTGAACTGGTGGAAAACCGGAGCCTGGAGTAAGAAGCTAGCATTTCTAACCGGGATATCCTTCGAATATAAGCTTTATGAACAAGTGAGTTTGGTACTTCAGGCTGATTTCACATATGCACAAGCTGCTTTCACATTTGATACGAGTAATACTTCAAGTTATACAGACTATCTGAATATGCCGGTCTTCAGGCTTCAACCAGGGATAAATATTCATTTTTAAAGGGTCAATTCATTATTTTAAATCTAATAGGTTTAAAAAACGTTGGATTTATCAATCGAAATTATTTTTATTCTTCATCCTATTTTGCTAGATTCAAATTTATTCTCTATTGATAAAGTACAGCCAGATGAGCGCTGCCTTAAACTTTTTCTTTAAATTTTAACTGCCATTTGGTAACGAATATTTTTTACTCCAATAAAAATCATATTTTGAAGGAGTCCAGAATTGTAAGCGCTTATCTCACTATTTATATCTTTTGGGGGAGCTATAAATATTGGATTTCCTAAAATATAACAATCTGTTTGTTTTAAAGCTATACATCCATCATATGTGTTTATATACAATATTTGACATATATCATCCAAAACCCAATTACTTATTTTTTTAAAGTGTAGATATATCATTGAAAAAATTTTATAATATGAAAATATAGGAACACATTTGTGTGCGATTTACTCTCATCAAATTTTAGATTTATGTTGGTAAATTAAAATCCTACTAATCAAACTTAAACAAAACAAAATCAACATTTTATGAAAAAAAATCTATTTGCAATGGCTATTGGATTTCTGTTTATCGGAGCCAGTATGTTTTCAGCATGTGAAGGACCAGAAGGGCCTATGGGTCCGGCGGGTCCAACCGGAACCGCAGGAGCTAACGGAGTTAACGGTCTTAACGGAGTTAACGGAGTAAACGGATTAAATGGTACTGATGGTAAAGATGCAAATTCATCCTGCCTTGTTTGTCACACGGTAGCTAATTTTGATTCGAAAATTGCCGAATACCATTTTTCAAAACATTATCTGGGTACTTCCAGTTCAAGAAACACAAAGTATTGCGCAAGATGCCACACTCATGACGGATTTCAAGAACTTCAAGGTAATGGAAAATTTATTTCAACTACCAACGATATTCCGAATGGAGTAAGAATCAACTGCAAAACCTGCCACAGCCATACCGGATTCGATTTTTCAGGCGACACAGTTTCACAGATCCTGGCTACTACGTCACCTGTTTATTTGAATTACAATCAGAATTTAACTGCTACTGATTTTGGCGCTATCAATAACCTTTGTGTTAGTTGTCACCAGATTCGCGGTGTAACAGCTGAGGTTTATTCCGATACAACGCTTACGCCTAAAGTTTTAAACGTTAAATTCGATCAGCTTCCATACTTCCCGTTTGTTGTTGGAAATGATGCAGCTGATGTTGAATACCGCGCAGGCCGCAGTTTTTCAGTTCATGATGGAAACCAGTCCAATCTTTTCAAAGGTATTAATGGATATGAATATTCAGGCAAAACCTACACAAGAACATGGAAACACTCTGCAAATGCTTGTACCGACTGTCATATGAATACATCTAATCCAATCACTAACACAGGTGGACATACATTGATCGTCAACAAAGACGTATGTACCACATGTCATGGTTCAACTTCAACGATTAATGATGTACAAGCTTCGATTGATGCTAAACGCATTGAACTGGCCGAACTGTTAGTTACGCGTAAAGTATTCAAGAAAACTGTAAGCGGTTCTGGGGCTGTTTCATACAGTGCCATGAATACACACGATTTCAACGGAAAACTTTATGCCAATGACGGAGGAACTTATGCAACATCATCGAGTAATAATACTGTAAGCCCAACGAGCGGGTTGGTAGTTTATGGAAATATACTTAAATACGGTGCCGATTCTGATAATGGTAAAAGAATTGGACGTGCATGGAAAATGGGTGAATTAGGCGCAGCATACAATTATGCCTATATCAATAGTGAATTATCCATGGGTGTTCACAATCCAAATTACGCAGCACAATTGTTACAAGGCTCAATTGACTGGCTGAACGCAAATGCGGGCAAATAATTTTTAAATTCGGATTAAATTAAACTATTCAAAAACCTGTTGAGGAAAATTTTTTCCTCAACAGGTTCTTATTTTTAAAAATTAATACTAACAAACTAAGAACACTAATTCTACGCTCTTCAGATCAGTTATAAAGTCGAAATCAGTACCTGTCTTTATCCATATTGTCACATTCATACTATATATATGTATTCAATAATTGATATATATCAATAGAAAGATGGAAAATTACATCCAATAGCTGATGATATATCATCGGTCATTTTACCTTAATCATAAAATATTAGTAGACTTTTGTGATGTTATTTTATTCACAACTGAATAAATGCGTTTTTTTATATCGAAACCCTAATAATCTAACATAAACAAAACTAAACTAACAACTTATGAAAAAAAATCTCTTTGTCGTAGGTATTGGATTCCTTCTTATAGGGGCCAGTATCTTTTCAGCTTGTACTAAAGAAGGGCCAATGGGTCCTGCCGGTGCTAACGGTACAAATGGAACCAACGGAACAAATGGCACAGATGGTACAACATCATGTATCGTATGTCACAGCAAAGATCAATCCATTTTTATCAGAGAAGCACAATGGGCTAAATCAGGTCATGCAACCGGTACTACGTTTGAAACACATAATACCGGCGAATGTGCAACTTGTCATACCAGCCAGGGATTCCGTGGCAAACTGGACGGCACTTATAATATGCTTGCTACAGGAGCTGTGATCAACAATCCGATGCCACAAAACTGCTATACTTGCCATAAAATCCACGAAACCTACACCGGAGCTGACATAGCATTAACCGTAGCTGCCGGCACACCAATTGCCCTTAGAAACACTACAAAAACCAAAGATTTCGGCAAAGGCAATTTATGTGTTAGCTGTCATCAGTCACTCACAGTTGCTCCTTTCCCAACAGTTGGCGGAGCAGACGTTGCAGTTACTAGCCCATATTATGGCTTACACCATGGGACACAAGGTAATTTTATTGCCGGTGTAGGTTTTGGTTTGTTTGAAGTTGGAACCGGACTCATTAATTCAGCTCATGCATCGATAGCTAACAGCTGTGTTACCTGCCACATGGCTGACGGAGTTGGTGTTACAACCGGTGGCCATACATTTAATGTTGGCCCGAAAATCAATCAAACTGGTTGCAAAGGTGCCGGATGCCACGATGCTGCTGAAAATGTAGCTACATTAACCACTGCCAAACAGGCAGAAATCGAAGGCTTATTGGCTGATCTGAAAGTAAAACTAGATGCTAAAGGTATAACTAAAGCTGGTAGCAACAGCCCGGTACTTGGAACTTATCCTCCAACCGTTGTAGGTGCATTTATTGATTATGCTGCCTTTCTCAATGATAAAAGTGAAGGTGTTCACAATCCTAAGTACATGACACAGCTGCTTAAAAATCTGATTGCTGCTTTATAGTAGATCATGAAATTTGACTGATTCAGAAAGGCCTCATTTATGGGGCCTTTTTGATTTTATACTCCTCTTCTGAATAGTATATATACTGATTAATATCTTTTAAATCAGGATACTATTTGATTTCTATTGGTTTATTTACTTTTGACCATAAAGCAAAACCACAATCAGATTTTTTATCTCTATGTACATGCATTTAGAGATGAGAAATAAACTATCGGAAACTAATAAAATAATTTCGAATTTTCATCTTTTAAAAAAATAGACAAACCATGCTTTCATTATATTTGCCTCAAATTAATCTATCCTCCATGATGAAACACTTATTAAAATTAGCACTACCAGGCTTGCTGCTGCTGGCATTTTCAATTCAAACCAATGCACAAACCCAAAAAGATTCTGTGCCCGAAAAATTCATTTTTACTAAAGTAATTGATCTTCCGGCAACATCCGTAAAAGATCAGGCAGCTACAGGAACCTGCTGGAGCTATGCCACTACTTCGTTTATTGAATCGGAATTACTTCGCACAACCAAGGATACTTTTGATCTTTCGGAGATGTTTTTTGCACGGAAAGCTTACGAAGCAAAAGCGATAAAATATGTCCGCCTGCACGGTATGGCTAACTTTGGTGAAGGCGGACAAGCTCATGATGTTATGAATGTAATCCGAAAATATGGCATGTTTACTGAAACAGCTTATTCAGGTCTGTCAAACGGGCAAACCAAGCCGGCTCACGCTGAATTGGAAGCTGTGCTTGAGGCCGTGGTTGGTGCCATATCAAAAAATCCCGGCAAAAATCTTTCCCCGGAATGGACGAACACCATTTCGGATGTACTTGATGTATATATGGGTAAAGTACCATCTACTTTAGCTCCATCAAACATCACTCCCATTGAATTTGCAAAAAAAATTAACCCTGATGACTATGTTGAAATAACTTCATTTACGCATCATCCTTTCTATACTCAATTTGCACTGGAAGTTCCGGATAACTGGTCAGGAGACTCCTATTATAATGTGCCGCTTGATGAACTGATACAAATCATGGATTATGCGCTTAGCAAAGGATACACCGTTGACTGGGACGCAGACATGAGCGATAAAGGATTTTCGCATAAAAACGGGGTTGCCATTGAACCCGAAGTCAACCTTGAAAACATAGATGCTACAGAACGAAGCAAATGGGATAAACTTACAGAAAAAGAGCTAAGAGCACAGTTTTATACATTTACAAAACCAGTTCCGGAAAGAAATATTACACCCGAGATTCGCCAAGTTGCATTCGACAATTACTCCACTACTGATGATCATCTGATGCATATTACCGGAACTGTTACTGACCAGAATGGGAAACGTTATTTCCATACAAAAAATTCGTGGGCAGCAGATAGCAATGCTTTTGGCGGATACCTGAATGTTTCAGAAGCTTATGTCCGTTTAAATACCCTTGCCATAATGGTTCACAAAGATGCTATTCCAAAAGAGATCAGGAAGAAAGCGGGTATCAGGTAGGTTACATTTCCTACTTCATTCAAAGCAAAATAGCTCTGATTCATACTATTATTCTTCGCCTGAATTAATTAGCACAAACAAGAATCCAAGACCCAAAATCCAAATTCAAAAGAAAAGCGATTTTAATCTGTAAAATTTTAAAACCCATATTTCAAATCATGAAATCCGGGTTTTAAATTTGAGTGGATCACGGAATTTAATAATGTTGTGTGTACATTATATGTTGAAATGTATTGGTTTTATTGTATAAAACTTTGCAGGAGTATAGCTTTTGTTAAAAGTTGCTCGAATCAGAAGGACGTTAACATTTTTTAACAGCGTACACAGGTGCTTAAACAGCGCCTGTTTTTACTTTTGCACCACCTAATTAAACATAAACGATGGTAGAAAGCAATATTAGTGAATTAAACGAGAAGATACAGCGCGAGAGTGCATTTGTTGATATGCTTACGCTGGAAATGCACCGGGTAATTGTTGGTCAGAAACAGATGATTGAACGGTTGATCATTGGTTTACTTTCGAACGGGCATATTTTGCTTGAAGGTGTTCCGGGATTAGCCAAAACGCTGGCAATAAAATCACTGGCTAATTCAATTGATTTAAGTTTTAGCCGCATACAGTTTACACCTGATTTGCTACCGGCTGATGTGGTAGGAACAATGATTTACAGCCAGCGCAGCGAAGAATTTAACGTTCGCAAAGGACCGATATTCGCTAACTTAATCCTTGCCGACGAAATTAACCGTTCACCTGCCAAAGTTCAGAGCGCTTTGCTCGAAGCCATGCAGGAAAAGCAAGTCACTATCGGTGATAAAACCTATCTCCTCCCCGACCCGTTCCTTGTGCTGGCAACACAGAATCCAATTGAACAGGAAGGCACATATCCTTTGCCTGAGGCACAGGTCGACCGTTTTATGTTAAAGCTGGTAATTACATATCCTTCGAAACAGGAAGAAAAAGTGATACTGCGTCAGAACATAAACAACGAATTACTTACAACACGTAATATATTGAAACCTGCTGATATTCAGCGTGCCCGTGAAATAGTAAGGGAAGTTTATTTGGACGAAAAAATTGAAAATTATATAACCGATATTGTTTTTGCAAGTCGTTTTCCTGCAGATTACAACCTAAAGAAATACAAAGAACTTATCCGTTACGGAGCCTCTCCAAGGGCAAGTATTTTTCTTGCAATGGCAGCAAAAGCACTGGCATTTATCAAGCGGCGGGGTTACGTTATTCCTGAAGATGTAAGAGCTGTTGCTCATGATGTATTACGTCACCGTATCGGACTTACCTACGAAGCTGAAGCTGAAAATATCACTACAGAGGATATTATCAACGAAATCCTGAATTCTGTAGAAGTACCTTAAACTTCTCCCGGCTAAAACCATCAGCTTCATTTGCACATCATTCCAGAAAATAAACTCTGAAAATCAATGGAAACCTCTGAGATTCTAAAGAAAGTCAGGCGTATAGAAATTAAGACACGTGGTTTGTCGCGAAATATATTTTCGGGGCATTATCACAGTGCCTTCAAGGGGCGTGGAATGGCTTTCAGTGAAGTACGGGAATATCAGTATGGAGATGATATTAGAAACATCGACTGGAATGTAACCGCAAGATTCAATACGCCATACCTCAAAATATTTGACGAGGAGCGCGAGTTAATGGTCATGTTATTGATTGATGTTAGTGGCTCAAACGAATTCGGAACTCAAGGTTCATTCAAAGAAGACCTTATGATGGAAATTGCTGCTGTACTCGCATTTTCAGCCATACAAAACAATGATAAAGTAGGAGTTATATTTTTCAGCGACAAAATTGAAAAGTTTATACCACCCAAAAAAGGGACTTCCCACATTTTAAGAATCATTCGCGAACTCATTGATTTTAAACCGGAAAGCCAGGGCACGGATTTATCCGAAGCTCTTCGATATCTGACCAATGCAATTAAAAAACGCTGTACAGCATTTATTATTTCCGATTTCATGGATCACGCTTTTGAGCGAGCCATAAAAATTGCCTCCGGAAAACATGATCTGGTAGCGATAAGAGTCTATGATAAAAGAGAAACAGAACTCCCTCCTATCGGGATGATGGAAGTGTATGATAAAGAAACAGAGGGCCGGGTTTGGGTTGACTCTTCGAGCCAACGGGTGCGGGACACCTATAGCAATTGGTGGAAGAATCACGAAAAAACAATTGATGGAATATTTAAACGATCAGGAATAGATACCGCTGGAATTGTGACTGGCCAGGATTACGTAAAACCATTAATGAAATTATTTACACTTCGCGAAATGAGGCAATGAGGATGAGGAAGACTTTGAATAATACTTTCAGGCATATTTTCATATTCGGTTTTGGACTGGCGATTTGTGTATTTTGCAATTTAAATGCATATTCACAAAAAGCAGTTCTAAGCCTCGACACTTCTTCCATCAGGATTGGTGAACGCGTTCAACTCCGATTAAATGCAACCTTGCCTAAATCTGCTACAATTTATTGGCCCATTATTTCTGATACGCTTACTACTTCAGTAGAAGTCGCTTCCAAATCAAAAGTGGATACTAATACCACAAGCAGAAATGAATTCCTGAATTATAGTCAGACTATTTTTATCACATCCTTTGATACCGGCTTCTATTATATTCCTCCATTTACTGTTCATTATTCATACGCCGGAGATACTACAAAACATGAACTTCTTTCAGAAGGAGTATATCTGAAAGTAAGAACAGTTGAAGTAGATACTACCAAAGCAATCCGCGATATCAGGGGCCCCATTCAGGCGCCGTTAACTTTTTCCGAGCTGGCTCCCTACCTTGGCGGAGCAGCAATTATTGGTCTGATCATAGCCTTGGTATGGTATTATTTCTGGCGAAAACGTATTAACAAACCTCTTTTCCCGGTTATAACAAAAAGTCAAGGTCCGCCGTGGCAAATTGCAATCCAAAGCCTTAATTTATTGGATGATAAAAAATTATGGCAGCAGGGCAAAATCAAAGCGTATTATTCAGAACTAACTGATATTATCAGGCATTATTTGCATCAACAACATGGAATTGAGGCTATGGAAATGATAACATCTGAGATACTTGCAGCATATGATCTGACAACTCTTCAGCCTGAATCGCGCTCACTGCTTTCAAAAATACTTGAGCAGGCTGATTATGCAAAATTTGCCAAGGCAATACCTCAAAAAGATGAAAATGAATTGAGTATGACCAATTCCAGACAGTTTATTGAGACTACCAAACCCATAGCAATTGCAGCTGAAGAAAAACCTGTCGAAAATAAAACATTACAAACTATTGAACCTGAAATAAAAGCATGATACCTAGACTGCATTTTGCTGATCCTGAATACTTGTGGTTACTGCTACTGATACCTTTAGCAGTTGCCTGGTACTGGTATAAGCTTAGGCACTATTCAGTACCGATACAAATGTCATCGACGGCTGTATTTAAAAAGTTTATTCCAGGCTGGAAGCATTATGCGCGATATGGACTTTTTGGTTTGCGCATGTTAGCCGCAGGGTTATTGATATTAGCATTGGCACGACCGCAAACTAATTTGAACCGGCAGGATATAAGTGTTGAAGGAATTGATATTATTCTTGCGATGGACGTTTCAAGTTCAATGCTGGCTGAAGACCTGCGGCCAAACCGTCTCGAAGCTGCCAAAGAAGTTGCAATTGATTTTATCAACAGCCGGCCTGATGATCGGATAGGACTAGTTGTTTTTAGTGGCGAAAGTTTTACGCAGTGTCCGTTAACATCAAATCATGCATTATTAATAAACCTTTATAAGGACATTAATTTCGGAATGATTGATGATGGTACAGCCATAGGTGACGGGCTGGCAACAGCCGTGAACAGGTTAAAAGACAGTAAAGCAAAAAGCAAGGTTATTATATTGCTTACAGATGGAGTTAATAATATGGGTTCCATAGATCCACAATCAGCAGCTGAAATTGCTGAACTTTATGGTATCAGGATATATACTATTGGTGTTGGCACTGTTGGAACTGCACTTGTCCCGGTCCGGACTCAATTTGGCATACAATATCAACGGATGGAAGTAAAAATTGATGAAGCATTACTAAAGAAAATGTCGGCGCTCACCAATGGTAAATATTTCAGGGCTACCAACAGACAAAAGCTCCAGGAAGTTTATAAAGAAATTGACAGACTTGAAAAATCAAAAATTGACGTGACTGAATTCAGTCGGAAAAAGGAAGAATTTTTACCGTTTGTTATCCTGGCTCTCGTTTTGCTGACTCTTGAATTTGTAGTACGCTTTGCTTTGCTTAAATTAGTACCTTAACTTAAAAAATAAATATAATGTTTCGCCTGGCTAATCCACAATTCCTATACCTGCTGCTTTTTATTCCGCTGCTGGTGCTGCTGTTTGTGTATGCCCGAAGGCGAAAGAAAAAAGCGCTTGCTGCTTTCGGCGATCTGAACCTGGTTATGCGCCTCATACCCGAATTTTCAGGCACCCGCGAAATTCTTAAATTTATCATATGGTCAGTAGCCTGGATTTTACTGGTAATTGGCATGGCTGACCCACAAACCGGATCAAAACTGGAGAAAATCAAGCGTAAAGGTGTAGATATGATTTTCGCCCTTGATGTTTCGAACAGCATGTTGGCCCAGGACATAACGCCTAACAGGCTCGAACGTGCAAAACAAGCTATTATTCACTTATTGGGTAAACTCGAAAACGACCGTGTAGGCCTTGTTGTTTTTGCCGGAAAAGCATACATTCAAATGCCTCTGACCACTGACTATTCAGCTACAAGGCTGTTTTTATCAAATATTAACCCTGGAATGATACCCGTACAAGGCACAGCCATTGGCGATGCTATTGAAACCAGTGCATCTGCATTTGGCAACACAAAACAAAGTAAGGCTATTATAGTGATTACTGATGGAGAGAACCATGAAGACAATGCCGTTGAGTCGGCTCAAACTGCAGCTGGAAAAGGTTGCAGGGTATATACAATCGGAATCGGGTTACCCGAGGGTGCGCCAATACCGGTTTACAGCGGAAACACCCAGATAGGATATAAAAAAGATGCTTCCGGCATTACAGTAATCACCCGTATCAACGAACCTATGCTGCGGGATATCGCTAAAGCAGGTAAAGGAATTTTTGTAAAAGCTAACAACTCACAATCAGGAGTACAGGAAGTATTCGACCAAATTAACAAGCTTGAAAAAGCTGAATATAACGAAGCCTTCTTCTCCGATTATGAAGACAGGTTCCAGTTTTTTATTCTTGCTGCGCTAATCCTGATATTGGTCGAAGTGTTAATTGCCAACCGAAAAGGTCGTCTTGCAGGTAAAATTAAATTATTCAGAAATAAATCAACACTAAACAGATGAGAAGTTTATTAATTTTATTCCTTCTCTTTGCAATAAGCATTGTGAATGCACAACCAGCTCAGAAACTGGTTCGTTCAGGTAATAATGAATATAAGGATGGTCACTATAAAGATGCAGAGATTGACTTTCGCAAAGCATTGACTAAATCACCAAATTCACAGAAAGCGACTTTTAATCTCGGGAATTCGCTTTACAAACAACAGAATTATGATGAAGCAGCATCGCAATACCTGAAACTTGCAAAAAGCGAAAATAAAGAAGTGCCCAAACCAAGTGTTTACTTTAATCTCGGTAACTCTTTACTTGAAAACAAAAAATATAAAGAGAGTATTGATGCGTATAAGACGGCATTGAGGCAAAATCCAAAAGATGAAGATACCCGTTATAACCTCTCGTATGCAATGACAAAGCTTCAGCAGCAAAAAAAACAAGAGCAAAACAAGAAACAAGAAAAGAAGCAACAACAAAAACAGCAGCAGCAACAACAGCAACAACCACAGCCCAAACCCAATATGTCGAAACAGGATGCCAACCGGATGCTGAACGCCATGAATAATAATGAAAAGCGAACTCTTGAAAAAACGAAGAATAAGCAAAACGTTCCCTCTCAAAATATGCCGGAGAAGGATTGGTAAAGTAAGAGAGCGAGAATGCAAAAAGTTGCCATCCTGATTCACTGAAAAAGGGCAAATAAATTATTGCAATTTAATTGCTTTTCAGTTGAACTGAAATTACTCCAAAAACAAAATGAAACAAAAACTGATTCTTATATTCCTTCTAGTATTGCCGGGACTTTTATTAGCCCAGGACATCAGTTTTTCGGCTCAGGCACCCCGACAGGTATATGTAGGCCAACAGTTTCAGCTAACGTTTACCATTAACGCCGAAGGCAGCAACTTCATGGCACCGGAAATATTGAACTTCGATATACTCAATGGTCCGATGATGTCGAGCGGGCAGAACATTATGACTGTCAACGGCAAGATGGAGTATTCAAGTTCAATGTCATACACATATATACTTGAGGCAAACAAAACCGGAACTTTTACAATCCCACAGGCTTTGATCTCAGTTAAAGGGAAAAGGTATATGTCGAACTCAACGACAATTACAGTTTTGAACCAAAGTCAGCGTCCGGCTCAACAAAATCCAGGCAACAACCAGCCACAGGGCCGAACTCAGGCTCCGGTGAAAGATGATATTGGCAAAGATGTTTTTCTGAAAGCAGTAGTTGATAAGACTAATCCATACCAGGGAGAACTTACCACAGTTACTTTTAAACTATACACTCCCACCAACCGCTTACAGATTGATCAACCTGAAAAAATACCTTCTTATCCTGGTTTCTGGGCACAAGATCTGTTAAAAGATGCTACACAGTATCCACAATATACAGAAACATATAATGGTAAAAAGTATATTGTCGCTGAACTTCGCAAAGCAGCACTTTATCCACAGAAATCAGGAACATTAATCATCGACCAATTGGTCCAGAATGTTATTTACCAGGTTAAAGTTAAATCAAGAAGTCCGCTTGCCGACGATCCTTTCTTTGGGAATGACCCATTCTTTAAAAATCTGATGGATGATTCGTTTTTTGGAAGTGATTATCAAAATGTAAAGAAAACTTTGCATTCAAATACCATAACAATAAACGTTAAACCTTTGCCAACTACTGATCGTCCACTTGATTTTTCAGGGGCTGTAGGGCAGTTCACGATGAAAGCCCAGGTTGACAGAACAATAGTAAATACAAATGATGGTATTACTCTCAGAGTTTCAGTAACAGGAACAGGAAACCTGAACCTTATTGAAAAACCAACTATAAATTTCCCTCCTGATTTTGAAGTATATGATCCAAAAATCATTGATGACTTTAGTAATAAAGGAGGAACTTCAGGCACCAGAACTTTTGAATACCTTATTATTCCAAGAGCATCAGGCGATTTTTCCATTGATCCTATTCAGTTTTCGTTCTTTAATCCTGTGAATAAAGAATATTCAATTCTTAATTCCGACAGGTTTAAACTAAAAGTTAAAAAAGGCAGTGGATCGGCTGCTGAGGCAGCTGCACAGGGAGATGTAAAATACCTGGGTAACGATATCAGGTACCTTATGGAACCGCCTTTATACATTCATGCAACGGGAAATAGGCTATATGGAAAATTCATTTATTGGTTTCTGCTGGCTTTACCGGTCTTAGGATTTATTATATTCCTGATACTAAACCAGAGAAATATGCGCATGAAAGGCGATACAAAACTTATGCAACGCAAAAGAGCAACACGGATTGCCATTAAAAGGCTTCAAAAAGCTAAGAAATTACTTGACAGTGGGAAACACGATGAATTTCATGAAGAAATAGCTTTTGCTTTGTGGGGATACATAAGTCAGAAATTTAATATCCCAATGTCACTGCTTTCAATGGATACAGCAAGGGAACAGCTTCAACTCCGTAATGTTGATAGTGAATTGACTGAACGGTTTATGAGTACTCTGCACGATTGTAATTATGCCCGTTATGCCCAGCCCGGAAAAGCTCTGAATATGCAGCAACTTTATGACTTAGCAATTAAGACAATTTCAGAGACAGAACAGTTTTTGAAATAGTGAAAAGTGAAAAGTGAAAAATCTTGATTACAATTGAATGACCAATAATTTACAAATGACGAATGACGATTTACAACTGTATGACCACTGAATGACAATCGTATGACAATCGTATGACAATTGAATGACCAATAATTTACGAATGACCATAGAATAATCTAAAAACATTTATTTTAATAAAATCCAAACCTATGAAATGTAAAAAAATAGCAGTCCTGGTTGCGACGATACTATTAGTTGCATTTCATGCAGTAGCCCAGGACCCGGAACAAATGGCAAGCCAGGCAGCGAAAGCATATAATACTAAGAATTATAAGGAAGCTATTGCCCTATACGAAAAAATTATTACAGGCGGATATGAATCATATGCATTATATTATAACCTTGGAAATGCCTATTTCCGTAACAATGAAAATACCCAGGCCATATATTATTATGAAAAGGCATTGAAACTTGCTCCTAACAATGAAGATATAAAACATAATATTGAAGTGGCCAACAGCAAATTAACCGATAAGGTTGAAATGGTTCCTGAGTTATTTTATAAAAGATGGTGGACACAGGTAATTAACCTTATGGATATTGATACGCTTGCTGCTGTAAACATTATACTCATTACACTGGCACTTCTGCTGCTAGCTGTCTATATTGCTTCATCAAGGATTACGATCCGGAAAATAAGTTTCTGGTCAGGTATGTTTTTATTATTCGTTTTTTTTATTGGCATCATAGCAGCTACGCAACGTAATAAGTATCTGAGCAACCAACACGACGCGATCGTTTTTACTGAAACCGTCAATATTAAAAGTTCCCCGGATGAGAACAGTAAAGATATTTTTGTTTTACACGAAGGCACTAAAGTTAAACTACTTGATCTGGTTGCCGGATGGCAGGAAATCCGTATTGCAAATGGAAGTGTTGGCTGGATCAAAACATCGGATATCAAAAAGATATAAACGTTTTACTATTTGATTGCAATTAATCTTTCCTTTCTTTTATCATCCTTTCTCCATCTGTCATCATAGTTTATTGGAAATTTATTTCTTTTGATTTCAAACATTTTATGTTTTATTCTGTTTTAGTTGCTTTGTTTATAAAGGCTAATTGATTTTTTATTTGCATTTATATTTTAATACATTTATCTTTGATTCATCATCAATTAAATCTATGAAAAAAATTACGCTCCTTCTCTTCACATTTTTTTGTGCTTCTCAGTTAATGGCTTTTACCTCCGATGTCGATACTTCGTGGAAGTCAAAATACGAAGCTTCTTTAGGCTTTTCGCAAACTACTTTTACCAACTGGGCTGCCGGTGGTGAAAATGCACTTGCTGCCAATGCAATGCTGAATATTTATAAAAATTATGCAAAAGGGAAGGTATCCTGGAATAATTACCTTGGTCTGGCATATGGAATCTCATACATGCAGCAAACTGATCCCAGCTGGCGTAAGATCAATGATAAAATTAATTTAGTTTCCAATGGAGGCATATATGCATGGAAGAATTGGGATTATGCAGCTTTGTTTTCATTCAGTTCGCAATTTGATAAAGGGTTCAACTATCCGGATTCTATTTATATTTCCAAATTTATGGCCCCGGGGTACTTCCAGTTTTCATTAGGTATGAATTATAAACCCGTTGATTATTTCTCAGTTTTTATCTCACCAATCGGGGCACGTTTAACTGTAGTAAACGATAAATCTCTTACTAACCGGCCCGAAGGTGCTTACGGAATTTTTGGCGATAATAAGACACTCTGGCAAATCGGGGGATCGGTGAATGCTATGTTTAAGAAAGACATCGCGAAAAATATAAACCTGATGTCGAAACTCGATTTATTCTCCGATTACCTTCATAATCCACAGAATATTATAGTTGGCTGGGAAAACAATTTATTAATGAAAGTGAACAAATATCTTTCACTGACTTTTACATCGATGTTGATATATGATGATAATATTAGCTATACTGATCCTGAAGGGAATACACATGGTCCCAGGACCCAGTTCAGGGAAACGTTTACAGTAGGATTTGCTTATTCACTTGAACACAAATAAATCAATACCAAACAATTAATCTGATTATTAACCAAAAACAAACACAACATGGGACTTGTTAAAGAATTCAAAGGTTTTATTATGAAAGGCAATGTAGTCGATCTGGCTATAGCTGTTATTATTGGCGGCGCTTTCGGTGCAATAGTAAATTCATTGATCGCGGATGTAATCACTCCTTTATTATTAAATCCGGCCTTAGAAGCAGCAGGTGTTAAAGACATTGCAGCGCTAACCTGGGGTGCTGTAAAATACGGCAATTTTTTATCGGCAGTTATTTCTTTCCTGGTAATTGCTTTCGTGTTATTTATGATTATTAAAGGATTTAATGCAACCAAAAAGAAAGAAGTTGAAGCACCAGCGGCTCCAGTTGCACCTCCTGCACAGGAAGTTTTACTTGCTGAAATCAGGGATTTGCTGAAAGCAAAAAAATAAACAGATCATGATTTAAAATAGAAAAACCGGTTTTAACAAAGCCGGTTTTTTTTTGTGCACACTATATCATGAGATCATTTTTAACATAGTTAATAACTGACTCTGTAACAGCACATACCATGTGACTGAATTAATTATTTGACATTTCCGGCTTTATTGAACACGCTTTCGTTATTTTTGTCAAATATCAGACTAAATTCAGATTATGTCTAAAAAACGACTTAGCAAAAAGGCAGGAATGCCTCCCGGAAGCACGGTTTATACCGGCGTTAAAACCGCTGATACCAGGATTAGTATGCTGGTTTACACTGAAGATCATTTTCAGGCATTCGAAGATATTTCTGTTGATGAATCCATAAAATTACAGGGTGAGAATGCAACAAACTGGATCATAGTAAAAGGTTTCAATGATCCTTCAAACCTTGAGAAACTTGGCGCACATTTTGGGATACATCCTTTGATTATGGAGGATATCTTCAATGTTGACCATATGCCAAAGGTTGAAGACCTGGAAAAGAGTTTATTTATAACCCTTAAAAATCTGATCTGGAACGAATCGGAACAGGTAATTGAATCAGATCATATTAGCCTGTATTTAGGCACTAACGTGCTTATCTCATTCGAAGAGAATGATAACCATATTTTTGACGAGATCATAAAAAGGTTAGAAACCGGCAAAGGGAAAGGCCGCGTTCACCAGGAGGCTTACCTCTGTTATCTGCTGATTGATCAAATTGTTGATAACTACTATATATTACTCGATAATACTGAAGAACAGATGGAAGCCCTCGAAAAGCTTTTAATTGATAACCCCACCAATGAACTTTCGCATTCTTTTCTTAGAGTAAAGAAAAACCTGATGTTGCTGCGCAAAACCATTTACCCGTTGAAAGAAGAAATAAGATACCTGGCCCGAGAGGAATCCGCAATCATTGATCAATTTACGAGGCAATACCTGGGAGATATCAACGATCACCTTTCGTTTTTAATTCAATCGGTTGATAGTTTCCGCGAAATGGTTTCATCCATGATGGACTTGTTAATGGCCAATAATGCCAACCGGATGAACAGCATTATGAAAACCCTGACATTGGTTTCAACAGTCGTTATTCCTATGACCCTGGTAACAGGTATTTATGGCATGAATTTCGATATTATGCCCGAACTCCACTGGAAGTATGGCTACCCTATCTTCTTGTCAGCAACAGCCGGGATGGGAGTAATGATGTACTTTTATATGAAAAAGAAAAATTGGTTTTAGGAATGGAAAAGTTTAAAAGTTTCAGGGTTTCAGTCCCGATAGCTATCGGGATCTCTTTTCTCTTTTCACTTTTAACTTTTAACTTTTAACTTATTCAATTCATGCTCCGCATCGGCCTTTTAAGCGACACACACGGTTATATAAATCCACGTATATTGGAGTTCTTTTCCGGTTGCGACGAAGTATGGCATGCAGGTGATATAGGTACTATTGAAACGGCTGATAAACTTGCTGCTTTCAAACCATTAAAAGCAGTTTATGGCAACATCGATGGAACTGAAATCCGGATTTCCTATCCTAAATTCCTGGTTTTTAACTGCGAAGATGTTAAAGTACTGATAACCCATATTGGAGGTTATCCCGGACGTTATGAAAAAGAAGCCAAACAACTTATAGAAACTGAAAACCCAAAACTTTTTATTTGTGGCCATTCGCATATATTGAAAGTATTATACGACAAGAAACATGAACTGCTTCATATCAACCCGGGAGCTGCAGGCAATTCGGGCTTTCATCATGTAATAACCTGTGTAAGGTTTGTGATTGACGGAAAAGATATTCGTGATCTGGAAGTGTTTGAAAAGCAACGTTAAAAGGTTCCAAGTTTCAAGTTTAACCTCCCAACTCCGAAATCTGAATTCCGAAATCAAAAATACCCTACCTCAATCTATCCGCTGACCTTACTAGTTTTTCATCGCGTTTAATTGCTCTGTTGGCCATTACAAAAAAGATAAGCGCAACCAGGGGAAGGTAAACACCAATAGAATCCAGGTAATTGGGTACAATGTTGATTTTCTTTTCAATCATCGGAATATAAAGAAAGAATATGCCCATGATTAGTGCAATAGTTGCAAAAACTCCTGCACTTGTTAATTTCACCTGTAACGGACGCTTTTTGTATTGAAAAATGGCATACAAAGCCAGCAACGCGATTCCAACAGCAACAATTATCATGGGCAAAAACACCATGGAGTTAAACGCTTCAGGTTCACCGGGCACCATGTTTTTTAAACCGGTTATAGAAAAAATATATGTCCCTGTTTCAGAAAAAAACTGCGCAAGCGGGAAAGCAAATAGCAAAGCAATAGCGGCAAATGCTAATGATAAGTATATGGTCTGGATACGTTGAATCATGGCCGTAAATTTTATTTGGATTGCAAAGATAACATTGTAAAATGAAAAGTGAAAAATGAAAAGTGAAAAATAAGCCAAAGATCTTGAAATGTTCCACCGGATATATTTTTTAAAGAACATTTTGAATGTTTCGGCATAACCTGTATAAATAAAATGTACT
>JBBQGD010000041.1:0-21381 GCA_038322655.1 Bacteroidales bacterium | reverse complement strand
GATAAAAGTAATTTTTTCCTCCTCGGGCATTCGTGGGGAGGAATTCTGGCCATGCAATATTCGTTGAAATACCAGAAAAACATGAAAGGCCTTATCATTTCAAATATGATGGCCAGTTGTCCTGAATATGGAAAATATGCCGATGAAGTACTTGCAAAGCAAATGGATCCCACGGTGTTGGCAAAAATCAATAAGATTGAGGCTGAAAATGATTTTCAGAATCCTGAATACATGGAATTGTTACAGCCAAATTTTTATTCAAAACATATTTTACGGTTATCAGCATGGCCTGAGCCTGTTACCCGTTCATTCAGCAAAACAAACAATGAATTGTACACAATCATGCAGGGTCCAAGCGAGTTCGGTATCAGCGGTAAACTCGCTAACTGGGATGTAAGCAAACAGCTAAAAAATATTCATTTGCCAACACTTGTTATTGGTGCAACTTTCGACACAATGGACCCGAAATATATGGAATGGATGAGCTTACAAATACCCGGAGCGCAGTTTCTACTCTGCAAAAACGGAAGCCATATGTGTATGTATGACGACCAGCAAACATATATGAAAGGACTGATAAATTTTCTTAAAGTTGTTGAGTGACATAAATTCATCATGTCTTTGTATCCGATTCTGAATCGGACACATTTTTTCCCGTAGGCTTTTGGATATAGTCTTAAGTTCGGGCTGTTTTAAGCTATGGCTTCTGAAATGAGTTTAATATAATCAGAAGAATGCGAGTTAAGCTTAAATTTTCCTTTTAGGAAAGGATTATTGTTTTAGGATTAATTCTGTACAAGTAACGTTGCTTTGCTTCCACAGGATCTGCTCCTTTTGCTATGTAGATTGTTGTTTTGTGATCAATTTCAACTGCTTGTAGTTTTCCTACATCAGGTGAATCATAATTATTTTGTTTTTTATCAGCCATAATCGTCATGGAATTTTTAGAGATGAAATCTCACTGAGAATCAATTGGTAAAGGTAATCAATATTTTTTGATAATTCAGTATAAACTTACTTTAATTTGCTGATAGCCTGAGCATTTCTACCAAGTTTTCACCTGGGTTTTATATCTGTCCTCCTAGGTAGTATTCATATGTTGATTTATTTATAAGTATATTCATGGTGTTTTTATGATTCCTATTTTAAAAAAAAATGTCTTATTCCTGTTATAAAAATTATCAGGGATTGGTTAAAATAAGAAATCCCACGACTGAAAGCCAGGGGATTTTGTGAAAATCAGAATTAGGTTTACTTATTCAAGTTCTTCGAGATGATGTGACGTTGTTTCGCCCGAATCTTCAAAAACAATAACCGAGTTGGCAGGATTATTTAACCAGGAAGCGTTTCGTAACTTATCGAAACTTATAGAACCGATAATGTACTTCCTGCTTTGGCTGATGTAGGTTTCATTTACAGCAATAAAATCGCGTTGATCGATATCACTCATATTTTCACAACTTACATACACACGCAACACATGATCATTTGAAATGCAATAATCAACTCCGGTATGAAGTTTTTTGTATTCGTATTTGTAACCATAGCGTAAAGCTGCAATATCGCTCAGCACTGCTGATGAAGTTGGATAACGGCCTGCACCTTTCCCATAAATAAACTGTTCATCAGCTAACCGGGTTCCAATTACAACACCGTTAAACTCAAACCGTACATTAAAAAGCTGACTTCTTGGCCCAACAAAAGTTGGCAAAACATAGGCTGCAACATCAGTATTATTGACCCTGTTAGCACGGGCAACAAGTTTTATGCTATAACCCTTTTCTTTAGCATATACGCTATCGGCGGGATGCAGTTGGGTAATTCCCTTGCACATAATATCTTCGGGCGCTGAAATTATACCATATGCATGATTCAGAATAATAGTCAGTTTATTGGCCGCATCAGTTCCCTGAACATCCAGAGTAGGATCGCTTTCGGCAAAACCCAATTCCTGGGCAAGTTTAAGAGCATCAACATAAGCCATTCCATCCTCATTCATTCGCGTGAGAATATAATTAGTGCTACCATTGATAATGCCTGTTACTGAATTTAGCATATCATTATCATAGTACTCCTCCAGGTTACGTATAACTGGAATACTGCCGCAAACAGCTGCTTCGTATAAAAATGAAGTTTTATTATCAACCTGCAGCTGAAGCAATTCAGCGAGATTAGCTGCTATCATTTTTTTATTAGCACTAACAACTGCCTTTCCACTCCCTAAAGAGGTTGACACAATATGCCAAGCTGCTTCTGCATCGTCAATTAACTCAACAACTACGTTGATTTCTGAATCATTCAGCAACAAATCCGCATCGGTGGTAAACAATTCCGCCGGAGCGTTCCTCTTTTTATCAGGATGCTTTATACAAATCCGCTTAATTTCAGCCTGTAAAGTCGGAGTTTGCTTCAGTACGCGGTAGATTCCCTCTCCTACTACACCAAATCCAAAAAGACCAATGATTAATTTCTTATCGTATGTCATGTTAGTAAATTTATTATCTATTTATGGGTAAAGACGGAAGTCGGGAGTCGGAATACTAAAGTCAGGAGTAAGGTGTAAGATATAAGTTGTAAGGAGTCACATAGAGGATAGAAGATAAGTTTATTTGTTTCCAATCTTAAAGTTTACAGTTTTTTTTCACCCCTCGCCTACTCTCCCCCTCTAATATTCATTACTTCTAAAATAAGCCTTTTACTTAATTGATTTCATCTTCTCGAACGCCTGTTTCAAATCGCTTATCAGGTCATCAACATGCTCAATACCGCATGAGAGCCGTATCAGGGAATCATTGATTCCCGAGGAAAGGCGTTTTTCACGTGGCACTGATTTATGCGTCATTTGCGAAGGATGACAAAGCAGGCTTTTTACCCCTCCAAGGCTTTCGGCTAACACAAAATATTTTGTTGAAGTAATAAAAGCAAGGGCAGCTTCTTCCGTATCATTCTTAAGAGAAAATGACACCATTCCACCATAAAGTCCATTCTGTTGCTTTTTGGCAATCTCGTGATTTTTGTGGGATGGCAATCCGGGATAATTTACATGGTCCACATCGGGATGAGAAGCCAGAAATTCAGCAACTTTAACTGCATTTTCACATTGGCGTTCAACCCTTAAAGCGAGTGTCTGAATACCTCGAATAACCAGCCAGCAATCCTGCGGGCCAAGCACTCCGCCTGATGAATTCTGAATGAATTTGATTTCTTCTGCCAGTTTTACATTGTTTACAACAACCAGCCCGGCAAGCAGATCCGCATGTCCACCCAGGTATTTGGTTGCGCTATGCATAACATAATCAGCTCCCAGCTCAATTGGATTTTGAGCAATCGGTGAAGCAAATGTATTATCAACTACCACCAAAGCACCTGCCTGGTGTGCAAGTTCAGCTATGGTTTTAATATCCGATATTTTTAGTGTAGGGTTGGTTGGAGATTCGAGCCAGACCAATTTTGTATTTTCATTCAGAAACTCACTGATATTCGTAGCATCAGTAGTATCGACATAATGAATTTTGATACCGAATTTTTGGTAAATAAGTGAAAAAAGCCTGTATGCTCCGCCATAAACATCATCAACGGCAACTATTTCGTCGCCGGATTTCAGTGTTTTAAGAATGGAATCGATAGCTGCAAGACCTGATGCAAATGCAAATCCTGCAACACCACCTTCGAGTTCAGCTATGATTTTCTCCAGGGCGGAACGTGTCGGATTGTTGGTACGCGCATATACAAATCCACGGTTCACATCGGGCGCTTCCTGCACATAGGTAGATGTTTGATAAATGGGAACCGAAATAGCGCCTGTTAATTCGTCAACTGGAATAGAATGAATGATTTGAGTGATTTTGTTCATGGCATGTGATTTTTATTGATTAACAATTTAATGATCACTTACCTGAAAGGGCTACCGGAATGAGCATAAAAAAAGCTCTTCCGATAAGTCAGAAGAGCTTTGAAGATATTGAGGATACGATATCGCAAAACTAATTCCAATCTTATCTATCCGCCAATGGCGGGTGGATGTGGCACCTTGTCCAATAAAAATTCGGACAGGTTGTCAAGGCTTCAAAGGTCCATTTCCCTCAGCCTTTCTTGATAAGTAATTGTTGTGAAGAACTTCTGCAAAAGTAATTAGTTTTTTAATACAAATTAAATTGTGAATTAAATTTTTAGCTTTTTCATTTAATTATTGATTGCAATGAGATCGCATTTAACAATATTTGAGATGAAATGATCTATAGGCTTTGAACTTATTAGTGCTGATATTGTTGAACTGTTATTCAAAATAATTAAACATGAAACGAATCATTTTTCTTTTTTTAGCCTTACTTTTAGTAACAGCCTGTAAAAGCAATACACAAAAAAACTCAAATCAAATGGATATATCAGCAAACGGAATTAAAACAGATACAGCAACTTTTGCAGCAGGATGTTTCTGGTGCGTTGAAGCAGTTTTTCAGGAATTGAAAGGTGTACTTTCCGTAACTTCGGGATATACCGGCGGAAAAATCAAAAATCCAAGCTATAACGAAGTCTGTTCCGGTGTTACCGGTCATGCAGAAGCTTGCCAGATAATTTACGATCCTTCAATAATCTCTTACGACGAATTGCTCGAAGCTTTCTGGAGCAGCCACGACCCGACCACACTTAACCGACAGGGCGCTGACAAAGGGACACAATACCGATCTGCCATTTTCTATCATAACGAACAGCAGAAACAACTTGCTGAAGCTTACAAAGCTAAACTGAATGCAGAAAAGGCATTTGATAGCCCAATTGTTACTGAAATCAGCCCGGCAGGAGTTTTTTACAAAGCTGAAGATTATCACCAGAATTATTACAATGAAAATGGAAATGCACCTTATTGCACGTTTGTAATTGCTCCCAAGCTCGAAAAATTCAGGAAGGTATTTAAGGATAAGCTGAAATAGTGAGTTAAGTGCTTTCGTTTATTGAGACTGCTCCGTTTGGGGTGGTCTCTTTTTGCGTTTGTTGTGGCTGAACTCGATTTTATCCTGGTTAACCGGCAGGTAAAATGCTGATATTCCTTGCTTGTATGCCTGTGGGGTGTATGGTTTTGTTTGAAAAATAATCATAAACAGTTGGATGGGGGAATAGGGAATTGGTATATTTGTGAGCAATTACTGTTGGTTACAAATTAAATGATACTGTAATTGAAGTTTTTAAACCGTCAGGTATCACAAATAAATTCCATTATAACAATCTTCATAATTCTGTATCGATAATTACCCGAACCCACAATCTATATGTCCTTTTTTCAAAATTCAGTAATCAGTAAATATCAGAAAGCGATAGACAAACAGGCGGTTGCGGCTGCTTATGCGAAATTTAAAGCACATTTTCATAATCCCGAAATACAGGAAAATATACGCAACAGCAAGGAGGAGCAATACCAGGGCGAGTTCCTGATCGACCTGTTTGTTACCGTGCTGGGTTATACCAAAAATCCGACGCCGGGTTTCAATATTACCACCGAATACAAAAATGTAAAGGACAGTAAAAAAGCAGATGGAGCAATACTACTGGCGAAGGAGCATGCTCCTTCGCCAGTTATAGCAGTTATTGAGCTGAAAGGAACCGAAACCACCGATCTGAATAAGATTGAAAACCAGGCTTTTGGCTATAAAAACAACCAGCCCGATTGTGTGTATATTATTACTTCCAATTTCGAGAAACTGCGTTTCTATATCGATAATGCCATTGAGCATCTCGAATTCAACCTGTTTACGCTTGGCGAAAAAGATTTTGAATTGCTGTGGCTGTGCCTGTCGTACGAGAGTATTGCAAAAGGTCTTCCCAAGCGCATCAAGGACGAATCAATAAGCCACGAAGATGCTATTACCAAAAACCTGTACAACGATTATTCGCTATTTAAACGCGAGCTGCACCTGAACCTGGTGGCCCTAAACCCTCAGAACGATGCACTAATGCTTTTTAAGAAATCGCAGAAATTATTAGACCGCTTTCTGTTCCTTTTTTTTGCTGAGGACAGGCAATTGCTGCCTCCTAACTCGGCGCAGCTGATCTTGGACGACTGGCGCGATTTGCAGGAACGCGATGTGGAAATTCCACTTTACGCCCGCTTTAAAAAGTATTTCGAATACCTGAATACCGGCTTTAAAGGCAAACGCTACGATGTATTTGCCTACAACGGCGGTTTGTTTAAACCGGATGAACTACTCGATGCCCTGAAAATTGATGATGAATTGCTTTACCGGCATACGCTAAAGCTTTCGGAATATGATTTCGACAGCGAGGTGGATGTAAATATACTGGGCCATATTTTCGAAAACTCGCTGAATGAACTGGACGAAATAAAAGCACAACTCGAAGGACAGGAAATTGACAAAACCAAAACCAAGCGCAAAAAGGACGGTGTGTTTTATACGCCCAAATACATTACCAAGTATATTGTGGATAATACCGTTGGCAAGCTTTGTACCGATAAAAAAGCCGAACTGCAGTTGGATGAAGAGGATTATAGTACCGACCGCAAACACCACCGGAAAACCATACAACCTTTATTCGATAAGCTTACCACCTACCGCAACTGGCTTTTGCAGCTTACCATCTGCGACCCGGCCTGCGGCTCCGGGGCATTCCTGATCCAGGCGCTTGATCACCTTATTACGGAACACCGCTATATTGATGAACTACAAGCCAAGCTTTTCGGCGATGCCATAGTGCTGACCGATACCGAAAAAAGCATACTCGAAAACAACCTGTTTGGCGTTGATATTAATGAGGAAAGCGTTGAAATTGCCAAGCTCTCCCTCTGGTTGCGCACCGCCCAGCCCAACCGCAAGCTGAACGACCTGAATAACAATATTAAATGCGGCAACTCGCTGATTGACGACCCTGCCGTGGCCGGCGATAGAGCCTTTAACTGGCAAAAGGAATTTCCACAGGTATTTGTTGAAAAAGCAAAAAAGGCATGGCATATTACAACCGCAACGCATAATTCGAGGTATTCGCAACGCATGTTCGATAATTTTGTGAAGTTGGGAGACCCTGTGTGGTTGTGTGCCAAAGAGGAGGAAATAATAACCGCAACTATTGCGGATATTGCAAAAAAGGATAATCTGAATATAACTGCCTACAATATTTGTGGCGACCATATGCACATGGTGCTGGTATGCGATGATGAGGAACTGGCTCCTATAGTGCAAAAGATAAAAAGCATGAGTGCCCGCGCCTGCAATATAGCTATGGGCCGGACTATCCCAGTCGCTACGAGCGGAACGAGCGAGCATGCTCGCTCGTCGTCCGCGTCGGAATATACTCTTACCGACGACGCTACGAGCGGAACAAGGGAGCATGCTCCCTCGGCAGAGAATGCGTATGCGCTGGAGCATGCTCCAGCGCAGGAGTACGCCATAGTTTCGGAAAGAGGAACCACACAGAATCACCTCTGGACACAGAAATTCGGACAAAAAGAAATTACTACCGAAGAACAACTGAATAATACTATAAAGTATATACAGAATAATCGTATAAAACATAGTTTACCGGAAATCCCTGGCACAAGCTCCATTATCGCTGACTTCTGCTGCACCGTTCAGCATGCCTTTCGCACTGAGTATAAGGGCGGTTTTGATGTGGTGATCGGGAATCCGCCGTATGTTCATTTAGAAAAAATGAAAGAAGAATCGGAGTTTTTATCAAAAATGAATTATAAAACATTTGATAAACGCGGAGACCTTTATTGCTTATTTGTAGAGCGCGGTTTCAATATTTTACAACAAAACGGCATAATTTCATTTATTATGCCCAATAAATGGTTACAGGCAGGTTATGGAAAATTATTACGAGAATATTTATTGACTTATGAACTCAATAAATTAATTAATTTTGGAGACATTCAGATATTTGAAGGTGCAACTACTTATCCATGTATTTTCGTTTCGCGTAAAGCAGAACCTAAGACTGAATTTTCTGTGTCAGTATTAGGTGAGGCAAATAAAGATGATTTTTATTCGAATGTAAATCAGACTACTGAAATATTCAGAAGGGAGCAATTCTCTGGTGAAACTTGGGTAATTTCTTCTGGTATTGAACAAAAATTAATTGAAAGATTAAAAGATAGCTTTAAAATTTTAAGTGATTTTGTTGGAGGTGAAGCATATCGTGGCGTATTGACTGGCCTGACAGAAGCTTTTTTGATAAACGAGGAGACAAAAAAAAAATTAGTTGATGATGATAGTAAGGCTGATGAATTGATAAAACCTTTTTTACAAGGTAGAGATGTACAATCTTATGTTAAGCCAAAAACTTTAAGTTATTTGATCCTTCTTGAGAAAGGATTTACTAAAAACAAAATTGGAGCTTCTACGAACGAAGATGAAGCATGGGAATGGATTGAGAACAATTATACTTCGATTGCAGCATGGCTAAAACCTTTTGCGGATAGAGGAAAAATTAGAACAGACAAAGGAGATTATTGGTGGGAATTACGTGCATGTGATTATTATGATAAATTTTCTGAACCTAAAATAATGTATCAAGCTTTCCAGGTTAAGCCTTGTTTTGTATATGATACAAATGGGACTTATTGCAATAATTCGCTTTGGTTTCTTCCAACAGCAAATATGGGATTGCTTTCTATATTAAATTCAAAAATGGGTTGGTGGCTGATAGGTAAGTATTGCACTCAAATCCAGAATGGATGCCAGTTAATATGGAAATATTTTGGTCAAATACCTATTCCAGATACAAATAACAATCTTGCCTTGAAAGCGGACCAAATGCTATCGCTCAACAAAGAATTAGAGGAAATTTCAGGCAAATTCCAGCGAACCATCCAACGTAAGTTTTTTCCCTCTGCAGGGGAGCATGCTCCCCTGCAGAATAAACTGCAAAACTGGTACTTGCTGACCTATAAAGAATTTATAACAGAGCTGGCCAAAAAGAAAGTAAAACTCAGCCTTAGCGAAGAAGCCGAATGGGAAGCTTACTTTTTGCAGGAATGCGCCATAGCGCAGCAGCTTAAGGCGCAGATTGATAAAACTGAAAAGGAAATTGACAAAATGGTGTATAAGTTGTATGAGCTAACGGAGGAAGAGATTTGGATAGTGGAGAAAGAAGTCTGAACCGGGATTTTTGGGATGATTGGATTAGCAGGATCTTTTGATTAACGTGATTTGAAAAATACAATAAACTGCTCAACAGAAAATATTTTGGCTTTATCGAGGTATCGCCAGTTCGATAGTAAGTATCAAATGTTAATTGCAACGCAAAGTTAAACTACAGCCTACATTTTTAGATCTTTTGTAGTTCATAAATGATTAATTTTATCAAATTCAGACGGCCACTTAAATGTCAACTAAAAGCAAGTTGCCGGGAAAAGTATTCATAGCCCGATGTTTGAAATATTGCCAGGTAACAGCCACATCCAATCATAAATATTAAAAACCTATCGAGTAGGAAGTTAGAGATTATTTCCCTTACTGCCCTCTCACACTGCTGTATGTGCCGTTCAGCATAAGACGGTTTGTTAAAATAATGATGGCTACGTTTCGGTTAAATTAGCGTAAGTGTCCTAAAAACTTACAAATCCCACTTACGAAAGTGTGCGTTGTTGAGTGTTCGAAAAAAGATAGGACTATGTGCCACAAGGAATATCCTTTACCGCTGTTTCCTCATACAAGTAGTTCTCGTATGTGTTTCGGATTTTAATACCTTCTCTGTGATACCTCCCTTACTTTAACATTCAACCCTTCGGGATACTTATCCCTACTATGTCTTCTGCTGACTTTTTACAATGCCGGTTTGCATCTCTACATCCGTTTGCTCCTCGGGCATTCGCGCATACCTCTGCCAAAACTCATTGTCAGATCTCCCCGGGGTAAGGTCATATCCTTTCTATTCTTGTAGCTTCTCCATTTACGTTAAAGTGTTCTATTCAGTATGGAGCTTTTGTTTCTTAAGCAACATTACCTACTCCATCCGGCTTTATATGATGTTTATGTTCATAGGCTCAAGTATTTGCCGCCAGCTTCTTTCAGATTTGCAGTCGCTCACCACACCCTTGCTCTTGACTAATGATATGTATTGCAACACTCATTCGGGATTTACACCCTATATAATTTGACTATGCCCGACACAAAAAAGGAGTTGCATGCATTGCAACTCCTTTAGAATTATTAAACTGAAATAACAAACTATTTCCTTCTTTCAGTTTTATTCTCTGATTTCCTTTCAGTTCTCTTCACCGTTTTTATCTCCGACTTTTGTGGTCGTGCAGTACGCTTTACCTTTTCCTGTCTGGGAGCTGAGGTTCTTTTATTTTCGGATCTTACCGAAGGGGTATTCTTTGATTGACGCTCAGACCGTGTATTTACAGCCGGCGACCTTTTTGTATTATTCCTTGTTGCCGGCTTGTTCAAACCCTGGCCTTCCATAGGTCTGTTATTACCAGGTCTGGCAACATTTCTGTTATCATTTTGGCTTCCGGTGGAACGATTAACATCCTGATGTGAATTCTGGCGCCTCCCTGTTTGGTTCATATTATCCTGATTGCCAGAACGATTATGGTTGGAAGGATACCTTTTGAGATAATCAGCCGAACCCTGCTGCCTGGTATCAGGCCTGGAATAGGTGTTTCTGTAGGAACCATTATCACGGCGCTGATAAACTGTATTTGAATACGACCGATGACTCTTGTAATAATAATCATTCCAGTGTGCATCCCTATACGCATGCCAAGGACGATAATGCCTGTAATAATAATTATTCCAATGAGATTGATATCCATTATAGTAATCCCAGTAATAAGGATGCCAGGGGCTCCAGTAGGATGGATAGTAACCCCAATACCAAGGCGAATGCCACGCAATGTATGAAGGCATAAACATGAACCTGATTAATGGCCATGCAGAAACTTCTACATAAGTAGTTCGTTTTACAACAACATTCTTACCTCTTGCATTTGTACCTGGGTTGTAGCCAGGATTTGGAGTTTCAGTTACCTGGCCATTATCAGCATAGTTAGGCTCAATAATATAGTCCTTGCCATACAATGCTTCATCGCCAATCAATTGAATCACTACATTGTTGTCGGCATCCTTGCTGACTGTGAAAACTGCTACATCCTGGTTTTCTTTTTCATTCACAGCAACCTGTAACACAATAGTGTGATCATTGCCATTTGGATAATCAATTACTTTAATGTAATCAACTTTGTCGTCTCCATTCAGGTCGAGGTTATTTATTTTTGAATCTTCAGCATTGAGGTTCTTTTCAAATCCTTCGAGCGTTTCAGATTCCTGAAAAAGCTTCATCACTGCAAACAGGTTTAGGTTATCTCCCGGGAGATTCAGTTTTTCAGGTACAACGTCCTGAGCCATGACTGTATATCCAGTCAAAAACATCAGTATAAAAGCGGATAAAAACATAAAGCGTTTCATAGATAAGATTTTTTTAGAGGCTTGTTTTATTTGCCCTTTGTTATCAGTAGAAAGTATACCAAAAATTATACCAACCAAAGTTAAAGTGTATACATAAATGTGATCAATACTTAATTTCTTGATAATCATTACAAAGTTATTCATTTACAACAAGGATCACTTTAGATTTCAAATGATGTGTTCTTACCTTCATGCAAAATGCCTGCGAGAAAACATGAATTTTCACCTTGTAGTAATGATTTTGTTAATGATGGAATTCAAATCCATCAAGCATAGAAATTGTCAAATTGCTATTAAAAAATGCAAATCAGATTAGTGGGCTTTTTTAACGAATGAGGATTTCCAGGTTGGCCCATTTTTCCCATCTGAAAAGTGATATTTAAATATATCATCTTCATTTGATAAAACATAATTGATTTCAATCATATAGGATGACAGAGCTTAAACGAAATGTCAAAAGCCATATTCACGGTTGCAATTTTATTAAAACATCAAAAAGGAACTAAAGATAAGTTTAGTTCCTTTTTGCAGATCAGCAGTTTTCCGTTTTCAGATCTTTTCTATTTGATTGGTCTTTCTGAGTTAGACGAGGATTTAGATTTTCTGTTATCCGGGGATGCCGTTTTTGCAGGTGATTTTGATTCAGGGCTACTGGTTGCTGGCCTGGTTGACGGTTTATTGTCACTGGGTCTGGAAATTGGAGTAGTGCTTGCTGGTCTTGCTTCCGGTTTATTAGCTCCCGAATTAATTGAAGGCCTGGGGTTGTTTGGCTGTGTTGTTGGACTGTTGACAGCAGGGGAATTTTCAGGTCTATTTACTGCTGGCCTACTTGGCTGGTTGCTTCCACCAGGTCTGGCAGTAGGATTGGTTGTTGCAGGCCTTGTTGACTGATTGCTACCACTTGGTCTGGCAGTAGGATTTGTTGTTACAGGCCTGGAGAACTGGGTTTTAACATCAGGACGAGTTGAAGGTTGATTTACTCCCGGTCTTGTAGTAGGACGATTGGCACTGCTTGAGGTACGGGGTTTTGTAGCCGGGTTATATCCATTAGGATATTTCCTGTTAAAGTCAGCCGAGCCCTGTACTCTTGATTCAGGATGGGAGTAGGTGTTTTTATACACCTTGTTTTGGATATGCACATATACTGTAGGAGAATACAAGCGGTTGTTATGATAGTAATGATCGGTATAGTATGGATAGCGGTAGTAATGGCTATGATGGTAATACCCGTAATAGTAGTTGTAATAATTCGAATGGTATCCGTAATAATAATCCCAGTAATATGGAGTCCATGTATTCCAGTATGAAGGGTAGTATCCCCAATACCACGGTGAATGCCATGCAACATAACTTGGAACATATATGTAAGTAATTACAGGCCAGCTTGCTACTTCAACGTAAGTGGTTTTGGAAACAACAACGTTTTGTTTCTGAGCTGTATTTGTATTTCCAGCATAGCCGGGGTTTGGAGTTGAAGCGGATGATGCATTGTCGTATATGGGCTCAATAATATAATCTTTGCCGTATAATTCCTCATCACCAATTAATTGAACCTGAACCTGACCTTTGTCGTCCTTTTGAACTGTAAAAACAGCCACATCCTGATTTTCTTTTTCGTTGATTGCTACCTGTAAAACAATTGTATGTGCTTCTCCTTGCACATTATCAATTACTTTGATGTAATCAACTTTGCCATCGTTGTTCAGGTCAAGATTGTTGATTTTTGAATCCTCAGCATTCAGGTTTTGCTCAAAACCTTCGAGAGTTTCCGATTCTCTGAAAAGATCCATTACTGCATAAAGATTCAGATTATCGCCGGGTAGATTTAACTTCTCTTCTTTGTTCTCCTGAGCTACAACAGTAAACCCGAGGAAGAGGAAGAGAATGAGGCTGGTGATTGATTTCATGGTTTTCATGGCACTTAGTTTTATGTAATGAAGAAAACTAATTTTTGGTCTTCTATCTTAAATTTTACAATAACCGTACCAAGAACATAATGTGTGTAGAGGTTTAGTATAAATATTTGTTTCACATCTTGCTACGCATAGTATGATACATTTTTAGAATATTTGAGAAGTATAAATATACTTTGTAATAAAAGACTTTCAATTAATCACAGAAAATTTCATATTGCCTGATTTGAACCAAATTATGCTAACTTATTTAATTTCCTCAATCTTCCCGATAATCTTCGATAATGCCTCGCTCAGATTTTCTTCGGGAACAATAATATTATAGTCACCCCAAAATGTATCGTCGTTGGTATAAGGAGCATCCGAGAAAACTATATTTGGTTTTATAATTTCCTGTTTTGAAAATTTCGCAACATTGGCAGTATCAATGCTACAGGTTGCCAATTCGAAAAAGGTACTAAAATTATCGGAAGATAAATGGCGCTTTATGCGTGTTTTTAATTTGATATCGCAACGTGAGTGGCTAAAGTAATACCTACCGTTAAAAGGCGTATAACTTACTGAATAACTGATTTTTTCAAGATTAACATTCAGTTTCCGGCTTTTTTTCAATATCAGGTCCTCGGCTGCTTTATCGAGATATTGCGGGTTTATTTCGAAGTCGGCTCCCAATATGGCAAAACTCGCTTTGTCGATATATAATGTTCCTGTAAAAAATGGTTCTTCAATACCTTTATTTTGTACAAATGTTATTGAATATACATCCTTTGAACTGTTGGAAATCAGGTCGGAATAGGTATATGTATAATTCCCTGAAGAAAGGACATCGAGGAAGTCGGGAACATATTTAACAATATCGAGTTGCAAGGCCGACTGAACTCCTGCTTTTAACTTCAGAAAGACAGTATCCTTCGGATTTGGGTCCTCAATTTTTCGTGATTTAAGCAGTTTTACCTGGTCGGAATGTTCATCTTGTGTAAACGGCGATTTGTAAATCTTAAATACTGCTTCGGAATAGCTGATATACTTTGTATTCTTCTGAACCCCCTCACGATAAAATGAAGTGAGATATACAGACTCCCGGTTATTATTAATTTTTCGCAGATCCATTGCCTTTGCTATGATTGTATTCGGATCAATATAACGGATAATTACTTCCTGAATCGAGATGATCCTGCGATCAAGAAAAATATCAACCTGTTGTTCGTTAATAAGTTTGATAGGAATTTGCTGACTCATATATCCCATATGCGACACAACCAGGAAAGACCCGGAGTACGAAACCGGCAACTTTAGTGCAAAATATCCGTCGGTGTTAGTGATGGTTCCAATATTTTCTTCAAGGATTCCTATAGTCGCAAATGGAATGGCTGTTTTATTCTCATTATCATAAATATGTCCTTTGACTATAATATTTTGGATAGTGTCGTGCACATCAGCTACAGGCTTTGGCTTACTGGCGTTGAGTTTTTCTTTTCGAACGCTGTAAATCAGAATATGCTGGCCGATTACTTTGTACGTAATATCCGGATTTGCAATGATATTATCGAGAATAAGTTTTAACGGTTGGTTATCAGCAACCAGTTTGACCCGTTTGTCGTTTTCAACTATCTGGCTATCGTAAATAAAAAGGCAACCGGTTTTTTCGGAAATCAGGTTAAGTGCGTTGTAAAGTGTAGTATGTTGCCTTGGGATAGTAATGGATTTCTCCAATAATGATTCCTGGCCAACCGCTGAATTTCCTGAAAATAACAGAAAGCCTGTAAATATCATACAGGCTGCTAACAAAGAGGTGTCTACGCGAAATAGCCGAAGATCAGTTCTTCTTTGCGTTTTCCTTATTTTCCGATAATACAACAGACCCATTTATATTTTGGCTTTTCAGGTTTAGGGTCACACAGATGAGTTGAGTCATTGTTTCAGGAGTTTCATTATTAAATGTAACTGTAAGTTTCCGGCTCCCTGTTTCTTTTTCAGCTAATACAAATGTAGTATTGAAATTCCGATTTAGCACGCTAATAATATTCTGAAGTGATTCATCTTTAAAATGCATGCGCCGTGTATACCATGTATAATCTTTACTTGCAATGTATTTCGTTTTCACCAGATTGTTACTAACAGTAATGATTTTCTCACCAGCCAAAACAAGTTCAGAATGTGACGGATCCTTTTTGAGGGTAACTTTAACCTTTCCCCTGTCGACAAAAAGCTCAAAGCTTTTACCATTTTCCGTTTTAACATTAAAAGCTGTACCCAAAACTTCAATCATCGCTTCATCTGTTTCAATAATAAAAGGTTTTTCCGGATTTGAAGCTATATCGAAAAACGCTTCACCTTTCAGTGCAACATTGCGTGAATCGCTTTCAAATTCTTTTGGGAAGGAGAACATGGAGTTTTGAGCTATATATATTACCGAACCATCATTAAGCGTTTTGATAAGTGTATTAGCTTCGTTAACCGTATTTAATTCAACCATTTCAACTGAATTCTTACGATTGATGCCGAGATAGATTAAAGCACTTACACCTATGAGAATAAGAATTACTGCAGCTACCTTCAGTAGCGAGGGATTGAACCATCTCTTTGTTGCAACATACTGGACCGGAATAAGTTTTTCATCACCCAACCTGGCTTGAAGTTTATTCCAGGCTTTAAGTGTATCAGGAGCTTGTGGCTCTTTATATCCTTTCATGGCTGACCATTGATTTTTCATTTTTTCAATACTAATTTTATTCTCTTTCGAAACAGCTATTTCGTTTTCAAAATCTCTCAATTCATCACCACTCATCTCATCACTCAGGTATTTTACGAGTGTTTCGGCATCAGGTTGGTTATTTTCGTTTGTTTTCATTTTGCAGATGGTTTTACGAGGAATTGGGATTTGAGAAAGTTTTTGATTTCCTGGTTTCTTATTCGTGTATTTTTAATTTCAAACTCCTTTAGATTACTCATACATTTTGTAACAAATCCATTCCTTTTTTTCCAGTGTCAGACACCCTGCGGGTGTGCAGACATATTCACTATTACTAGCTTCGCTTCGTGAGATCGCTGCGCTAAGTTCGTTATTCACTAACCTTCAATTCATCTCCTTTAAATTCTTTCAATGATTTTCTGAAAAACCGAAGCGCTTTTCCCATATCTGCTTCAACCGTTTTAACACTAATTGAAAGTATTTCAGCTATTTCCCGGTATTTCTTCCCTTCGAACCTGTTCATCCTGAATATTCTTGAGCAGCGCTCGGGCATTTGTTGTAAAGTTGCATCTATCACCTTGTTCAGTTCATGCATTTCAACCTCTTCGTGTTTTTGTGCCGGCATTATTTGTTGAAAATCACTTTTTACTTCTTTGGCATATTCATCGCGGACAGCAAGGTGTTGAAGGTGATGCAATGCATTGTTCCGGATAGATTGATACAAGTATGCATTTAATGACAACTTCAACATGAAAGATTCCCGGTTTTTCCAGAATTGATAGAAAAACTCCTGCACAATATCTTCTGCCGTATCCATATCCCTAAGCATTTTATTGGCATGTTGACAAAGAGGCTCATAATACTTAACAAAAAGCCGTTCAAATTCCCTGATGTCACCACCTTGTATTTTCTTCTGTATGTAGAAGTCGGTAAGATTCATTTGAAGAATTAGTTGGAGGGTTTTAGCATTGAGAGTATAGGACTGAGAGTTGGCTGTCAGAAGCCCGGAAGTCGGACGGTAATTAAACCTGTCCGACTTACGATTTTCGAAATTATTATTTATTCATGCTTTTCGAAAGCTTTTTAATTGCACTTTGAATGGATTCTTCAGGTTCAATGATATTGTAGTCACCCCAGAAGTTAGGATCGGTAAAATCCTGTACTTTGTCAGCAAATACCATATTTGCCTTAAATGTTTCCTTGTTGGCAAATTTAGTAACATTTTCCTCATGCCTATCGGTAATAGCTAATTCTGAGACAACTGTATAATAGTTTTTAAACAACCTCCTTTTCCAATCGCAGCGGAATTTAAGATCGACTCGAACATAACTGAGGTAGAATTTACCATTTTGCTCCTTATAGGTGGTAAGATAACTGGTTGAAGTTGGCAAAAAGATCAATCCCATAGGTTTTTTCTGAACAAAAACGCGTGCAGCTT
This sequence comes from Bacteroidales bacterium, assembly GCA_038322655.1. GTDB lineage: Bacteria > Bacteroidota > Bacteroidia > Bacteroidales > UBA4417 > UBA4417. The sequence goes on along the minus strand of JBBQGD010000041.1, from coordinate 3,912 downwards.
TATCAGCATCATTCAGATCGAGACTAAATTCAGCCCTGGTTATGGCCCTTTTATCCTGCGATATATATAGTTTTCCGTTATACAATGGCTCTTCTTTAACTATGTTGGGGGTGAAAGTAATAACCCAATTTGGTTTATTATCAATATTTACCATCGAGGAAAATTCGAACTTGTAATTATCAAGATTATCCAAAGCAATGCTGAGGTCAGTATTTTTGACTATATCGAGCAGCATAGATACTTTAGGTCCTCCCTGTAACTGAACCATTAAAGTATCCGCTTTTTTTACGTTTGTTCCTTTACGACCTTTATAGATTTTCACCTCATCATTTTGCATACTTGTATATGGAGCTTTATAAATATCAACTACAGCTTCAGAGATTGAAAGGTAATCACGTCGTTGCCTGATGGATTCACGGTAAAACCCAGTCATCATATTGGGTACGTCGCTGTAATTTTTTCCGATATTCCTTAAAGCCATTTCTACAACACCTCTAGCATCATCAGGGATTACGGAAATTTCCTTAAGCATGATAATCTGTGGTTCGAGATAAAAAGTCTTTTCTTTCCCTAAAGATTCACTAATCTTAAATCTTGTAGTTGTATAACTGAGGTGCGAAACTTCAAAGACGTCGATATTGCTCGCTTTACTTACTTTCAGAATAAATTCACCATCAGAGTTGGATACGGTTCCTATTCCGGTACCGGGTACCGTAATGGTAGCATAAATTATCTTATCATGTGTTTGGGCATCTTTCAATACACCTGTAATAGTCAAAAATGAATCATTATCATTTTGTGCGATTGCAGAGCCATAACTCGACAAAAAGAAAATAATGATGCTAAGGCGCAATACATTGTGGATCAAGGTTTTCATGGCTAAAAGTATTTATAAATTAGTAATCTGTTTTGGTTTTACATCTATAAGATACTTCAGAAATGAAATACCCTATAAAGTTTTTAATTTATTTCTGACCAGATTTAAGTTTTAATAAAGAAAATCAAAACAAAATCATATGAATAGTGGTTTATAATACAAAACTAAACTAATGAACTCAATTTACAGTATTACACTTTATCTTCATTCCTGGAATCGCTGGCTAATTCTTGTTGCCGGCGTAATTGTTATCGCCGCAGCTATAAAAGGTCTTTCAGCAAAATCTGATTACAGTCCATTTCAGCGGAAATGGGCATTGATATTTTTAAGCAGTCTGCACCTTCAGCTTTTAATCGGTTTAATCATGTACTTTTTCTTAAGTCCAATAACGGCTCAGGCACTTAGTGATTTCGGTGCTGCAATGAAAGATTCTGTTCTTCGGTTTTGGGCAGTTGAACACACTTTTGTAAATATAATAGCTATCGGCCTGGCTCAAACAGGAAGCATCCTTGTTAAACGTAAAGTTGATTCAGCAAGTAAGCACAGGCAGACACTGATCTGGTCGGGAATAGCCTTGTTGCTGATTCTGGCCATGATACCAATGGGTATGATGGGTGTAGAAAGGCCGTGGTTCAGGTTATAGTAAATCCATATTCAGTCAGAATTCAAAAAAGCTAACCTTATACTCTTTTATGGAGCGATATATCGCTTTCCAGCGTGGCATTAATGTTTCAGGTCAGAAAATAATCAGGATGGAAAGTCTGCGATCGGTCTTTGCTGAATCTGGTTTTACTGATGTAAAAACTTATATTCAGAGTGGGAATTTACTATTTAACTCTGAAAGTAATGATCTCATGCTTCTGATCCTGACAATTGAAAACCTGATCGAAAAAGCTTTTGGATTTCATACCGATGTAATTCTGCGAAGATTTACTGATGTCGAGACTTTGGTAAACTCGACCTTTTTTGATCTGATTCAGGCTTCTGTTGGAAAGAAGCACTATATCACTTTTCTGAAAGACGAATATCCATTGGAGTTGACTTTTCCGGTATTTTCAAAAAACAAAGATGTTGAGATCGTCCGGCAGGATAAAATGAATTTTTTCTCTGTTTCCACGATATATAAAGGTAATTATGGTTTTCCAAACAGTTTTATAGAGAAATTAACCGGAATTCCGGCAACAACCAGAAACCCGAATACTTTGGTTAAAATACTGAAACTCTGATAAAGTATCTGAAAGCATTACATATAAACTTGTCTCCGGATTACTTCAGTTTCCTGGTAAAATCCAGTAAACCATTTATAATAGTAAGCGGATGTGCCGGGTTACCAGGGATATAAAGATCAACCTGGTATTTTTCAAGAAAACTCCGTTCCACGGCTGGACTTTCGGCAAAAATTCCACCACTGATGGCATCTGTTCCAACAAGAACAATAATTTTAGGATCAGGTGTTGCATCATAACAAATCTGAAGTGGTTCAGCCATATTTTCGGTAATTGGTCCGGTAATTACAATACCATCAGCATGACGCGGAGATGCTACAAACTCAATTCCGAAACGCCCCATATCAAACTGTACATTATTGGCTGCTCCAAGTTCCCATTCACAGCTATTGTCACCACCGGCTGAAACTTGTCGCAATTTTAGGGAATGGCCAAACAGCTCATGAATTTCTTTCCTGACTTTTTCAGGATTTATTGAAACCGGCTTATCATCACCCTCTTTAACGATAAGGCTTTCCCTCTCATTCGATGAGATTTTATAATCGGTTGTAAACTTTATCTTTTCAGGAAAACGCAAGGCACATTCGCCGCAAAAGGTACATTTTCCCAAATCGATGCTTACTGGGTTTGTTCCTATTGCATCAACAGGACACAAAGCGAGTAACTCCTTTTCATCTACTTTTTCGGAACTGATAACCGGTCTGCCCCTGAAAATACCAGGTACTTTTGCAGTGGTTACATCCGGAATAAATTGTTTGCCCTGGTGGTAGAGTATTCTGAGATTGTTGTACATGGTGGCTTGGGAATTGGTTAATGGGAAATAAGTTATAAGAAATAAGGTGTTAGAAAGAACGTAATGTGGTTTTTGAGTCCCTAAACCCTAAAACCTAACTCCTAAATCCCTAAAGATCATGCCCGCTGTACGACAAATTGAAACTTTTATTACAGATCGGGAAATCGGAAATTTCGTTATTCCTGACCGAAAGTGCCAATGCCATCCAATTATGGAACGATGGATCTTTTATTTTATAATGCTTTAATTCACCTTTTGAGCCGGTAATGACACAATGACAAATTTCACCGCGCCATCCTTCAACCAGCGAAAGTGTGAATAAATCCGCACCAGGTGTTTTCAAAGCTTTTGAAGATGGAGCGGAAACTTCAGGAATTTCGGAAACAAGAGTTCGCAGGTATTTCATGGCCTGAAAGACTTCTTCTTTACGGATCTGCACACGCGAATACACATCCCCGTGATGTTTTATTATGGGATTATGGTTCAGTTCAGGATACAAACTGTAAGGATGTGAAATCCGGATATCGCGTACAATTCCCGATGCACGTGCTGCCATTCCAACTGCACCTATACTTGCTGCATCTTCTGTTGAAACAACCCCGGTGCGTTCGAAACGTGACAAGGCGCTTGGCAGATCTGACAGTTCCTTGTACATTTCAGTAAAATCAGGTTCAAAGGTATTAAGAACTTCGATGAGCCTTTCAGCAAGAGCCTGGGTAAAAGGAAATTTATTAATTCCGGGCCGTATTAATCCTTTCGAAAGGCGGTTTCCACCCCATTCCTGCATAAAATTCACAATCGGAGTGCGTAACCTGCCGAAAACAGAACTGCCAAGCTGGTATGCAATATCCGTACAAACGGCACTCAGATCTCCGGTATGTATTGCAATTCGTTCCATTTCGAGTGCAATTGTCCGGGCAAATTCAATATCGCGTGAAGCCTGAAAACCACATAAGCTTTCCCAGGCATGTGCAAAAGCGACAGAATGGCCTACAGTTGTGTCTCCCGTTATATTT
>JBBQGD010000040.1:0-21914 GCA_038322655.1 Bacteroidales bacterium | reverse complement strand
CCCACTTCCTTTACAGCCTGATCGATTTTTGATGCAAGATCAGCATAAACTACATACGCATTTGCGGTAGGTTTACTATCGGCAGAAGAAACATTCGAGGCCAGCCCGGCCATTTTATCATTAAGCATAATCGGGTAGGCAAGCACGTCCTGTGACGCTTTCGCTTTTGGTTGCATCAGGGTAGCTTCGAGCCGGTCGAAATCAGCAAGTATAGGTTTGGTTAAAACCGTCATTTTTGCGGCAAGGGCAGTATCTTTTACCGATGCGGTATACGTGTTGATCTGAGAACGGATTTTACGGATGGAGTTAATGGTTTTATGTGCTTCTGAAACTTTTGTATTGATTTTCCGAAGCAATTCAAATTGCTCTTTCAGATCGGCATCACTAACATCTACCCTGGGATCTTTCAGTATTTCGACAGGCTGTTCCGAAAGTAACGTTTTATCAACGAAAAGCCTGACCTTGTATTTGCCGGGAACAACTTTTACGCCTATGCCGGAACCGGCCCACATCACATTTGTACCTTCAACGGCAACGGCATCAGGATAACGCATATCCCAGACAAATGAATTCATTCCGGCTTTAGCTGTGAGCATTCCAGGCCTGACGGCTAACCTGTCGGGATAAAAATCTTTTGAAACGACTATTGGCTCTCCGTTAACTTTTTTTAATGATGAATAGGTTATTATTGAATCATTTTGGTTATTCAAAAATTGAATTTTAACCTCGCCTTTAGGCTGATTTTTAAAATAGTATCTGACTATAACACCATTGGGCGCATTTGTGCCTTCATCCCGAATCCCCTGGTATTGTCCGCCATCCATTCTGTATGCAGGCCTCGGACTGAAAAGATACTTATCTGCTTTAACCAAACCATCTTTAATTTCATACAGAGGCGTAATATCATCTAATATCCAGAAAGCTCTGCCATGGGTTGCCACAACCAGATCCTTTTCCCTTTTCTGAATCTGAAGATCACGGATCGGACTCAGCGGGAGGTTCAGATTGAGGCTTTGCCAGTTTTCGCCATCATCGAAAGAAACATAAACACCTCTTTCGGTTCCGGCAAACAATAAGCCCGGTTTGTTGGGATCTTCGCGAACAACCCTGCAATATTCATCTGCAGGAATGCCGGCAGTTATTTTTTTCCAGGTTTTGCCATAATCTGTAGTTTTAAACAGGTATGGCGAACGGTCACCAAACATATAATTGTTTGCAGCTACGTAAGCTTTACCTTTTTCATGGCCCGAAGCATCAATCATACTGATAAGTGAAAACTCAGGTAACTGCAAAGCGGGAACCGAAACGTTTGACCAGGTTTTCCCGTTATCTGTTGAAACATGTATAAGTCCATCGTCGGAACCAGCCCACAGAACACCCTTTTCAACCGATGATTCAGCAAACGTAAAAATTGTAGCATATACCTCCGCACCGGTCATATCCTTGGTGATTGGCCCACCTGTAGTGCCTGTTGTTTTAGGATCGTTGCGGGTAAGGTCGGGACTTATTATTTCCCACGATTGGCCGCCATCCTCCGTTACATGAACATATTGAGAAGTTACATACATCCGTGAAGGATTATGGGGAGAAAAAACAATCGGGTAGGTCCATTGAAAACGGTATTTCTTTGCTGATGCTGCCGACCCGATATTGGCTTCGGGATAAGGAGAAATATCCCTGTTTTGTTCCGTTTGCTTATTATAACGCGAAAGTGATCCGTCGTATTCGCCACCATAAGTTATACTGGAATTTGTCGGGTCCGCCTGTATATATCCGGCTTCTCCACCTGCAACCGGATACCATGCATCTTTGCCTATACTATAACCATTGGTTCTTGAAGCAATACGTATGGAAGAGTTATCCTGCTGTGCTCCATATACATTGTATGGGAAATCATTATCCAGCGAAACATGATAAAACTGAGCAGTAGGCATATCCAGATCAGTGAAAGTTTCGCTTCCGTTAAATGTAACTTCAGCACCTCCATCATCGCCAATAATAAAATTGTCAGCATTATCGGGATTGATCCATACATCATGCGTATCACCGTGATGAACTTTAATAACCTTAAACGATTTTCCTCCATCAAATGATTTCCAGGCCCGGACATTGAGTACAATCAGCCCGTTCTCATTTTTAGGATCCGCCAACAGATTACTATAATACCACGGACGTTGCCAGAGGTTTTTGTCCTCATTTACAAGTTCCCAATGTTCACCTGCGTCATCAGACCTGAAAAGTCCTCCTTTTTTATTTTCAACCAGTGCATAAAGCCGGCTGGAATTAACCGGCGATACAGTTATACCGATTTTACCCAGGATCCCGAGCGGCATGCCCGGTTTTTCATTCAAACAGGTCCAGGTATCGCCCCCATCCACCGATTTATAAAGTCCTGAGCCAGTGCCGCCCGAACTCATGGAGTAGCCATTCCGGTATGCCTGCCACAATGTGGCGTAAACAATCCGCGGATTGTTCGGATCGAGTTGCACACTGGCTCCGCCTGTACTGTCGTTTTTCGACAAAACCAGTTGCCAGGATTTACCGCCGTCGCTACTGCGGTATATGCCTCTCTCTTTATTCGGGTGAAAAGGGTTACCAAGCGCCGCCATAAAAACTATTTCCGGATTGGATGGATGCACTTCGATATTTGCTATAGCGTCGGCCTTTTCACATCCCAGTTTTTTCCAGGTTTTTCCGGCATCAAGTGATTTATACATGCCATCGCCAAAGGAAATATTTGACCTTATATCGGCTTCGCCCATCCCGACATACACGACATTGGGATCGGATGGCGCAACAGCAATTGCTCCGACAGAACCGGATTTAAAAGTGCTGTCGGAAACGCACAACCATTTGTTCCCTCCGTCGACCGATTTCCACACACCTCCGCCGGTTGCTCCAAAATAATATACCAGCGGCTGTGCTTTTACACCGGCTACAGCAAGTGATCTCCCACCGCGAAAAGGTCCGATATTTCGCCAGGAAAGTGCATTGAAAAGGCTGTCCGAAACTTTTTTAATTGCGACTGATGGCGGTTTGTTTTTTGATTTTTTGATTTTTTGAGCGAAGCTGGCAGGTGAAATTGCCAGAATGAGGAGAAAAACCAGAAAGATGATAAGTGGTTTTCCGGAGAGAATAAATCTTTTCATAAAACAAAATGGTTTTGTCTGAAACTAAACATTAATGCGAGAAAGTATTTAAAATATTAGAAACCAAGGTTTTAAAATTCAAAAAGTCCGGATGGCATTAAATAAATCATCATATGTTTGATACTACAATTTGGTTTGAACAGAAGATGCCCTGATTTTTGATAAATTTAATGAAAATATAAACAGATATTCATTGCGTTTGTCAGGCGATTGCTTAAACCGTAATAAACATGCTTTTTCTAATCCATTACTTCATAAACTGTCAGCTGGTTGGCTTTATTTTTCAGGCTAATCTCTCCTACTTTTCGGCAATTGAATGACTCTTTCACTTTGTCGTATGAAATATCATTGATCAGAATCTGTCCCGGGGCAGCAGCAGACTGCAAACGCTGGGCTGTATTAACTGTATCGCCTATCACAGTATAATCAAGCCGCCGCAAACTGGAGGAACCTATATTACCCGAAATCATTTCACCGCTGTTAATGCCAATGGAAACTTGCGGAATATAAGCAACTTTTCCAGGCAGGGACTTTGTACTTTCGATACTGGTCTTTATCGCCAGACATGCATCAATGGCTCTGTCGAGGTGAAAGTCGCCACGGAAAACCGCCATGATGGCGTCGCCGATAAATTTATCGATATAACCGCCCTGAGCGATAATTTCCTTTACCATGATATCAAAATAGGTATTCAGCAATTTAACAGTGGTATCTGCCGATTCAGTCTCGCTGATAGAAGTAAAACCACAAATATCGACAAATACAATAGAAGCAGTAATGTTTTCATTTATCATTAAGGATGTTTCAAATTCGCGGCTTCCCATGAAATTGATCACCTTTTCATCCACATACATCCTGAGAATGCTATTTTCCCTGATAGCTTTGAGCGTTTCGCGGATTTGCTGGCAATGTTTTATAGTTTTTTCCATGGTAAGCGACAAGTCCTCGAAATTGATGGGCTTGGTAATAAAATCGAAAGCGCCGCGGTTCATGGCGGTTCGTATGTTTTCCATATCGCCGTATGCCGAAACGATAACCGATTTAATAAGCGGACTGGATTCACTGAGGCGGCTGAGCAAAGTAAGTCCATCCATCTCAGGCATGTTGATATCGCTCAGCACAATATCCACATCCGGATGTTGCTTAATCTTATCCAGGGCATCGTTACCATTTACGGCAAATATGAATTCATATTCCTGCTCACGGATCTTCTGGCGGAATTTTTGCTTGATGAGCATTTCAAGATCTACTTCATCATCGGCTACTAAAATTTTTGCCATTTTAAAATATTTATTAGGTAATTAATTCCAAAAAAAAGAGATACAGAGGATTCTGGTGCTTTTCGTTATCTGCTTCGTGATAAGAAATTGTGCGATTTCGAAAAGGAGTCATGAATTATTAAAATTCCTCATATTTCACAGAGATTGTCCCATCAAATCAATACCCTCACATAGCATTTCTGAATTTTTCTTTCAAATAAGAGAAGTCAACCGGTTTGGTTAAAAAATCATCGGCACCCAATTGCTTGGCCTTATTGAAATTTTCCGCATCACCATAAGCAGTAATCATCATTACAACCTGTGGTGGTTTTAAATATTTCTGTTTTATATTTCGTAACAACTCCAACCCACTCATTCCCGGCATATTGATATCGGATAAAATCAGAACTGTTTCATGCTCATGATTATTCAGATAAGTTAATGCATCTTCACCTGAAAAGGCAAAAGCGAATTGCAGGAGTTTTTCTCTTATTTCCTTTCGGAAACGTTGTTCAAACAGGGTTTGAATATCTCTTTCATCGTCAACTACTAAAATTTTCATATTTTGATTTTAAAAAATTACACTGTTAGAATAATAGTAAATTCAGCACCTTCTCCTTCTTTTGTATCCACTTTCAATTCGCCGCCATGTGCTTTAGTGACAATTTCGTAGCTCATACTTAATCCCAACCCGGTTCCCTGGCCGCTGGGTTTTGTGGTAAAGAAAGGCTGATAAATTTTATCCAGCACTTTTTGTGGAATACCGTTACCATTATCTTTAACCTTTATTTCAACTCTGCCATCAACTTTTTTTGTACTTACGGAAACAGTGGGTTCATATCCAATAGGTTGCTGGCTCTTTTTTTCAGTTACCGCGTAAAATGCATTTGTTATAAGATTTAAAATTACGCGGCCAATATCCTGCGGTATGACGTTTATGCTGCCAATGTTCTGATCAAAATCAGTTTTCATGGTAGCATTGAATGATTTGTCCTTTGCCCGCAATCCATGATAAGCAAGGCGTAAATATTCATCAGCTATGGCATTAATGTTTGTAGGCTCTTTAACTCCGCTGCTGCTGCGGCTATGCAGCAGCATGCCTTTTACAATGGAATCTGCCCGTTTGCCATGCTGAGTGATTTTTTGTTCGTTCCCGGCAATATCATTTGCAATAGATTTCACTTCGTCCATATTTCCCTTCTCAATTTCCTGTTTCATTTCTTCTATCAACTCCGTATTCACTTCGGAGAAATTATTAACGAAGTTCAACGGGTTCTGGATTTCGTGGGCAATACCTGCAGTGAGTTCACCCAGTGAAGCCATTTTTTCGGATTGAATAAGCTGGGTCTGGGTGGCTTTTAGTTCGGTATAGGCTTTTTCAATCTCCCTTGCCTGTTCAAGTTCTCTTTTCTGAGCTTTCTGGCGTTCAACCAGCACAATACGACGACGCATGAAACGGTCAAATCCAAATATAACAGCAATTAATAATAATGCATAAATGCTGTACGCCCACCACGTTCGCCACCAGGGCGGTAAAATGAAAACAGTAATTTTTTTCTCAGCCCATACACCATATCCGTTGACGGCTTTTATATAAAATATATATTTCCCCGGCGGGATATTGAAATAGTATGCCTTGCGATCCGAATTTGCCTGGTGCCAATCCGTTTCATAGTTTTCCAATAAGTAAAAAAACCGGTTTTGCTCAGGATCAGCATAATCAATTACATTAAGTTCGAACGAGAAAACATTCTGATTGTATCGCAGGCGGATCTCTTTTGCCTGTAAAAGACTTTCTTTCAAAGGGCCACCATCACCAGCTTGTATAGCCTTGTCTGCAAGGCGAAAACCACTGATACTAATTTCAGGTGGCTTTCTACTTTTAACTATTTGGGCGGGATCAAATAAAAAATAACCGGTTGTATCGCCGAAGTATAATTTTCCATCCCTTCCTTTGTAGCTTGCACCATATGACATTCCATTATTGCCGACTCCATAATTTTTACCGAAGTAAGTGATATTATTTCGCTCACGATTTATCCTGGCAATTCCATCTGATGTGCCTAACCATAAATTTCCCTGGTTATCTTCGACCATGCTGAAGATATTCGGAATCTCGGTTAATGACGTAGGATCACTGAACTTGAAAAAATTGTCAGAACCCTTATCAAATTTATAAAGACCTCTTTCGGCACAAACCCATAGGGCTCCATCCATGTCTTCGTAAATGCAAACAATGTTGATTCCTTTAAGATAGGTTTTAAATTGCTTACTATCTCTGTTAAATAAGCTTACTCCACCACCAGACCAGGTGCTTGTCCAAAGCTTACCTGTTTTATCCTCGCAGATGGATGTTATAAAATTCTTCCCGAATACAATGGTATCATCCGGATAGATAAAATACCGGGTAAATAAACCCGTCTTGCGATCCAGCAGGTTTAGTCCCATCATGGTACCTATCCACAAATTTCCATCACTATCCTCTTTAATCGAAAAAGCAGTATGGTTACTAAGGCTATTCGGATTACCAGGTTCATATTTATACGTATGAAAAGTATTATTTCCTTTATTCAGCTTAGTTAATCCCATGCCACTGCCTATCCAGATATTACCTTGCCGGTCCTCAATAATCCTACACACATTAAGGGCATTGGTTTTGGATACGCCTGTACTTTTCAGGTATTGTTTTACAATTTCATTATCTTTATGTATAAGTTGGCGGTCCGTTCCTATCCAGAGAGTTCCGTTTGGTTCTTCAAAAAAACTGTTGACATTCCCGCCTGTAGTTTGGTAATGAGGCAATTCTTTTCTTAATGGATTTATACGGTAAATATTCCCTCCCGGATTCGGGCATGCGATCCAAAAAATGCCATCACGCGAAGTAAATGCTTTCCAACCACCAATGTCCGTAAATCCTGTTGATGGGGTTGTATCAACACGGTAATTAATGATCTTTCGCGTATGTGAATTGTAGTAGTTTACCCCCGATTGTGAAGATCCTATCCAGTAACTTCCTGCTGCATCCTGGGTAATGAAAGTAATATGCCTCCATAGTTCAGTTTTATTATTAGCAGGCGGGCCGCTTAATTTTTCAGGGTGAGCCGGATCATATACAATTCTTTCGAAAGTGCCCTTTTTCCGGTCCATTTTATGTAACCCATTCTTTGCTGTACCCACCCAGAAAACCCCGTTATTGTCCTCATAAAGTGCAGTCACTTTATTATTTGAAAGGCTATTGCTATTTTTTGAATCGTGCAGATAGCGGGTAAACGTGCCGGAATTCTGATTCATCCGGTTCAAGCCTCCGTCTTCGGATCCACCTCCGTCGCTGGCATAAGGACTGCCGGTACCAATCCAGAGCGTCCCCTGCCTGTCCTCATATAAGGCGCGTACCTGGTTGTTGCTTAAACTCTTGAGATCATTTGCATTATGACTGTAATGAGAAAATGTATTAGTTTTCGGATCAAAACGATCAAGGCCACCATGTGTGCCTATCCAAAGAATACCCTGCTTATCCCGCAGAATAGCCGTAACCGTATCATTGACCAAGCTTGTCTTAATTTTTGAATCATGGTGATAATGAGTAAAATTGCCTGTCAAGGGATCAAAATGGTCAAGACCTTGTCCGAGACTGCCAATCCAGATAGTCCCATCGGAATCTGCAAGAATTGACTCCAGATTATTACTAAGCAGGGAATTGGGATTTATCGGATTATTTTTAAAAGCAGTTAATTGGTTCCCGTCATATCTAACAAGTCCGATTTTAGTTGCAAACCACATATTCCCAATTAAATCCTGGGTTATACCACTAACAAAATTGAAAGAGTTACCATCAGGTGGTGCAACTTTGTTAAACACAACAGGCTGGCAAACACCGGATGGTTCCCATGCAAACAGGAGAAATACAACAAACAAAAATATTGGGGATAGCCGCTTCATTATATTACATAGTTTGGATTTATCATATAATATTCATTCAAACTTAGATAACAACTCCAAGTGCCATTTTGTTTCGCTTAATTACTGATTAGCTGAATAATAAACGCTGTCCCTTCATTTTCTTTCGTTTCCACCTTCAACTCACCGCCATGGGCCTTCACAATATCGTAACTTAAACTCAAACCCAGGCCCGTTCCCTGGCCGGAAGGTTTGGTAGTAAAGAAAGGTTGAAATATTTTGTCCAGTACTATTTGAGGAATTCCGTTGCCGTTATCGGCAACTTTTAATTCGATCCTCTTCTGTCCTCCATAAGCTGACGGAGAAATTACCAACTTTGTGCTGACCGAGACAGTTGGTTTATATCCGGGAATATTCATTTGCTTTTTTTCATTTACAGCATAAAAAGCATTATTAATCAAGTTCAAAATCACTCTTCCAATATCCTGTGGAATGATATTGATGTTACCTATCGAACTGTCGAAATCAGTTTCCATGGTTGCATTAAACGATTTATCTTTTGCCCTTAAACCATGATAAGACAGGCGCAGGTATTCATCTGCCAAAGCATTTATATCGGTTGGTTCTTTTATACCGCTGCTGCTGCGACTGTGTTGAAGCATGCCTTTAACAATGGCATCGGCACGTTTGCCATGCTGGTTTATTTTTTCTTCATTTGCTTCAATATTATTCGCCAGTTCGTTTACCTCTTCAATATTTCCTTTCCTTAGCTCTTCTTTCATTTCGCTGATCAATTCTTTATTCACTTCCGAAAAATTATTGACGAAGTTCAATGGGTTTTGAATTTCATGGGCTATGCCAGCAGTGAGTTCACCCAGAGAAGCCATTTTTTCGGCCTGAATGAGCTGAACTTGTGCAGCCTTAAGTTCAATATATGATTTTTCGACCAGCTTTGCCTGCTCAAGTTCCCGTTTCATCATTCGTTGCCGCTCTTTGTTGATTAAACGGTTGCGCTGGAACCTATCGACTATAAAAATGCCCAGGATAAAAATCAGGAAATAAAAGAAGTATGCCAGGTGCGACAGATACCATGGCGGACGTATTTCGAAACTGTATGTTACCGGCTCACTCCAAACACCATCCGGACTCCTGGCTTTGAGCATAAAAGTATATTCTCCTGCGGAAATATTTCCAAAACCGGCTGTTGATTTATTAGTGACCGGACTCCAGTTTTTATCATAGCCTTGCAACATATATTGATATTGAACCAGGTTGGATCGGGTGGTCGCTATTCCGACAAAATCAAAACTGATGTTGTTAAATGCATATGACAAAACCAGGTTCTCGGGAATATGGTTATAACGACGAACGCTGTCGAAACGGACATTTCTGAAATGGCTAATCAATGTATCACGGCCTGATTGGCTTAAGTACCTGCCAAAAACACTCATTTCATCTCCAATATACGGAGGCTTAGAATAGCTGGATTTTTCCAGTGCTGTGTTCCCCGTTTTGGCTTGCTGCAGCGTGTACCAGCTTATGTTTTCATTATTCACTTTGATACTTTGAATTAAAACCTTTGGCGGCTTCGTGCTTCTATGAACCTTGCTATAATCGAACCGCACCAGTTTATCGCTTGTTCCGGCCCAAATAATATTTTTACTGTCCAGGAACATACTGTAATTATTGCTGATATCTTTTATCGGATATCCGGTTTTCCGGTTAAAATACTCAATACCATCCCTGGCAAATTGATGTCCGGAAGGCCCAATCCCTCCTTTTAACACTGTAAAACCAAGGCTGGTTCCAATAAATATATTCCCGGTTTTATCTTCGATGATTCCATAAACCACGTCGTTCGACAAGCCTTCATTGGTGGTATAGTTCTCGAAAACAGGACCGTTTGAAAGTGCGTATTTTTTGCTGGTCAGCTTGTCAGCAATGCTTTTCCTGATTACTGAAATACCTCCGCCCCAGCTTCCGATCAGGATGTTTCCGGATTTATCTTCGGTAACATACGAAAGTTTATTATCAGTCAACCCCTGGGCGGTTGTAAAATTCATAAAGGTTTTTCCATCGAAAAGGCTTAGTCCGCCACGTGTAGCCATCCATATATTCCCTTTTTTGTCTTCGTAAAAACTCCAGACTGTGTTGTGCACCAAACCTTGCCCTGTGGTATAATTCGTGAATGATTTACCATCAAATACACTAATCCCGTTTTCGTATGTGCCTATCCACAACCGGCCTTTGCTGTCTTCTTTCAAACTCACTACATTGTCGTTAATCAGTCCCTGTTTCATGGAATAATTAACAATGGTTTTCCCGTTGAATTTGCTCAATCCTTTATCGGCACTGAACCAGATATTGCCTGCTTTATCGGTAATCATGGCGAAAGAAGCATTTTCAGGAAATCCCTGTTTTGGGGTGTAACTTGTAAAATTTTTTTTTGATTTATCCTGCTCATTGACATTATAACTGGCAAATCTCCCATAATTATCACAAAACCATAAGAGACCTTTCCTGTCTTCTGTAATGGCCAATGCAGAATATACAGGCAGTCCCTGATCAGCAGTAAAGCCGGTGACGCTCTGGCCGTCGTACCTGCTTAATCCTCCACCATCCGTGCCAAACCAAATACTTCCTTGATCATCTTCAGTAATACTGTTTACCCGGTTGTTGGCCAGGCCTTGTTTAGTGGTTATATTCACAAATACAGAGTCTTTAATCCTGAATTCGGATAAACCGATTTTTGATCCAACCCAGATATTGCCTTCCCTGTCAGCGCAGCTGCATATAATATTGTTATTTATCAGGCCATCATCTGTTGTATAGAGTTTGTATTCAAATTCCTCCTTACCGGACTTTGCAGGATCGAACCTTAACAGACCCTTAGTTGTCCCAACCCAAAGAAGGCCATTTAAACCTTCCACAATAGTGTTCACCTCAGTTTTACCCGATCCAAATACATAGTTTACAAATGCTTTCTCCCCTTTAGCTTCTGCTGCCTCATCATATCTGCTCAATCCATAATCCGTTCCGAACCATAAATTACCTTGGCTATCCTGAATTATTTCGCTTACCAAGCTGCCGGGCAGCCCGTCTTTCGTTGAATAATTAATAAAGAATTTGTCACCTTTCCTTTTATTTTCAGGAAAAAATCTGGATATCCCCTCTTTGGATGATATCCAGATATTGCCCTTTTTATCCTCAAATATCCGATTGATATCATTAACGGGAAGCCCTTGAGCCATGGTAAAATTCTCGAATGCGATCCCATCGTACTTACTTACTCCTCCGTAGGTTCCAAACCAGATATTACCATATTTATCTTCGGTAATACAATCAATCAGGTTATGAATAAGTCCGTATGAAGAGTTATAGTTGCTAAATGACTTTCCATCATACATGCTTACCCCGTTGCCGGATGTTCCGAACCATAGATTTCCGGCTTTGTCCTTGAACCCGCAAAGTATCGTGCTTAATGCCAGCCCCTGTTCTGTATTGAAGTTTTGCATTTTATAAAAAAAGTCGGCTGGTCTGGATACCGGCACTGGTTTTGTTGACAGATCAACAATTTCAGGCAGTGGGCAGGTGTCGAGGCGATGTATAACCGGAATACCGGCCTTTACAACTACAGGAGTTGCGAGCGTATCAGCCACGTTAAAAGCGTTATTGTTTTTTTGCGCAGTTTTTGGATTGCAGGCGACAAGAAAGATAATCGTCGTGCAGATCAATACTAAAAAACCGGTGTGGTGATGCTTTTGCAAGATATAATAGTTTGATTCTTTTGTATGATTAATTTGTTTTCTGATAACTTACTAATTTAATTTATAGGAAGCCGGATGGTAAAACAAGTTCCTTCTTCCTTTTCAGAAAGATTATCTGGGCTGATATTCCTTGTTTCAAATGTAAGTTCCCCGCCATGTCCTTTTGTTATAATATCGTAACTTATACTCAGGCCCAGGCCTGTCCCCTGCCCTGTTGGTTTGGTAGTAAAAAATGGTTGGAAAATTTTATCCAGTATTTTTTGAGGAATGCCGTTGCCGTTATCGCCGACTTTTATCTCGATCTTTCCTGCAATTTGCTTCGTGCTGATTGTAACAACAGGTTCATAGCCTTCTATGTTCAATTTCTTCTTCTCAGTAACGGCATAAAATGCATTGGTCAATAAATTCAGAATAACCCTGCCGATATCCTGAGGAATAATATTTATTTTCCCTATACTCACATCAAAATCAGTTTTAAGAGTTGCATTGAATGATTTGTCCTTTGCACGCAACCCATGATAGCTTAATCGTAAATATTCATCTGCCAAAGCATTGATATCTGTTGGTTCTTTTACGCCGCTGCTGCTACGGCTATGCTGCAACATTCCTTTTACAATAGCATCGGCACGTTTTCCGTGATGGTTTATCTTAACTTCGTTTGATTCGATGTCAATTACAAGAGCCTTTACTTCCTCAAAATTGCCTTTCTCAATTTCTGCTTTCATCTCTTCAATTAATTCCTTATTAACTTCTGAAAAATTGTTGACGAAATTCAGTGGGTTCTGGATTTCGTGGGCTATACCGGCAGTGAGTTCGCCGAGGCTGGCCATTTTTTCGGATTGGATAAGTTGGGATTGGGTGGACTTCAACTTTTGGTGGGCTGCTTCTAAGTTTTCGTATGTTAACTTCAGTTCGGCTGCTTTTTGTAATTCCAACTCCTTCTTTGCATTTTCTATTCTTAGTTCAGCTTCTCTTTTTTCCTGTTCTATCGCTTTTCCCGAAAGTTCCTGCACCTGCACCAATTGGTTTTCCAGGTCAGCTTTTGTTTTTGCACTCTCCCGGGCAAGGTAAATTGACATTGTAAACGGTAAACTAATAAATCCAATAAAACTTAATATCCAATTTATCATATCATTTGGTGTCAAATTTGGGATTATAGAAATGATGGGTATAAGTATAATAGAAAAGAAAAAGATGATTACGCCAATACCGATGATAAGCGAATTCCTTTTCTTCCTCTTAATCGCCAGAAAGATAACCCTAAGACTCTCAGCGGCTAGTAACAGAATAAAAGGGAATAACACATAATTTACAAACCATTTCGACCCAAACGGGGACATTGAAATGAAACCAATCAATGCTCCTAAACCCACTATAAGCCAAAATTGACGGGGCATTTTATTATAAAATATAGCATATAAAAAAAATACATAACCAACCATTGCTAAAGTGATTAATGCAATCCCTGAAATTTGGAATAGTAAAAAAATCTCTAAACCCGAATGAGAAACAAAAAATAAAATATTTGTAACTTCTAATAAAGCCACCGAAGCGGTAAATAAAGCAAAATACAGATTTTCTTTTCCTCTGGAGTAAAAGAAAAACAGAAGCAAATGTAAAATTGTAAAAGCAATAAAAAATGCAAAGATAAATATGTATTCCGCGATAAACTGTAAATTATTTATCTTCGCAGTAATGGCATAATCGGCTGTTTTAACCCATAAAGTAAACAAATTATCCCCCGCGGTCATTGGGTAGCGTTGTGCAAACTTTCGCGCTTTTTGATCAGAATACCGTATTGCTACAACCTGCACTGAGCTTGAATCAAAGACAGCAATGAACGGCGTGTTCTGTGAATTATAACGTTCTTCGTTGGTTTTACCAGATCTAATTGTACCAAAGCTTTTAATGAGCTTACCGTTTAAATAAATTTCAGAAGCACCATTTTGTAGCAGAACAAAAGCAACGGCTTTATTGTACAATGATGAATCTATTTTAAATTTCTTTCTGAACCATCCTATTCCTTCCCAGTTAGCGTTGACTAAATCTGAAATTTTAAAATTGACTTTTAAGTTAGTCCAATGGCTATCATCAAAGTCCTTTTTTGCCCAGATAGAATCATCACCTGAATGAAATTTTAAATCTCTGCTTATCAAGATACTTTTTAGAGTATCAAGCCTGGTTTGAGTTATTAAAATGAGACTATCCTCTTTTACTTTAACTGTGCCGTTTATCTGGCAGAACATGGGATTAAACGGAACTGATAACAGTATCACCAGGAATACCAAATGCGTTTTTATGAGTAATCTTTTCATAATAATTTCTTAAAGGTATTTTATTGATCTGTTATGAGTCTGTAGATAGAAGTCAGAACACTTAACCCGTTCAGATTCCGTATATCATTTCCCTTGAAACATTCCCTTTAAACCGGTTACAATTGGGATGGTTGGCTTTAGAATCATGGATTTGCGGAGTTTGAGCGATTTTATCTATTTCATTTTATATTCTTTAATGGTTGAGCTATAGTATTAAGTTCTAATTCTGTAAAATCTTTTAAGCTTTATATACAGTGATTCTGACAGCAGGTAATTCAATAATAAATTCAGTGCCTTCGCCCTCATTTGTATCAATTTTAATATCTCCACCATGCGCTTTCACAATATCATAACTCAAACTCAATCCTAAACCTGTTCCCTCCCCGGTTGGTTTTGTAGTAAAAAATGGTTGAAAAATTTTGTCCAACGCTTTTTGAGGAATACCAATACCGTTATCTTTTACAATTATTTCTACTTTTTTATCATCTTTTTTTGTAATGACTGAAACAACAGGTTCATATCCTTCTATGCTTAATTTTTTTTTCTCAGTAACTGCATAAAATGCATTGGTCAATAAATTCAGGATTACCCTGCCAATATCCTGAGGAACAATATTTATTTTCCCGATGCTTTCGTCAAAATCAGTTTTAAGAGTTGTGTTAAATGATTTATCCTTTGCACGCGATCCATGATAACTCAATCGTAAATATTCATCGGCCAAAGCATTGATATCTGTTGGTTCTTTTACGCCGCTGCTGCTACGGCTATGCTGCAGCATTCCTTTTACAATAGCATCGGCACGTTTGCCATGATAGTTTATTTTTTCTTCGTTATCAATAACATCATTTGCAATTGAATTTACTTCAGCCATATTTCCTTTATCCAGTTCATCTTTCATCTCCAGCAGCAATTCCTTATTGATTTCAGAAAAATTATTGACGAAATTGAGTGGATTCTGAATTTCATGTGCAATGCCTGCGGTGAGTTCTCCAAGGCTAGCCATTTTTTCTGATTGTATAAGTTGAGTTTGTGTAGCCTTGAGTTCGGTATATGCTTTTTCGATTTCCCGGGCCTGTTCCAGTTCACGTGTCCTGTTGCGTTCGCGTTCTTTCTGTATCACCCGGTGACGGAAATAGCGATCCGCACCAAAGATACCCGCGGCAAAAAGCAGAACATACAGGCAATACGCCCAGATAGTTCTCCACCAGGGAGGATTGATAATGATTGTTAATGATGCCCCCTGCTCATTCCAAACACCGATATTGTTGGCAGCTTTTACGTGGAAAATATATTTGCCCGGAGGCAACATCGGAAATGAAGCAAGGTGCTGATTTCCAACTTCACGCCATTCGTTATCATAATTCTCCAGTTTATATGCGCACTTATTTTTTGCCGGATTCGAATAGTGTAAAGCCTCAAATTCGATGGTGATATTTTTCTGATCGTAAGGCAGTGTAATTTCCTTGGTATCATAAATTGGATTTTTAAGTACCGAATTTTCACCCGGCATTACAGACTTATTAAACAGCTTTAAATCCGTTAAAAACACCAATGGAGAAATGGAATTATTAGTAACATCTTTATCACTAAAAATTGTTATTCCGTTTGAACCACCAAAAACATACTGACCTTGTGTGGTTTTCAAATAAGATCCATCAGCAAATTGCTGACTTTGAATTCCATCAGCAATTGAATAATTGTTGAATTGTCCTGTTTTTAGATTAAAACGACTCAGACCTTCGAAGGTACTTAACCATAAACTGTAATTTTCTTCGTCTGGTAATATACCTTGAACACTCATAGATGGCAAACCATCATTGCGGGTATAGGTTTTTATTTTTCCTGTTTCGACATTGTACCGGCTTAATCCGCCCTGCCAGGTGCCAACCCAGGCTATTCCGGCAGTATCTTCGTAAAAGGAATTAATATCCTGTGTAATAAATATATCACCCGATTTTTTATCAAATCCATACCTCACTATTTTATCCGTTTTATAGTCGTATAAAAACAAACCGTTGTTGGTTAAAAGCCACAAGCCATGTTTTTTACTCTCGAATGCTTTAGTAATTTGATTGCTGCTTTCATTACTACCTTTAACCAGGCTCAAATCATATTTTGTAAATTTATCAATACCTCTGTTTCTTTTAAATAGTCCATTTCTAGTGCAAAGCCAAAGATTTCCCTTGCTATCCGAGAGGAACTGGGAAATTAACAGTGAATCGGGAACACCGTTGAATTTTATTTTTTTCAGTGAATTTGTTTTCAATAAAAATATGTAACAGCCCATGTCTGTGCTTATATAAAATTCCCCTGGAGAATTTTCCCTAAGTCCAAATATTGTATGGGCACCGGGAATAAACGATTGAATAGGAAATGCATGAATAGTACCTGATTGAGGATCTAACTCATTTAAACCGAAGTTTCCCATATCTGAGGTACTGATCCATATTTTACCTTCACTGCTTTCGTACAGATTGTTTGCCCAGCCAGGTGCAAGAGAAACTTTTTTATTCTTATCAAAACTATATGATTTTAACACATTCCTTTCTTCATATTTTAATAAGCCTTCGGATAACGTTCCAACCCAAAGTGTTCCGAACGAATCAAATTTCAGATCCAGTATGGCAGCTTTTTCTGTACCATTATTCGATTCATTAACGAATCCTTCAAATTCTCCAGTTTTTCTGTTGAAAAAATGTAAACCAGTATTTGTGCCGATCCAGATATTCTCATTTTTATCGAATTCAATTGATCTAATACTGAACCCATTGATTCTCCTTTTATCTTGTTTATCTCCAGAATATGTTTTATAGCTGCCAGATTGTACGTTAAAGTCATATAAATCTGACTTTTGAGTTATAAACCAGAGATGACCTGCATTATCAGCTTTTATATCGGCTGGAAAATCTACGTTCTTTTTTAGCCTTTCTTCCAGTGACTGAGAACGAATTTTCTTAAGATTTCGGTTGACATCAATTTTAAATAACCCGTTGTAGCTCAGAACCCAGATATTCCCTGCTTTATCTTTTGTAATTTTTAAAACATTGCCAATTTGCAAGCTATCAGGAACAGGATTTTTTTTAATTGTGTTATCATTTTCATCCAGATATAGAAGTCCTGTATTGATAGGTTCTCCATAATTAGTTTGTATACCAAAGTAAATCCGGCCTTTATTATCCTGGCAAATGGTGTTTACGTTTATTTCAACATCGAAAGGGTGATTTATCAGTTCATCAAAGTAGTATTGCCTGAATGACCGGCTGACCGGATCATATACATTGAGATTTCCGGCAGAAGTGCCAATCCAAATCTGCCCTTTCCGATCTTCGAAAAGCGACCATACAACAAGACCCTTTATAGAAGTAGAATCGTTTGGGTTACTGAAAAATCTTTTGAATTCGTAGCCGTCGTACCTACCTAATCCGTTAATGGTTCCTAACCAGATATATCCAAATTTATCGACTAATACTGATCTGATCTGGGAGCCAGGAACGCCATCCTTTTCTGTAAATTGTGTTAAATTACCGGGCTTAAGTTGTGCATGACAAGGTAAATATGTAAAAAGAATAATTATTGTTACAACTGAGCAAATACACTTAATCACTTCTCTTACAGTTGTTTGTATTTTCATAAATTAATTTTTTAAAACAATGATAAACTCGGTGCCTTGTCCTTCTTTCGTTTTAACGTTTAATTCGCCGCCATGACCTTTGGTAATAATATCATAGCTCAACGATAAGCCTAATCCGGTTCCCTGGCCTGTTGGTTTTGTAGTAAAAAACGGCTGGAAGATTTTATCCAGTACTTGCAGAGGTATGCCATTACCATTATCGCTTACTTTTATCTCAATTTTTCCTGCAATTAGCTTCGTACTGATTGCAACAACAGGCTCATATCCATCTATGTTCAATTTCTTCTTCTCAGTAACGGCATAAAATGCATTGTTCAATAAATTCAGGATTACTCTGCCGATATCCTGAGGAACAATGCTTACTTTCCCGATACTTTCATCAAAATCAGTATTCATAGTTGCATTAAATGATTTATCTTTTGCACGCAATCCATGATAACTCAATCGCAAATATTCATCAGCCAAAGCATTGATATCAGTTGGTTCTTTCACTCCACTATTGGTCCGGCTGTGCTGAAGCATGCCTTTTACAATGGCATCGGCGCGTTTCCCGTGATGATTTATCTTTTTTTCGTTGTCAAAAATATCATTTGCGATTGAATTTACTTCAGCCATATTTCCTTTATCCAGTTCATCCTTCATCTCCATCAGCAATTCTTTATTAATTTCTGAGAAATTATTCACAAAGTTCAATGGGTTTTGAATTTCATGGGCAATACCGGCAACGAGTTCTCCCAGCGAGGCCATTTTTTCGGCATAGATAAGCTGAGATTGGGTAGATTTAAGATTTGAAAGCGTTTCATTGAGTCTATTGTTCAATTTATTTTTTTCAATAAATCGGACAAGAATGATAACAGCCATTATAAAAGCCACTAACATTCCGAAGATGCTGAAATTCCGAGTAGTTTTTTCACGTTCTATTTGCGCCTGTTTTATAGCCAGCATTTTATCGTGGCTTTCATTTTGAAGAGCCTGCTTGTTTTCGAATTCAAGGCGGTTGGAAAGTGTCGTAATTTTTTCAAGATTCTCTTTAATTACAAGCGAATCTTTTACCTCAGTATATTTTTTCAGGTTTAGATACGCATTTTCATAATCACTCAACCGGAAGTAGGTTTCTCCAATACTTTGATAAATATCGCCCAGGAACACCAATGCCGATTTCGGAGCGGCTTTTTCAGCTTTCTGAAGCCAGCCCAGCGCTTTCCGGGGTTCACCCATCGCCAGATAAACTTTGGCAATATTCATTGATGCCTGCGCTTCAGTTGTGCCATTTTTATTTTCATGGCTTAAATCCAGAGCCGAACTGTAAGATCCCAATGCGTTTTGATAATCAGATAATCTCAGATAAACACTTCCCAGGCTCATCAGAGCATCAATAGTACTGACTTTAAATTTAGAATATTTTGAGAACTCCAAACCTGCTTTGTAATTGTTGATGGCATCTGGAAGCATGTTTAATTTTTCATAGATATCCCCAATATACAAGTAGGATGCGAAAGTGTAATAATACTCCTTTGAGTTTAAGCGAATGGACAAAGCAGTTTGGTGCAGTTTTAAAGCGGCCCTAAGTTTACCGGCCTTCAAATTGGTGACGCCCATGTCGTTATATATTCTGGCAATCCCCAGCGAATCCTTCATTTGCTGATAAATTTCAAGTGCCTGACGTTGCATCTTCAGGGCATCATCCCATCTTTCAACATACGCATAAGTAAAGCCGATGGCAAGTAATGCCTCGATCGTGCTCAGGCTGTCGCTGATTTCTTTGCTGATTTTCAGCGATTGCATAAAATGCCCCATGGCATCGCCATAATTTCCCATATTTCTCTCTGTTATGCCTACATTGGTCAACTGCCCGGCCAATGCTTTTTTGTTCCCAGTTTCCCTGTATATAGCCAGGCTTCTGAGATTATTTTCTAAAGCGGGTTGATCCCTGGAAAGCGACTCATAATACTCGCCGATACATGCGTAAACATAAGCCTGCTCATTTTTATCTCCTGCTTCATTGGCCAGCCTCAGGGCTGCCTGCAAAGTGTCAAGAACCTGGCTCGCATTGTTGTAATTCATGCATTGGGCAATAATAGTCAGAGATTTGGCCTTCATCACTTTGCATTGCTTTTCATATTCCGGATTCTTTTGAACAGCTTTTGTAGTTAGGAGCCTATCGCACATGAAATAAGCTTTTGAAGCATACTTCAGACAACTGTCCTGTTGGTATTGTTCTGAAAACTTTTCGGCTAATCTGTTCAATACATTGATCCGTAAGGTATCATCCAAATTTTGCATACTACTGCCATTCTCCGGATACCCTTTCAGGGCAATGAATCCGGCAGATACTAATACCAAAGCGATGAATAACCGTGTGCTCATAAGATAACTATACAGGTAACCGAACGATAAATGTTGATCCTTTCCCTACGATAGACTCCACTTTCAACTCCCCACCATGACCTATAGTAACGATATCATAGCTCAGCGATAAGCCTAATCCTGTTCCTTGTCCGGTTGGTTTGGTAGTGAAGAAAGGTTGAAAAATTTTATCCAGGATTTTTTGAGGTATGCCATTGCCATTATCGCTGACTTTTATCTCAATCTTTCCTGCAATTTGCTTCGTGCTAATAGTAACAACAGGTTCATATCCATCTATGTTCAATTTCTTCTTCTCAGTAACGGCATAAAATGCATTGGTCAATAAATTAAGGATTACTCTACCGATATCCTGAGGAACAATGCTTATTTTCCCGATGCCTGCCTTGTCAGCAGACAGGCTTACATCAAAATCAGTTTCCAGGATTGCATTGAATGATTTGTCTTTTGCCCTTAAACCATGATAAGACAGGCGCAAATATTCATCAGCCAAAGCATTTATATCGGTTGGTTCTTTTTGTCCGCTTGAAGTTCTTGAATGCTGGAGCATTCCTTTTACAATGGCATCGGCGCGTTTTCCGTGATTGTTTATTTTTTCTTCGTTTGATGCTATATCAACTACAAGTGCCTTTACTTCTTCAAAATTGCCTTTCTCAATTTCAGTCTTCATCTCTTCAATCAATTCCTTATTGACTTCCGAAAAATTGTTGACAAAGTTTAACGGGTTCTGGATTTCGTGGGCAATGCCGGCGGTGAGTTCTCCAAGGCTGGCCATTTTTTCGGATTGGATAAGCTGGGATTGGGTAGCACGTAATTCGGTGAGGGCGTGCTGCAATTCCTCTTTTTGTTCTGTAAGTTCAGTGGTACGTTCAGCTACCAAAGCCTCCAATTCCACTTTCCGTATTGCAATAGCCCTGTTAAGTTCATCTTCATGCTGCCTTTTAATTCGTTCTTTTTCGGCAGCTTTTCTTTGCCTGTTTTGGCTGAATAAGAGAGCAACCATCCAGATGTAAGTTAACGCGGTGGCATTTTTAAACATAGGCTCGTAGGTTTTAAAAAAACCTGTACTAATTATTTGAGCCAAATCACTGAGAAGTGAAACAAATGCAAAAGGAACAAATGCCAGCATTAACATACGCAATGGACGTAATTCCTTCTGTTTTAAGGGAAAAACAATCAGTGCGATCAGAAAAAGATGCCATATCCATTTTGTTATGTAGTTGGCAGATTGAATCACATCAGTTGCAAAAAGAAGAACAGCAAAAAGCAGTGCATTTTTAAACAACTTCTCCCATTGCAGAAGGGAATTTACCTTGGTATACTTGCGTAACTGGTTTGCCAGAATTAAGCAAACTATAAAATGGATAAATGAATCAGACATAAAAAACCGGTTAATTGAATTAGTTACGACTTTATCTGACAGCCCGGAATTGAACTAACTTTGGATATCCAATAAAAAAAAGAAGTTTAAGCCCTGAAAACTATCAGAAATGAATACTGTTGTAAATTTAATCAAAACTAAGTTAAAGAGG
>JBBQGD010000039.1:0-22352 GCA_038322655.1 Bacteroidales bacterium | reverse complement strand
CTGACTGACCATTTCCCCGATTTCCTGCTCATAATCGTGACTTCGGGATATCGCTTTCTCAAAGATAGCCGGATTGGTAGTCATGCCAGATATCCCATCATTCTCAATCAGTTTCCTTAGTTCACCGCTTGTAACCAGATCTCGTCGTATATAGTCAAGCCAGACAGATTGTCCAAACTGTTCGAGTTGAATTAGTGGATTGGTTTTCATGATATTTTCTCCTTGATTCAGACTGTTTTAAAACAACTCCATTTTAAATATTCGCGTCCAATTGAAGACATTATATTTTAAAAACATAAACAATCTGATAAGGTATTTGTTTGGTAATTAAAACAATGCATGAGAAGAAGAACATGTATTAAAATTTTCAGGATTGAACAGTTTACCCCGATTTTATAAAATTTCACATTAAGAATCCGGCAGAATATTTATAATTTCATTGTCAGCCTACTCAGGCAAAACGGATAATATAATTTTAAATAGTAACATAACAATTTGATTCTTCATTCTCTTTTCGGTCCCACATCATCCTAATTTTATCTTTGAAGAACTTGTGCCGGTTCAGGCATATATATCCAAATCCAAACTAAAGATAGGGAGGGAGTTGGGCAAGCCTGAATGTTTTGTTGTACAGTTGATTTATCTCTTCCTCCCCTTATCCCGAAACTGACGTTATGTGACTGGCGGCGAAAGCTTTGAAAAAATTCAGGAAGGTTGCGTGGCTGGGGCTACTGAGTGCATTGGTCAGGAGTGGATCGGAATCAGTTTCGCTTCGCAATGTTGCTCATCATGTATTTCGGAAACAAGAGGAACAAGGATTTAACGATTTTCTGGAAGCTCTCGAAAAGGCCCCCGAATCTGATTCTGTTCCGGGAACTAAATCAATGGCTGCATTTAATATGCTCAAAAGAATGCCCGAATGATGCGAACAAAATTTACGAGAAATTGTTATATTAATAATTTCAAAGGAATGAAATTATGGGCAACCAATCACATGTTATTAACGCTATTTACAGTTTTATATCTTTTGAAGTCAAGGGATTCGATTCACTTGCAGAACTTACCCCGGATATAAGTTGGTCATGGAATCATTCAGCAGACGAATCGTGGAAACAACCTGATTCTTCACTTTGGGAACTCACGCATAATCCTTGGATTGTGATTCAGACTGTATCAAGAGACCGGCTAAAGCAAATATTGAGTGGGGCGCATCCCTTTTATTCCACCGGGCCTGGCAATATTGCCGCGATCAGCTTAAAGCCTTAAGTAATCTGGGTGTGCCTGCGGATTGTTCGATAATTTCAAAGAATAACACCGCGACAAAGACAAATCAAACAAAAAAAGTACAATGACAGCATCGAAAGAAACACATAAGAAGCAACCATTGACGGAACAGCCATCATGGAAAGCTCTTGAGGAACATTATAAGAAGATAAGCAAGATGAATCTTCGTTCTCTTTTTGCTGATGATTCTCAACGCGGCGAGCGTTTTAAGATAGAAGAGGAAGGGTTTTACCTGGATTATTCAAAGAACCGTATCACCGGCGAAACGGTTCGTCTTCTTGTAAACTTTGCAATGGAATGTGGCCTGCGCGAGAACATTGAAGCAATGTTCAATGGTAAAAAGATTAATGTTACTGAAAACAGGGCTGTACTTCACATCGCATTGCGGGCTCCGAAGAATGAACACATTATAGTTGATGGACTGGATATCGTGCCGGAAGTACATGCGGTTCTCGACAAGATGGCCGCTTTCTCCGAAAAGGTTAGAAGTGGACTATGGAAAGGATACACAAATAAGCCTGTCAGAAATGTAATTAATATAGGCATAGGAGGCTCGGATCTTGGCCCCGTAATGGCTTATGAAGCGCTGAAGTATTACAGCAAAAGAGATATAACATTCCGTTTCGTATCGAATGAGGATGGGACTGATTTTGTAGAAGCCACTCGCGATCTGAACCCGGAAGAAACATTGTTTATCATTTCTTCGAAAACCTTTACTACCCTTGAGACAATGACAAATGCTCAGGCTGCAAGAGCGTGGACGCTGAAAGAATTGCATTCTGAAAAAGCTGTAGCACGGCATTTCGTCGCAGTTTCCACCAACAAGGAAGAAGTGGCAAAATTTGGTATAGACACCGAGAATATGTTCGGTTTCTGGGACTGGGTAGGTGGCCGTTATTCGATGGATTCCGCCATAGGCCTTTCGACCATGATTGCCATCGGGGCTGAGAATTTTCGTGCTATGCTCAACGGTTTTCATTCAATGGATAAGCATTTCCGTACGGCTCCTTTCGACCGGAATCTGCCGGTTCTTATGGGTCTCCTTTCGGTCTGGTACAACAACTTTTTCGGGGCACAAACAGTGGCCGTTCTTCCTTATGACCAATATCTTAAACGCTTTCCGGCCTATCTTCAGCAATTAACGATGGAGAGTAACGGAAAGTATGTTGATCTTGATGGTAAGCCCGTAAATTACGAAACCGGGCCAATTTATTGGGGCGAGCCGGGTACCAATGGTCAGCATTCTTTTTATCAGCTTATCCACCAGGGCACAAAACTAATCCCTTGCGATTTGATAGGCTTTTGTAAACCACTCAACTTATTGGACGACCATTTTGAACTGCTCATGTCAAATGTCTTTGCTCAGGCAGAAGCATTGGCCTTCGGAAAGACAGAGGAAGAAGTGAAGGCAGAAGGGACACCCGCTTGGTTGGTTCCGCATAAGACTTTTGAGGGTAACCGACCCTCGAACACGATACTGATCGAAAAATTGACGCCTGAAACGCTCGGAAAATTGATAGCGTTGTATGAGCACAGCGTTTTTACTCAGGGGACAATCTGGCATATTGATTCATTCGACCAGTGGGGAGTTGAGCTTGGAAAAGTGCTGGCAAAACGGATCATTCCTCAATTGAAAAGCATTGATGAGCCGCAACTCGGGCACGACAGTTCGACCAATGCGCTTATCAGGCACTGGCGTAAATTCAAAAAGGAAGGATGATGATGCCTTCATAAAATTTTATAAACTGAAAATATGACAACCACACAATTAGAAAATCAGTTTGACATTGGCATGATTGGCTTGGGTGTTATGGGACGCAATTTTCTACTTAACCTTTCTGATCATGGTTTTTCGGCCGCAGGATATGATAAAGATAAAAGTAAGATTGATGCCTTGCACCAGGAATCAAAGCGTGGTAAAATACAGGGTACAGCGAATGTAAAGGAGTTTATTAAATTACTGCGTAAACCCCGGGCTATTATATTGCTCGTACCTGCCGGAGCTCCGGTTGATTCAGTTATTGACGAATTATCACCCTTGCTTGACCCGGAAGATCTTATCATCGATGCCGGCAACTCTTATTTTAAGGATACCGATGCCCGGAAACTGAAATTGGCCGCTAAAGGAATTCTATTTATGGGAGTTGGTGTTTCCGGCGGCGAAGAAGGTGCGCGATATGGCCCCAGCATTATGCCGGGCGGGTCTAAAGTTGCTTACGAAAGAGTCCGTCCGCTGTTCGAAGCTGCTGCTGCAAAGGTAGACGACTTTTCATGTGTGACTTATCTGGGTCCGGGATCTGCCGGACATTTTGTGAAGATGGTGCATAATGGGATAGAATATGCTATTATGCAGCTCATCTCTGAAACATACGATTTAATGAAACGTGGGCTTGGCTTCAATGATGATCAACTTCATAAGATTTATAGTGATTGGAACAATGGCGAATTAAACAGTTATTTGTTGGAAATAACTGCTCAGATTTTTACCAGGGAGGATGATAAGGCAGGTAAAAGGCTGATTGATGAAATTCTCGATGTGGCCAGGCAGAAAGGAACAGGTATGTGGACTTCACAAAGCGCTATGGAACTACAGGTGCCAATTCCAACGATTGACCTCGCAGTCTCGATGAGGGACATGTCAGTATTTGAGAAGCAACGCGAAAAAGCTGATAAGGTTTTACACCGGCCGGTTAAGCAATTTAAAGGCGACCAAAATATATTCCTTACGCAATTACGCCAAGCGTTTTATACCGGAATGATCATTACTTATGCCCAGGGAATGGCTGTATTGACTGTAGCATCGGACAAATACAATTATCACCTCGACCTTGAAGCCGTGGTCCGCATCTGGAGGGGTGGCTGCATTATAAGGTCTGTTTTGCTGGAAGTCATCCAGAACGCGTTTCACGCGAAACGTGATTTGCCGAATTTACTTCTCGATCCTGATTTATCGCAACAAATAATGGAGAACCAGGAACATCTGCGCCAGATTGTCTGCAAGGCATGTGAAATGGGAATACCGATACCAGGGCTAATGACTTCATTAAGTTATCTTGATGCTTACCGCAGTACCTGGCTTCCGGCTAATCTCATACAAGCCCAGCGCGACTATTTTGGGTCACATACTTATGAACGCATTGATGCAAAAGGAACATTTCACACTGAGTGGATGAAATCATAATTTTTATGAAAACCAATGATAAGTTAGAACCAACCGTATTTGCCATTTTTGGTGGAGCCGGCGATCTTGCATGGCGTAAGTTAGTGCCGGCTTTATTTGATCTCTCAAAGGATCGTAATATGCCTCCTCAAACATCAGTTATTGCTGTCGATCGTGTTGAACTGAGTGACGAAGAATTTCGTGAACGACTTCATGATGGTGTCAATAAGTTTTCCCGTCATGGAGCTGTTAACGAAAAGGAATGGAATAAGTTTGCTACGCATTTCTATTACCAGCAGGGTGATTTCGAGAAGCTGGAAACATATGCAGCATTAAAGGCGCAATGTGAGAAATTGGAAAAAGGATGGAAAGCAAAGGCACAATTGATTTTTTACATGGCCACACCTCCTGTTATGTTCAGCGAGATACCAAAATACCTGGGCGAAGCCAAATTGTCTCTTGACAAAGAACGGACACGGATTGTTGTTGAGAAACCTATTGGGTACAGTCTGGAGTCAGCCATGGATCTGAATAAAATTTTCACCAAAAGCTTTGATGAATCTCAAATCTTCAGGATTGATCACTACCTGGGCAAAGAAACGGTACAAAATATACTGGCATTCCGCTTTGCAAATCCACTCTTTGAACCAATTTGGGACCGGCGTTATGTCGATTATGTGACCATTACGGTTGCTGAAGATCTGGGCATCGGACACCGGGGTGAGTATTACGATAAGGCAGGAGCTTTACGCGATATGGTTCAGAACCACCTGATGCAGCTTCTCTGCCTTGTGGCGATGGAACCCATGGTTTCATTTGATGCAGATGAAATACGTAATAAAAAAGTGGATGTGCTTCATGCTGTCCGGCCAATTCCACACGATAAAGTAAATCAGTATGTTGTTCGGGGGCAGTATGGGAAAGGTAAAATTAGTGGGAAAAAGGTCAGCAGCTATCGTGAAGAAAAGGGAGTGGCTCCGGATTCACAAACAGAAACTTTTGTAGCCCTGAAACTTTTTGTAGATAATTGGCGCTGGCAGGATGTGCCGTTCTATCTCCGTACAGGGAAGCGCCTTACTCAGAAGTCTTCTGAAATTGTTATACAGTTTCGTGCTGTTCCGCATCAATCATTTCCAAAAGAAGCGACCCTTGACTGGCAACCTTCACGTATTATCATATCCATTCAACCTGATGAAGGCATAATACTTCGATTTCAGGCAAAACAACCTGGTCCGAAAGTATTGCTGAAACCGGTGAATATGTACTTCAATTATAGGGAAAGCTTTCCCGGCCCATTCCCGGATGCATATGAAACATTACTATGGGATCTGATGCAAGACGATGCTACAGAGTTTATGCGTGCTGATCAGGTCGCGGCTGCCTGGCAAATAATCATGCCAATTCTTGATAATTGGTCTGGTAAAGCACCTGATGATTATCCAAATTATGCGTCCGGCACTTGGGGCCCTGAAGCTGCTAACAGCATTATGCTTCCGGGACACCATTGGCCATTACCGACTAAACTGGTGTAAAATCTGTAAAAAATATTGATTATGAATCAATTAATTCCAATCACAACATTATTTTTAGATCTTGGTGGTGTATTGCTTACCAATGGTTGGGGCCGCGAGTCGCGCCGCGCTGCTGCTGAAGTTTTTAAGATAAACTTCGATGATATGGAAGAACGGCATCATCTCACTTTCGATACTTACGAGGAAGGAAAGCTCACGCTTAATGAATACCTTAAACGGGTTGTTTTCTCTGAGAAACGTTCCTTTACGCCCGTACAATTTCAGAATTTTATGTTCGATCAAAGCACACCTTACCCGCAGATGATTGAACTTGTTAAACGGCTAAAAAAACAACATCAACTGAAAATAGCTGTTGTCAACAACGAAGCCAGAGAGTTAAATGTACACAGGATAAAGAAATTTCATCTGGATCAGTTTGTTGATTTTTTCATTTCCTCCTGCTTTGTTCATTATAGGAAACCCGATGCCGACATTTATCGGATAGCGCTGGATATTGCTCAGGTGCCGGCCGAAAATGTTTTGTATATTGAAGATAGGCAAATGTTTGTTGATATTGCCAGAGATTTGGGTATTCGGAGTATCCGGCATAATAATTATGTTTCAACATCTTCTGAATTAGATGCTATGGGACTAAAACCCGATTAAAGGAAAGGGAAGTGTTTCATGAATAAGTATCCGGTTTATATATTAACTTTATATGGAGGTTCATTTTCAATAAAATTCGCTCCTTACAAATCAGATAAAATCCTGACCCGACTGCTTCATGGAAAAATTGACAGGACAGGCCTTGAAAATTCAACGTTAATGTTCCGATATGAAAAGGAGGATCAGCGAGACAGCTTTAAAGTAAAGGCTTCTGATCATCGCTCCGCCACATATTTTCTGATGGACTGGCCCGAAAAGCAGGACTAATTCCATTCTGTCATGGCTGTTGGGCACCACGTAGTTCATGGCATGGCAAATATCGAAGCCGAACCTATTACAGATGAATTAATGGACGAACTTCATCGCATCGCACCTAACAATCCTGGTCATTTGCCAAATGAGATTAAATTGATAGAAACAATCCTTCTGTGTCATCCAAAATATCCCAAGATAGCATGTTTCGATACTGCCTTTTACATCACCTTGCCACGCATGGCTAAATTACTTCTAATTCCTCGCCGTTTCGACACAATTGGGATCCGGCGATACGGTTTTCACGGTTTATCCTATGCTTATCAAATGGAGGGAAAAAGGAAATATAAACAAGTATGTTAGTACGCCCCCCCCATTTCTAATTGTGTTTTCGTGCAAGAGGAGATTCCACACCGGAATCTGAGCACAACTGAAGCAAAAGAGTGTCCTATATTCAAATTTTACTCGTTTTCTTAGTGACACTATTCAAGCGCTTCAAAATAAATTTTGGTAGCAATTTCGAAAATTCAAAAAAAATTATATATTTTTGACTTGTACGTTAACAGATTGAATAAATATCTATTAATCAGATAAAAATTGGAAACGATTTTAAAAACAGTTAAACGTTTCTCTTGGCACTAATTCAGTGTGATACATAATGGGGAGAGTTCTCCAAAACCCTGATGTGCAATTAGTTTAACCAATAAATTATATTTTAAATTGAGCAGAATTAAAATAGTAGCCGACGACAAAATACCTTTTCTTAAAGGAGTGCTGGAGCCATACGCGGATATAATTTATTTACCGGGCAAATTGATAACACAGGAATCAGCCATGGATGCCGATGCGTTATTAATACGTACCAGGACCAAGTGTGATGCGAAATTGCTTGAAGGCACGGCAGTTAAATTTATTGCTACAGCAACCATTGGATACGACCATATTGATGCAGAGTATTGTAAATCAAAAGATATAATATGGGTTAATGTACCAGGTTGCAATTCAGCTTCTGTGCAACAGTATATAACAGCAGTGCTTGTGTCGCTGGCATCTGATAAGAACTTTAACCCAGGTGTAAAAACATTGGGGATTATCGGGGTTGGAAATGTAGGTTCAAAAGTTCAGAAAGCAGCTACAATCCTGGGAATGAAGGTTAAACTTAATGATCCTCCCAGAGCAAGAAAAGAAGGTAATAGAGGTTTTCTTTCGCTTGATGAAATCCTTGAAACATGTGATATTATTACGATTCACGTCCCTCTTAACAGGATAGGCCCGGATAAAACATTGCATCTTTTCGATACTGAACTCATCGAGAAATTGAAAAAGGATTGCTGGCTGATTAATTCCTCGCGTGGAGAAGTTGTAGAAACCAACGCATTAAAAGCTGCACTTTCTTCAGGAATTCTGAGTGGAGCCGTACTTGATGTCTGGGAAAACGAACCTGATATAGATCTTGAACTTCTGCGTCAGGTGTATATTTCCACACCACATATTGCAGGATATTCTATTGATGGCAAGGCAAGAGGTACCTCGCAGGTTGTACAGGCGTTGAGCACGTTTTTTGGCCTGCCACTTCGGGAATTTTATCCGCCAGTGCTTCCTCCGCCTACTATTCCGGAAATTGTGATCGACGGATCCGGTAAATCATCGTTCCAGGTTGTCCATCAGGCTGTGTTACATACATATCCTGTAATGGAAGATCATTTCCGTTTACAAAACTCCCCGGAGTCTTTCGAAATGCAAAGAGGGCAATATCGTGTAAGGCGCGAATTTCCGTCATACACTGTCAGGCTTATTCACGGAGAGCCCAAAACAATTGATATGCTTCTTAAACTTGGATTTAAAGTAAAATCCGAATAAACTTGTTAGGAAACGAATAAAACCCTTTTTTAAAAAATAGGTTTAAAAAAAGTTGATATTTGAATGGTTGGACATGCAGAGTGGAAGAAAACCTTTCTTCATGAGTTCTCTGCCCATCAAATCATAGCTTTTGGTTAGCTGATTTCTCCCTTATTTCTTTCAACACTTTTCCCGAAGCCAGGAAAATAACCGGTTTGCCCGACAGAGGATTATTTTTTGTAACTACCACTGTTTTATACACATTTTCAATATTTTGGTAGGTGAGTACATCTTCCGGAGTCCCTTGTGTGTGGATTTTTCCCTGGTTAACCAGAATCAGCTGATCACAATATTCCGAGGCCAGGTTCAGATCGTGTATTACCATCAGTACTGATAATCCCATTTCCTGGTTAAGTTGCTGCAACACATTAAGTATATGAACCTGGTGCGTAATGTCGAGATGTGAAGTAGGCTCATCAAGTAAAAGTAGTTCAGGTTGTTGAGTTAGTGCACGGGCAATACCAGCCAACTGCTGTTCGCCACCGCTTAATTCTGATAACAACTGGTCTTTAAACTGCCATGTGTCGGTCATTTCCATGTATTTGCGCGCTATCAGGAAATCCTCATCATTCTCAAAAAAATTAAACCGGCTGTGGTAAGGTATCCTTCCCATCAAAACGTAATCTTCCACACTCATTTCTGCAGCTTCGATTAACTGGCTTACTATAGAAATTTTTTGTGCTCTTTGTCGTGGTGCCAGCAAGCGAAGATCCTTCTCGCCAAGAAATATTTTCCCCGATTTTATATTCAACGTTCCGGTAATAGCACGAAAAAGTGTTGTTTTTCCTGATCCGTTTGGCCCGATTATCCCGGTAAACGAACCTTTTGGCACATCAATGCTGATTTCAGATAACTGAAATTTCGGATATCCGCAGCAGAGTTTCTGTATGTTTAAGATATTCGGGTTCGTCATTATTCGTGTTTTATATTCTGCAGCGATTTGCGGCTCATCATCAGTAAAAATACAATGCCGCCGACAATACCGGTAATCACACCTATAGGCAATTCATTTGGCGATATAATGGTGCGGGCAATTACATCTGATAAAACCAGGAAAATAGAGCCCGACAAAAATGAAGTTACCAGTAAAATGCGGTAGTCGGAACCTACCAGTAAGCGCATCAGGTGTGGAATGATAAGTCCGACAAACCCAATTACACCGGCAACAGCTACACAAACACCTGCAAGTAATGATGACAGCAGGAACAACAATTTAATGGCAACATCGGTATTGATTCCCAGATGTTTGGCTTTTTCTTCGCCGAGCCGGAGTGCATTTAGCGGTTGAACGAACAGGTACGATGCCAGCAAGGAAACAATTGAAACGATAAGTGTAAAATAAATCAGCGACATATCAGGTTCATCGAGTGACCCCATGATCCAGAAAATAATGCCGTACAAATTCTCGGAGCTGGTTATAGCCATCAGAAACATCATGGATGATGAAGCTATAAAACTTATCATGACCCCGGTGAGTAACATAGTTTGAATATTTATCCGTCCCCTGTGTGTGCTTATTGTATACACCAGGAAGATAATGAGGAATGATCCTACAAAACCAGCTAATGGCAATACAAAAGAACCAATGAGCGAATGAAGTCCGAAAACAATAGCAAATGCCACGCCAAGTGAAGCACCACCGGAAATACCCATAGTGTAAGGTTCCACCAGCGGATTACGGTAAACACCCTGCAGCAAAACCCCGGCAAGGCTAAGTGATCCGCCTACTGCAATGCCCAGCAATACCCGTGGAATGCGGATCTGGCTCAGAATTGTGTATTCCATGCTCTCATTACCTTTACGGAGAATGCTGAAAATATCCATAAACCCAAGGTTCATTTCACCGATAGATAATGAAAGGGCTACCGAAGCGACAAGCAGGATAATCAATCCTGCCAGGTAAAGAGACCATTTAAGATATTTTTTCTGCATTTCTAAAACTACCTAATCATTATTCTGAATTCGTACAGAAGTAAGTTTTAATTATCAATATTGTTCATTTTTTTTCTTTCGGAAGCAGGTATTATTATATCAGTACATCAACCCAATCATTTCCTCAAGTGCATCAACAAACAATATAGGCGTTGGGCTGCATGTTTTATCCGCATCCAGGATAAAAATCTTTTTGTTTCTGCTTGCCGAAAGGCTTTTATAGCCCATCCATGTATCTTTCTCTTCCCGGGCAACAATTCCCATGGTTACTATAAATATAACATCCGGATTTTGTATCAATACATATTCGCGTGTAACACTTCCGATTTTTAGATCAGCTGCGCTGTTTTTTCCTCCCGAAAACCGGATAAAATCATCCATAAATGTGTTTGGAACAGCGCAAAATAAAGGCTTGGCACCAATCTGGATAAAGACTTTCGGATGTTGATCTTTAGGAATGCCTGACTCCAGTTTTGCCAAACGGATTTTCTGTTGCTTCACAATTTCTCTGGCTTTGAACCCCTGTCCAACTATATCGCCAATCTGAATGAAAGATGTACAAATTTCATCAAACGATTCAGGATATTTCTGGAGCACCACTTTTATTCCCAGTTTCTTCAGGTTGTCAACAGTTTCGGGTTTGTTCAATGATGACGCAAAAACCAGATCAGGTTTAAGGGTAACTATTTTTTCAATATTTACATTCATTGCATTAGCTACAACCTGAATTTTATCCGTAGTCTGAACCGGGCAAAAACTGGTGCAGCCGACAAGCCGGCTTTGTTCACCCATCAGGTATAAACTTTTGGTAACCCAGGGAACCAGCGAAACAATTCGTTTGGCTTGCTGAGCCTGAACCATTGTATGGAATACGAGTAGGGTGAAAAGTATAAAATAAGTATTCTTCATTTTGATGAATTGTTATTACTCCAAGTCCGTTTTACTTATGATATATTCCTGATGTGTGCAACAGCATTGGCGGCTGAAATTAAAAAGCTTTTTGCAAAGGTATTGAGTTTCGGGGACAACTTTGGTATTGAATCAGATTCAGTTTTCCAGTGACATTCATATGACAGTTTTGGATAAAACTGAGACAATACAGAAAAACATATAAAGCCGAAGTTTTCAGATCCGCGAAATTTTTAAATTATTTTCCGGGGTTTTATACCATTTACTAAAGTTTTAAACAGGGTGGGCTACTTTTGGTTTTTCTATGCGGGATAGTATACGAACAAAAAAGTCCCGGATTTCCAGGACTTTATCTTTGCGTTCATAAATGATTAAATCGTTTCTACCCCCAGTTCAAAATCACTTTTCCGCATTCTCCGCTTTCCATTACATCAAATCCTTTCTGAAAATCATCAATTTCAAAGCGATGGGTAATTACCGGAGTTAAATCAAGGCCTGAAATCAGCATCTGTTCCATCTGGTACCAGGTTTCCCACATTTCGCGACCATAAATTCCTTTAAGCGTCAAGGCTTTAAAAATAATTTTGTCCCATTTAACAGTAGTTGCATTTGGCAAAATTCCGAGAAGGGCAATTTTTGAACCATTGTACATGTTTTCTATCATGCTTTCGAAGGCAGTTGGTGAACCGGACATTTCGAGACCGATATCAAAGCCCCTCATATGTAAATCCTTAATGGCCTGCTCAATAGTTTCACCCTTGAGTGGATTGATACATAGTGTAGCTCCCATTTTTTTTGCGATTTTCAATCGGTAATCACTTAAATCGCTGACTACAATATTTCTTGCTCCTGCAAAACGACAAATAGCTACCGCCATATTTCCGATTAATCCTGCGCCGGTTATCAGCACATCTTCACCAATTAACGGGAATGATAATGCTGTGTGGGTTGCATTACCAAACGGATCCATAATTGATGCCATTTCATCGGAAATTCTGTCGTCGAGGTGAACAATATTCTGGGCCGGCAAGGATAAAAATTCAGCAAATGCCCCGTCGCGATTTACCCCTATACCGATAGTGTTTTCGCAAACGTGTAGTTTTCCGCGACGGCAGTTGCGACAATGTCCGCAGGCAATATGGCCTTCGCCGGTTACACGATCGCCAATCTGTATGTTTTTTACACCCCGGCCTTTATCTACAACTATACCGGAATATTCGTGCCCGATAGTCATAGGCGTTTTAATTGTTCGTGCCGACCAATCATCCCATTTGTAGATATGTAAATCGGTGCCACAAATGGCAGTTTTTTTGATCTGGATCAATACATCATTGATACCAATTTTTGGAACGGGAACATCTTCCATCCAAATTCCCCTCTCGGGACGAAGTTTTACCAATGCTTTCATAAAAAAGTTGAATTATTTAAATTTCTAATGTGCTGAATGCAAGTAGTCTGATTCTTCCGGCTCATTTGTCATTCCGGATGTGAATCTGGCTGCTAAATTATCATTTTTTTTGCTTTTGGTAAAACAAAGTGAAATATAGATTTTTTATAGGATCTTATTTAACTATAAATGCAAAAAGATTTTTTTTTTGGATATAAATCAACATTTATTGACTTTTTGGCTACGTAGACTAAGTATTTCAATTGAATAAAAATAGAAAGTGTTGACAATATCAACAACTGTATATAAAATATACACTACTATTTAATCATTTGACTTAAAGCTGTTTGCACCCACTAAAAAAAAATAGTGTTGAAAAATGCAACACATGGTGTGTATAAAAATTAAGCACTAAATTGCTTAAGAAGTTGATATACATGTATATATAAACGTGGCATTGTTATTGGATAGTTAAATATACAATATAAATAATGAAATGAAATCCTGGAAATCATGAAAGCAAACATCTTATCAATCGCCGGAATCCTTCTCCTTTTATTTTGCACCAGTGCAAACAGTCAGGAAATTGCAGACAAAAACTCCACTTCACATAAGGAGTCAGTTACAGTTTCGTGCAGCCCGGACTTATATTCAATAACTTCACAATGGGCAAGTGAATTTAATCGTATAAATCCGGATGCCAGGATTGAAGTAATTAATCTGAAAGATAAGTTTATTGATACTGATGACGGTGAAAATCTGAGTTTCGCCTCTTCTATGTCACAGCCCGCTTTGGTTACTGAAACAAATTGGCGAATTACTGTTGGGCGTGATGTTATAGTGCCGTTTATTAATGCCGGAAATCCATATTTGACTGAGTTGATGAAACAGGGTGTTTCTCAGGAAAAATTTTCTCAGGTTTTAAATGATCAGAGTAAACAGAATTGGGGGACGTTGGTTGCTGATGGTGAAAAAACAGCTCTTCGTATTTATATCGTTAGCGATGAAACTGTAAAAGCAGGAGTTGCAAGATTTTTACA
Source organism: Bacteroidales bacterium (assembly GCA_038322655.1). GTDB lineage: Bacteria > Bacteroidota > Bacteroidia > Bacteroidales > UBA4417 > UBA4417. Next base: position 8,312 of record JBBQGD010000039.1, on the reverse strand, counting down.
GTCTGCCAACATACCGGTTGCCGGAATTATTTTTGGAACTAATGCCGAAGTGGTTTCGGCAATACAGAAAGACCCTGATGCAATCGGTTTTTGTAATGCCGTAACCATAATGGATCCGGGTAATACGGGATTTGTTGCTGATATCAGAATCCTGCCTATTGATAAAAACGGAAATGGTACTATCGATTACATGGAAGATATTTATAGCGATGCAAACAGTTTCCTTCGCGGAGTGTGGATCGGGAAATATCCAAAAGCCTTGTACAGCAATATTTATGCTATTAGTAAGGTTCAGCCCACTAACGAAACAGAAATGGCATTCTTAACATGGGTACTTACTGATGGTCAGCAGTTAATGAATTCAAATGGGTATTGTTCCCTTGTAAATTCAGAAAGCCAATCCCAACTAAACAAGATAAATCCTGCTATTGTAAAAATATCACAAACCAATGACGCCTCGTTAACCAGGCTGGTTTTACTGATTGTCGTAATGGTAATCATCCTGGGTTTTGTTATCAGTGCAGTGGTTCGTCGCTACAGGAAGCAGGTGAATTTGGTTCCGGACTTTAATCAATATACAACAAGTTTTGATGAATCCTCTGTGATTGTACCAAACGGATTGTATTTTGACAGAGCACATACCTGGGCATTTATGGAAAAGGATGGTAATATAGCCATAGGGATTGATGATTTCCTGCAACATATTACCGGCCCGATATCCCGTGTTGAAATGAAGAGTCCGGGAGAAAAAATTAAAAAGGGAGACCTGCTTTTCTCAATTATACAAATGGGGAAACAGTTAAATCTGTATGCTCCTGTTTCGGGAATCATAAAAAAACAAAATGAAGCGCTCATTGCTGATTCATCTCTTATCAATAAATCTCCTTACACCGAAGGCTGGGTTTATATGATCGAACCATCAAACTGGCTCAAAGAAATCCAGTTTCTTGATATGGCTATAAAATACAGGAAATGGATAAATACTGAATTTTCAAGAGTAAAAGATTTTCTTGCTGCAACATTAAAACCCGACAGTCTTGAATACTCGCATGAGGTTCTCCAGGACGGAGGTGTTCTGAAAGATGGCATACTAACCGATTTTGGTCCCGAAGTATGGGACGATTTCCAGACAAACTTTCTGGATACTTACAAATAATACAATTCTCGATTTAACTATTCATACGTTCATCCAAAAAAAAATAAAATGGATTTACATCGTCGTGATTTTTTCAAATTTATGGGTGCCACAGGACTTACCCTTGCTGTAGGTAGGGAACTAAAGGCGGCGCCAAAAGCTAAAAGTGAACCGGAGTTCAGGGGAATTCTGTATGATGCTGCACGTTGCAAAGGCTGCCGTGGTTGTGAATATGATTGCGCTGAAGCAAATGGTTTACCCGAGCCGCTTCCTAATAAGGAAATCAAGGGCTTGCGAAAACCGGATGATAAGCACCGAACTGTTGTTAATGAGTACAGAACTTCGAAAGGCATAGTGTATGCCAAGATGCAATGTATGCACTGTGATGAGCCCGCATGTGCCGCTGCATGTCTTACTCAGGCTATGACCAAGACTAAAGACGGTCCCGTGATCTGGAGAGGTGATAAATGTATGGGATGCCGTTACTGCATGGTTTCGTGCCCTTTCGATATTCCGAAATTTGAATACCACAGCGCTAATCCGAAAATTGAAAAGTGTTCCATGTGTTACGAAACCAGAGTCCAGAAAGGAGAACTACCTGCCTGTGTTGAAAATTGCCCTAACGAAGCACTTATGTTCGGTACACGTAGGGAGTTGATACAGGAAGCCAGGAGGCGAATGTTTGAAAAGCCTGATCTTTACTATGACCAGATCTACGGCGAACACGAAGCAGGTGGAACTTGCTGGCTGTACATTTCTCCTGTGCCGTTTAAAGAGATAGGGCTTAATACTAAAGTTCAAACTGAGTCGTATCCTGCACTAACCAAAGGATTTCTCTATACAGTACCCAGCGTGTTTGTACTTGTTCCGGCACTGTTATTAGGCATTCAACAAGCAACTAAAAAGGATAACTCTAAAAACTTAAACGAAGATGAATAGCGGTCGTATAATTTCAGCAGACAACGATGGGAAACCCATCTGGAAGTTTTTGTTATGGGAAATTAAGCCAAAAGGGAAATGGCTGACTCCGTTTAATATTATTTCCATTCCTATTATAATGTTAGGCATCGTGTTGATTGTTATTCGTTTCTGGAAAGGAATCGGTTCAATTACTAATCTTTCGCAGGAAGTTCCCTGGGGATTGTGGATAGGATTTGATGTGGTAACAGGAGTTGCTTTTGCGGGCGGTGCTTATGTTATCACGTTCATGGTTTACATTCTGAATATGAAAAAGTACAAATCCATTGTTAGGGTTACTGTACTTAATGGTTTTCTTGCCTACCTGTTTTATGCAGGTGCTTTGCTTCTGGATTTAGGGCGTCCATGGCATGTTATTAACCCTATAATAGGGAATAATTTTGGAGTCAGTTCGGTATTATTCCTGGTAGCCTGGCATTTCCTTCTTTATATGATAGCGCAACTGATTGAGTTTTCGCCGGCTATCGCTGAATGGCTGGGAGCCAGACGTGCACGAAAAATACTTTCAGGGATGACCCTGGCAGCTGTTATATTCGGGATTACCTTATCCACGCTTCACCAATCAGGTCTTGGTGCACTTTTCCTAATGGCAAAGGAAAAAATACATCCGCTCTGGTATTCTGAGTTTATTCCAATCTTGTTTTTTGTTTCCAGCATCTTTGCCGGTCTTTCGATGGTTATTTTCGAAGGGTCAATAAGTCATAAAGTCTTTGCGGACCAGATCAGTGATAAGAACCAAAAAGCACAGCATGGAATTATCCATGGACTTGCGAAAATATGTGCGGGCACATTGTTTGCATATTTTTTCCTTCAATTGCTTGTTTTTATTCACGGTAAGCACTGGGACCTGATAAATACACCAATGGGCTACTGGTACCTTCTCGAAATGATCGGTTTTGTTCTTGTACCAATGATTCTCTATTTCTACAGCTACCGTAAGAATAGTGTATTCCTGATCAGATTTGCAGCAATTCTTACCATGTTCGGTGTAGTATTAAACAGGCTCAACGTAACTGTAATCGGGTTCAGATGGGATATGGCTGTACACTATGTTCCATCGTGGATGGAAATTGTAGTAACACTCACAGTTTTATTCACAGAAATATGGATATTCAGATGGGTGATCAACCGTTTGCCGGTTCTCAGGGAATCGCCTAACTGGGTAAAAGAAGAAAATAATAAGCCACAACCAGCTTTCGGTGATGAACACCGCAGAGCATAAAAAATACAAACATGGACGGATTCAGTTATCAAAATATTTTCGACACCAAAGGGATCGAATACCTGGTGATCATAGCATTCCTTTTGTTGCTCATCCCTTTCTGGCTGGTATTGAACAAACAGTCAAAAATTAAGGAACAGGTCAGTAATGCATTAGGCGTTCTATCCGCTGCAGTTTTGAGCATTCCCCAGGGGATTTTCTACAGCAAAAAACACACCTGGGCTTACCTCGAAAAAACAGGAATCGCCAGGGTCGGAGTGGATGATTTGCTGCTGCACATCACCGGGGAACTAAGCATTCGCCCTCTTAAAAATCCAGGAGAACGGGTCAGGAAAGGTGAATTGATGGCCGAAATGGATCAGAAAGGTAAATCTCTTAAGTTGTTTTCCCCCATTTCAGGGACAATTGTCAACTCAAACCCCGAATTGGATCTGAACCGCGATTTGCTAATCAACGATCCATACGGACAGGGGTGGCTATACAACATCAAACCGTCATTATGGGTTGAAGAAATTCCTTCATTTTTAATGGCCGACGATGCAACTCAATGGTTGAACCAGGAACTGATCCGTTACAAAGATTTCCTGGCATTGAAAATGGAAAAATATTCACCTGATCCTTCTATGGTCATCCTTCAGGACGGTGGTGAATTGTCCGATAATTCTCTTTCAGGACTACCCGATGATATTTGGCAGGACTTCCAGAAAGAGTTTTTAACTCCATAAAAAAATCAGGATAATGCTCACGTTCAATTCCATATTGGAATACTTTAAAAGGTTGCAGATCTGCAAATCGAATTAAAATTGCAGAAATATAAAAAAACTGGTGAATAATTCATCAGTTTTTTTTATATTGCGTTGATATATATACGAATGAGAATATATGTGTAATTAATACTTTTAAAATCGACCGTATGAACATCTTTCATAAAAATATTGACAGCAATAGTAACAGTGGCAGAGCTTTAAAGAAGTATATGCGATTCGGGCGTTCTATCTATGGGCGGGTAGTTTTGATCATCTCTATTTTGTCAGTTTTCCTGTTTGTTTCATTTGGAATTATTTTCAGATCCGTTTACGAACAATACCTCAATACGGTTATTTTGCAAAGTGGAAATAATGTAGGTTCGCTGGTTGAAGGAGCATTGTATCACTCCATGCTCGAAAATGATAAAGGAGCGTTGGAGAACACACTTGATGTAATTCATACCCTGCCTGGTATTGAGGATGTGAGCATGTATGATAATAATGATAGTCTTATATACTCTTCATTCCCGTTGGATACGTCCACTACCTTCAATGCCAATTGTATAGCATGCCACTCGGATATAGGAACGATGTTTCCCAGGAATGAAAAATCATATAAAATTATAACTGCTGAAAGTGAGTGCAAGATGAATAACAGGCCGGTTGGCCAAAGGCAATTGATGATCCGATCCCCGATACTGAATTCGAACTCATGCTACGAAAGCAATTGCCATGCACATGACAGGAAACAAAAAGTGCTTGGTTCGCTTGTAATTAAAGTTCCGCTAAAGGATTTTGATGCAGCAGTATATAAATCATCAGTTGAATTTTACCTCCTGGCTATTTTCACTACTATCTTACTAGCTTCATTTTTGATCCTGTTTACACGAAGGGAAATTAAAAAGCCACTTCATGAACTTATCAGGGCGAGTGTTGCTGTTGCAAACGGTGATAAAAGCACCAGGGTAGGAATTAAACCAAATCAATTGGATGATATGCGAATGGTTTCTGTAGCATTTAATGATATGCTTGATAATCTGCAGACGGCAACTACCGAATTGGAAAACTGGTCGCAGCAACTGGAATATAAGGTTCAGAAAAAATCGGAGGAATTAGGAACCGCCCAGAGTGAATTAATGCATATCGAGCGGCTTGCATCTCTCGGGAAACTTTCTTCATCAGTAGCTCACGAGATCAATAATCCCCTGTCAGGCATACTGGTATATACAAAGCTGGTGCATAAACTTCTGGGTAATCCAGACCTGACCAAAGAGAAAAAAGATATAATGTTGAAGCACCTGGAAATGATAGAAGCTGAAACAAAGCGATGTGGTGATATAGTTAAAGGCTTGCTTGATTTTTCGAAAAAAGACCAGGATGACTTTGAACCCAGACATCTTCACGAAATTTTACATGAAACTTATAGCCTGATGTCACATCCTGTTAAAATAGCGAACATTAGTTTTATAACGAGTTTCGATGCAAAATCAGATCTGATATTCTGCAGCCCTAACCAGATTAAACAGGCATGCGTGGCTATGCTTGTTAATGCGACCGAGGCAGTTACAGAGAATGGCGAAATTGTTGTGAAAACATCAAATCCTGACCCGGATACCATTAAGCTTGATATTAGTGATAACGGAATAGGTATGTCAGCAGAAGATATTCCCCATATTTTCGAGCCGTTCTTTTCAACCAAGCAACAGGCACGCGGCATAGGATTGGGCCTGCCGATTGTTCACGGTATCATACAAAGCCACAAAGGGAAAATACAGGTTAAGTCTGAACCTGGCCAAGGTACCACAATTTCCATACTATTACCGATAATCAGAAATTAAAGATAACTCAAAATGGAAAAGAAAATAGCGATACTTATCGTTGACGATGAAGAATCCGTACGGGAATCACTGAATCTTTGGTTTACTGAAGATGGATTTCGGGTTGAATGTGCCGAAAACGCAAAAAAAGCATTATCCATACTTGAAACTGATGTTTTTGACATTATTCTCACTGATCTCAAAATGCCGGGAATGGATGGGTTGGAACTACTGCAAAGGATTAAAGCACTGAATAAGGATTCAATCATCATAGTTATGACGGCTTTTGCGACCGTAGATACTGCTGTGAAGGCATTAAAGGAAGGCGCTTTCGACTATGTAACCAAACCTTTTGATCCTGACGATTTGTCGCATCTGATCCGCAATGCAACAAAACAAATTTCGCTTACTCAGGAAAATGAAACTTTGAAAAAGAGAGTTGACTCATTGGAAAGTGTTGAAGACCTGATCGGAAAAAGTGAAGCCATTAAAAAAGTATTGAAAGAAGTTGAAAGCGTTGCTCCGACAAACTCATCAGTCATTATAACCGGTGAAAGCGGAACAGGCAAAGAGCTGGTTGCGAGGGCTATTCATGCCAATTCGCTGCGCAAATTCTATCCCCTGGTGAGTGTGCATTGCGGAGCGTTAACCGAAAGTTTACTGGAAAGCGAATTGTTCGGTCACGAAAAAGGAGCATTTACCGGTGCTTTATACAATCGAAAAGGCAGGTTTGAGATGGCCGACAGTGGAACCATTTTCCTGGATGAAATTGCCACCATCTCTCAAAAAATGCAGGTTGAACTGTTGCGCGTTCTGGAATCTAAGAAATTTATGCGGGTTGGAGGGAACAAGGAAATTTCGTCTGATTTCCGTGTCATTTGTGCCACTAACCGCGATCTGAAAGGGATGGTTGAGAAAGGCACTTTCCGTGAGGATCTTTATTACCGGCTTAATGTTATGAATATTCAGGTTCCGCCGCTACGCGAGCGGGTTGAAGATATCCCGCTTCTGGTCGATTATTTTATCAAAAAGTATTGTGCTTCCATGAATAAGCCTCTTGTTACTATTGAGCCGGCGGCGTTAAAACGGATATTGGGATACCAATTTCCGGGAAATATCCGTGAACTCGAGAATATGATCGAGCGGGCTATTGTTGTGGGTAGCGGAAAGAAAATTGTATTGAAGGACCTACCTCTTGAGAAGGATGCAATTGACTCTTCAGTCGAAAGCCTGGATGATTTTGAGAGAGTATTTATTCTTCAGATTCTGAAAAAATACAGCTGGAATATTTCCCGCACAGCACAAGCCTTAAAAGTGGACCGGGTTACGCTTTACAATAAAATTAAAAAATACGGGCTGAAAGCCTGAAATTTTGATTTCGGATTTCGGATTTCAGATTTCGGATTTGGAACATTGATCCTTGAATCTTGGAATTTGGAATCTGAGACTTGAATCCTGAACTTTGAACTTTGACTTTGGAATTTGGAACTTACACAAAACCCCTCTGTCCTGCGGACATCTCCCCGTGGGGGAGAACCCTGCAAAACAAATATTTAAATAAATTGGAGAATGTGGTTTTGAAACATTGAAACCTGAAACCTTGAACCTAATCAAATCTGCATAAAGCATCCCCTGATGACTAATCCCATAATCACAATCTTATCTTTTGGCCATTTCGAAAGGGGATTTCTTGATAAGATTTCTGAAGCTGTGATGCATGAATTTAATTGCAGTGTTTTGATTAGAGAAGCCCATGTTGATATCAGCGAATTCTATGATCCCGGACGCAGGCAATACAATGGCGACAAGATTTTGAGAAAGGTGGATACACTCATCGGACATGAAGATTCCAAAACAATCGGGTTGCTTAATGTTGATCTTTTTATCCCTATTCTTACCTATATTTTCGGGCAAGCTCAGCTGAACGGAAAAACAGCTATTGCCTCACAATTCAGGCTCCGTAACGAAAGTTATGGATTACAGGCCGATGAGGGCTTGTTACTGCGGCGGTTTACAAAAGAAGCAATCCATGAACTGGGACACACATTTGGCCTGATTCACTGTCATACACCAACATGCGTAATGCGCTCAAGCACGTATGTGGGAGATATTGATCAGAAGGAAATGCAGCTTTGTGCGAAGTGCAGGAAAACATTGGGGATGATTTAAATTGAAAACTTGTTTGCGCCTTCTATAAAGATGTGCAAACCGGGTTTTCAATGCACCTGATCCAGACATCTGTTCACTACTAATTGTCAGTTGGTAGTAAGAGTTAAGAGCTGGGAATCGCTGAAACAGAAAATCAAAACCATCACGTGTAAAACCACACCGGCAACCTTCGATGAACGCATCCAACGACTAAAAGAGTTACAGCGAGGCTGGCTCGGGTATTTCCGAATGGCAAATATCTGGGG
>JBBQGD010000038.1:0-22365 GCA_038322655.1 Bacteroidales bacterium | reverse complement strand
TGCAACAAATAAAACCAGCACAGTAATCGCTCCCGGCGACATTATCACTGAACCCGGAAATATGACAAACTACCGTAAAAATAATGGTCAGACATACACAGTAAAGGTTACCGGAACTGATCAAGGCTCGGCATGGGGAGGCTCAAATGGCATTTATACTGATGATTCGCGATTGGGAAAGGCAGCAGTTCATGCAGGCCTGTTAAGCATCGGCGAAACAGGAGTAGTAAAAGTGACCATTCTTGAAGGACAGTCAAGCTATAAAGGTAGCACCAATAATGGGATTTCAACCATAAATTACGGAGCATATTCGGGGAGCTATAAGTTCGAAGAAAGATCAGGCGGAACATGGTCAAAAGTTGATATAAGCACTGATCCAGGAAATTTAGTTAGTCTTCGTAATAACAATGGCCGGGTTTATACCATCAGAGTAACCGGAACTATCCAAGGTTCGGTTTGGGGTGGTGCCGATGGGATATATACTGACGATTCGCGACTGGGAAAAGCTGCCGTACATGCAGGCTTACTCAAAGTCGGCCAGGAAGGTATTATCAAAGTTTATATTTTACCCGGTCAGCAAAAATATGCAGGCAACACCCAAAACGGTATTAATTCTATCAACTATGGCTCATATTCAGGAAGTTTCAGGTTTGATTAATTAATCTGATATTCTAACATCTACTCCGTTCGTGTGTATTTTTCATATAGTACAATACGAACGGAGTTTATATTTTTTATTTTACTCTGCATCATGAGATTAAAACTGAAATTTATGCACTATTTTCTTGACTTGAATTTCTATAAATTTTCTTCAACATTCATCTAGCTTATTTTCAATTTGTTATAAATTATTTTCATCTAAATTAAACTTTTAGTTGTATAACTATGTTTTTAGTTATATATTTGTATCATAATTTTAAAATCATGAAGAAACTAACTAAAGCCGAAGAGCAGATCATGCAGGTGCTGTGGGAACTGGAGAAAGGGTTTGTAAACGATTTTGTAAGCCTTTTACCCGATCCGAAACCTGCTTATAATACAGTATCAACCATTGTCCGCATATTGGAACAGAAAGGGTTTATCGCTCACAAAGCATTCGGACGCACCCATGAGTATTTCCCATTGGTCCAAAAAGAGGAATACTCACGCGAATACCTGAATAATTTTACGAAGAATTATTTCAGTAATTCGTACAAAGCACTTGCTTCATTTTTTGCTCAAAGCGAAACCCTGAGTATCAAAGAACTTGAAGAAATAAAATTACTGGTTGAAGAACAGATCACTAACCAAAAAAAGGCTGAACAATGAACGCACTTATCACCTATATCGTTGCAGCAATTGTATCGTTGGGAGTTTTCTACTCGGCTTATATAGTTTTCCTCCGAAAAGAACCACTTTTCCGGTTTAACCGGATATACCTGCTTTCAGCGTTGTTCCTTTCATATATTATTCCACTCATAACGTTTCTACCAGAATCTTTCTCATTTATAGAAACAGTTTCACCGGGCAGCGGCTTTATGAACTCAATCACTTTGTCAACGGTTGTGATTTATGCAACAGCAAGTAAAATACCATCACTTCCCGAAATACTTGGATATATCTATCTTATAGGAGTGCTATTCTTTGCGGTCAGATTAATAATCAGGCTCTTAAGCATATATACAATTGGCAAGAACGGAATCAGATCTGAGAACAATGATAGTTCTATTCTTTGGAGTCAGTTGAACATTCCTCCTTTCTCATTCTTCAGGACCATGTATTTGCCTGCAAACCTGAAAGACACTAAACACCTTAACGAAGTTATCAGGCACGAACAGGTTCATATTAATTCATTGCATAGTTTCGACATTGTATTCACGCAAATAATGCAAATCATTTGCTGGGTAAATCCGTTTATTCCACTGATAGAGAAATCATTACTTGAGATACATGAATTTGAGGCAGATAAAGCAGTAATACATGCCGGAACCGATCCGGTAACCTATACCAAAATTTTATTTTCACAGGATAAAACAGCCCAGGCTATTGTGCTGGGAAATAATTTCAATTACTCACTAATAAAAAGGAGGTTAACCATGTTTTACAAAAAAAATACACGATTTGCCCGGCTTAAGGCTATTGTTGTATTGCCATTAGCTATCTGCATAGTAATGTTTTATGCAATGGGCTGCCAAAAATCAGCAAATAAATCGTCAGAAACAGTTGTTCCCCCAGATGCTCCTGCACAGGCTGCAGCTGCTGTTCAACCAGACGGTTCAATTCCACCACCACCGCCACCACCTCCGCCACCAACACCTCAAAAATCAAATTCAAATGAGCCGATTTACACTATAGTAAAGCCTATGCCTCAATACCCCGGAGGAGACCAGGCAAGGAACAAATATTTAATGGAGAATATAAAATACCCTGAAGCTGCAAAGAAACAAGATATTCAGGGAACTGTTTATGTTTCATTTGTAGTGGAGAAAGATGGAACCGTTAGTAATGTTAAAATATTGAGGGGAATTGGCGGAGGCTGTGATGAAGAAGCACTTAGAGTTGTAAAAGGAATGCCAAAATGGAAACCAGGTATATATAAAGGTAAACCCGCAAGAGTTCTGTTTAATATGCCAATCTATTTTAAACTCAACTGATACAATGAGCAATGCCTGAATTCAACCGGACCTCCCTTCTGATTCTTTTAATAGGAATTTCTGTGGATATTTTTCCACAACCTTGTTTTCATAAAAAGAACCAGTTTGATGCTAATGGTAAAAAGCATGGATATTGGGTAGAAGTTTCCAAACTAAATCCTGAGAAAAAAGTCTTCAAAGGCTGGTATAATCACGGCAATGAAACAAAAAGGTGTGTTTATTACAATTTCGGTGATAAACTTATGAAAATCAATTATCTGAACGACAGCGTGATGCGCATCAAACGTTACGATTCGCTTGGAAATCTCGAATACAAAGGATCAGCGTTGTGGTTAACCCGTAATGATGAAATGCGCTATTGCTGGGATGGGAAATTTCGTTTCTACGATAATCACCGGCACAAGATCAAGGAAGTTATGTACATACGAGGTGTGGAACAAGATATGGAATAATGAAAGCTTTGCACTATTGAACAGCAGTTTACTTTCCTCAACAATGACAAAAGGCAGCTTTCGGCTGCCTTTTATCATTTAACTATCAATCAAAATCTTAGGCCGTTACAATTCCAAATGTATCTTCAGCAATAACTAGTTCTTCATTGGTCGGAACTACCATTACGGAGACTTTGGAACCCGGTTTGCTTATAATGGCTTCTATCCCGCGAAGCTTGGTATTCTTCTGAATATCAAATTCCAGACCCATAAATTCGAGTCCTTCGCAAACTTCCTGACGTGTTTCCCAGCCATTTTCGCCAACGCCACCGGTAAATATTACCACATCAACACCACCCATTGCAGCGGCATATGAACCCAGGTATTTTTTAATCCGGTAATGATAGATATCGAGTGAAACCTTTGCTCTGTGATTACCTTCGGCTGCAGCAGTTCCAATATCGCGCATATCGCTCGAAACGCCGGATAAGCCTAGCATACCACTATGTTTATTAATCAATGTGCTGGTATAAGGTATGCTGATTTCTTCCTTGTCAGCAATATATAGAAGTGCACCTGCATCCAGATCACCACAGCGGGTTCCCATTACCAGGCCTTCAACCGGCGTCATCCCCATCGAAGTATCGACCGACTTTCCATTTTGAATAGCACACATTGAAGCGCCGTTACCCAGATGGCAGCTAATAATTTTGAGGTTTTCGATTTCTTTACCCAGCATATCGGCAGCACGCTGCGAAACAAAACGATGGCTCGATCCATGAAATCCATAACGGCGGACTTTATATTTCTCGTATAACGAATATGGTATACCGTAAAGGTATGCCTGTTCCGTCATGGTTTGATGATACGCTGTATCAAATACTCCTACCTGGGGAACTTCGGGCAGAAGTTTTGTGATGGCATAAATACCTTCGAGATTTGGCGGATTGTGTAACGGTGCCAGGTCAATACATTCAACCAATGCATCAATAACTTCCTTAGTGATAGCCACACTGCTATTGAATTTTTCGCCGGCATGAACTACACGATGTCCTACGGCACCAATTTCGTTCAGATCTTTAACACAACCGTACTTCTTATCTGTTAGTATTCCAAGCACAAATTCAATACCAGCCTGATGATCAAGGATTTCGCCTTCGAGTTTCAGCACATCTCCATTATCAATATAATGTTTTATGGATGCACCTTTCAGCCCGATTTTATCCACCAGGCCTTTTGCAACAACTTCGGCCGAAGGCATATCGAAGAGTTGATATTTTATGGATGAACTTCCGCAGTTTAGAACTATAATCTTCATTTGAGAATCTTTTTTATAGAATTGTATTATTACCTGTACTCAGGACATGTGATTGTACTTTCAATAATTTTGCCTTTGGCATCGTATTTATAGAAACCTTGTCCGCAAGCTTTTCCTATATAATTGGCACGAACCAGTCGTTTCAGTACGGGTGAAGTTTTGTAAACATGGTCTCCGAATTCGTTGTACAGGTTATCCATCCATTTTTGTAACTTATCCAGTCCGATCTTGTCAGCCCGTTCAAATGGACCAAACTGGTGGCCGAGGCTGGTTCTCATCAGTTCATCAATATCCTGGGCCGAAGCAATTCCTTCCATCAGGATTTCGCATGCCTGGTTTATTACAACACAAAGCATGCGGGTAGTAATGTTGCCCGGAGATTCCATTAAAGCAATAGGCTTTTTCTCAATCATCCGTACAAAACGGCTGGCAAGTTCAAATGCCTCTTCTGATGTACGTGAGCTGCGAACTACTTCAAGCACCTTAACATCATCTGTAGGAGACATAAAATGGAGCCCAACTGCACGATCAGGATATTCAAGTTCCGCTGAAATATCAGATACCATTAAAGTTGCTGTATTCGAAGCCAGCACTGCATTGCGGCTAACAAATTTTTCAGCCTTCTGGAGTATTTCTTTCCTGATTTCGCGACTGGTGCCGGGTTTGCGCGAATTAATCGCCTCTATCACGATGTCGCAGTCATGTAAATCACTATATTGAATTGTACCTTTAATGCGCGACATAATGAGACGTTTCTCACTGTTGGTCATTCCCCAGCGTAAAATTTCCCTGTCAATCATTCGTGTAATACCTTCCAGACCGCTTACTACATGCGCCTCATCCACATCAAGTATTACAACATCGAAGCCATGCTGACTGACCGTTTTTGTAATTTCCTGTCCCATCGATCCCATACCAATGATCCCGATCTTGTGAATGGAACCGTATTGCTTAGGACTTTTAGTGAGACTAAATTCTTCCAGTTTCCCAATTATTTCTGACATTTTTGTAAAATATATTTTAACGTTAATTTCTTACCAGAGAATGCTTATTATTCTATTAATCAGTATTTTAAGCAGTAATGCGTCAAATTCAGGTGCAAAGGTAAAATTTATTTAGTGGTTATGGAATGGAATCTGTTAATATTTTCACAATAGAGTTGAATATTCCTGGTTTCCAGGTATCTGTTTTCTGGTTTAAATTTTACCATTCTGAAATCAAAATTCACTACTCATACCCCCAGAGCCTGAATTGTTAATAATTATACTCTAGGCACCCAAAAAATGAAGCACAGGCCCATGCTAATTGTGTAATTTTGCATTTTCCAGCCATGAACGACTCTATCATTCGATATCAGTATAACCCGATGCTTACCGATACTGTAAGCTTTTTCGATTTATGCATTCCCCTCACTAATGAGAGTTTACATCCAACTGCAGATTCATTAAAAAAATATTACGATAACAGCATTTACAATTATATAACACCATTGCCTCCCAAAAAGCAATTTTTAGAAACAACTTCGGTTTTCAAGCCACATAACCTGGAGCCAAGGCACCCGGGGCCACTGGCATTAAACCACCAATCAACTAATTGGATTACAATTGTTTTAGTGGTTTGCCTTTTTATTTTTGCATGGATACAAACTACTTCATCTAAAAGATTAAATCAGATAATTCGTGCAGTTGCCCAGCCTCATCATGTAAATCAGCTGGAGCGTGACGGGAATATTTTTAAGGAACGCATTGCAATTGGTCTTGGAATAAATTATTACCTGATCAGCTCGGTTTTCATTTTCCTGTTTTTTACTAAATACAGCACTGTTCCGGCTGGAATAACAAATATAGTTTTTACCGGAATTATACTTTTGGGACTTTTCCTTTACCAATCTGTTAAATCAACACTCATCTATGCATCAGGTATTATTTTTGGCACTTCTGAATCAGCCAGGAAATATAGACTTATCATGCTGATATTCAATTATATGATAGGTATAGTTTTGTTTCCGGTTACTATAATCGCATATTATTGGGAGAGCACTCCTATGTTAATAGCTGGAGCTATAATTATCTCATTATTACTAGTTTATAGGGTGATAAGAGGCTTTTTAACTGGCCAGGATAATAAGAGTTATAGTTTGTTTTATTTCTTTTTGTACCTTTGCACCCTCGAAATTTTACCCTTGTTACTCTTTTTCAAAGCAATCAGTAAAACTTAGAGCAAAGCCTAACTATTTTTTTCTAAACTGTAAAAAAACATCTTTAACGTGTCGAAAATCAAGAGCATACTGGTGTCGCAACCTGTACCAGCAGATTTGGAAAAATCACCCTACGGTGAAATTATTAAGAAACACGGAGTGAACATTGAGTTTGTTAAATTTTTCAAAATTGAAGGTGTTTCAGTCCGCGAGTTTCGCGATGAAAAAGTTTACATCAACGAACACACAGCAATCATATTTAACAGCAAACATGCTGTTGATCATTTTTTCAATATTGCTAAAGATGTCAGGGTTGATATTCCTGAAACCATGAAATATTTCTGTATGTCGGAATCAATTGCCTTTTACCTGCAGAAGTATGTGCAATTCCGTAAACGTAAAATCTTTTTCTCAGAAAATGACGTTTCTCAGTTGATGGATCTGATAAAGAAACATAAAACAGAACGTTTTCTCCTCCCCTGTTCCGAGAATCGCAGCAGAGAAATTCCTGATTTACTGGATGCTGCAAAAATTAATTACAGCGAAGCTGTTTTGTACCGCACCGTTCCTGTTGAAATGAAAGATACTGTTGATATTACAAAATTCGACATGATTATTCTCTTCAGCCCACAAGGTATACGTTCGCTTTTCCACAACTGGCCTGATTTTAAACAAGACAATATTGTAATTGGCACCTTTGGTGCAACTACTACCAAAGCCGGAACCGAAGCCGGGCTAAAAATAGACCTTTCAGCTCCCAGCCCTACTACACCATCCATGACAATGGCAATTGATGCTTATCTCGCAAAATGCCAGAAGAAGTCATAAAGAATCCGGTAAACTTATCTTAAACCCTGTTTATACATCCATAAACAGGGTTTTTTAATGATATTTAACTATAATGATTCTGCAAAGTTCGCAGTTGCCTGCGGAAATCAGTATTTTTGCATTGTTATAATATCCGATGCTAAGTTCTGTTAAAAGCAACACTTTCAGAAAACCAGAAAAAATCTGTAACCAGAACCAGATCGACAATCTGTTTCGTGAAGGTAAATCCTTTAAATCAGGACAATTTAAACTGCTTTATATAGAAACTGAAACAACAGGACAACCTTATGTGCAAGTTTTGATTGCAGTTCCTAAAAAGAATCTGCGACATGCAGTGGATCGTAACCGAATGAAACGCCTGATACGTGAAGCATACAGGTTAAACAAACATAAAATCCTGAATGAATATTCAAAAGTGGGAAAACACGTGGATATTGCATTTATCTTTCTTGGGAAACAGCCTGTTTCACAGGCAGAAACCATATCTGCAATAAATGTATTATTGGTTCGTTTAATTAATACGCATGAAAAAAATTCTGAGTAAAATAATGATAGGTGGCATCCGGTTGTACCAGTATGCCATTTCTCCGTATTTGCCGCCGTCGTGTCGCTATACTCCCTCCTGCTCTGCCTATGGAATTGAAGCACTCAGGAAACACGGACCATTTAAAGGAGGATGGCTCACAATTAAAAGAGTTGCCTCGTGCAATCCATGGGGAGGAAGTGGATATGATCCTGTACCTTGAAAGAAAAGCTATTGAAAAACAGTATTGGAAAATAGTTTATAATATAAATTTTCCGGAAACAAACAGTGCATATTGTTTGTTTTTTGATTGTAGACTGAATCCGCAAAATATTAGATAAGAATAAATTACACTTAAAAAATCACCACAATGAAACATAGAATTATTTTAGGGTTGAATGCATTAATAATCATGACATTATTCGTTGCATTTACTCCAACTTCAACAATTAAAGCTCAAACATCACCCGATTTTGAGATTTCGAAAAACCTTGAGATCCTGTCAGCTCTCTATAAAGAACTGAATACTAATTATGTAGATGGCATAAATCCTTCGGACCTGATGAAAACAGGTATTGATGCCATGCTTGATAAACTGGATCCCTACACTGTTTATATCCCGGAATCAGAAATTGAAGATTACAGGTTTATGACTACCGGTGAATATGGAGGAATTGGATCCCTGATTCATAAACAAGGTGATTATGTCATTATTTCAGAACCATATGAAAATTCGCCGGCTCAGAAAGCAGGTCTAAAAGCTGGTGACAAAATATTGAAAATCAATGATAAGAGCGCTTTCGGAAAATCAGTTGAAGACGTGAGTGCCATATTGAAAGGACAACCTGGAACCAGTTTCAAACTTTTAATTGAGCGCCAGGGAGAACCCAGCCCTCTGACCTTTGATATTGTGCGCGAAAAAATAACCATTGACCCGGTACCATATTATGGTATGGTTGAAGGCAGTAAATTTGGTTATATTAAACTCAGCAGTTTCACCCAAACAGCTTCTGCCGATGTTAAAAATGCCCTTCTCGATCTGAAAGCCAAGAATAATCTCAGCGGTCTGGTACTTGATCTACGTGACAATGGTGGCGGACTGTTGACGGAAGCCGTTAATATTGTTAATCTTTTTGTGAAGAAAAATGAATTGGTAGTTTCAACCAAGGGGAAACAAAAAGATAAAAACCGCTCTTATCAAACCAGCATGGAGCCTGTTGATGCAAATATTCCGTTGGTAGTTCTGGTAAACGGAAATAGTGCTTCCGCATCTGAGATTGTTGCCGGTGCTTTACAGGATCTTGACCGTGCAGTAATTGTTGGCCACCGGACATATGGAAAAGGATTGGTTCAAAATGTTTTCCCGTTAAGCTACAACACACAGGTAAAAATAACTGTTGCTAAATATTATATTCCAAGTGGCCGTTGCATACAGGAAATTGATTATGCTCATAGAAATGCAGCTGGTGTTACCGGCAATGTCCCCGATTCGCTCATAACTGCCTATAAAACCATACATGGGCGTACAGTATTTGATGGCAAAGGAATTGCACCTGATGTTGAAACAGATTCATCGAGGCTAAGTACGATTTCTTATAACCTGATTACCAAATATATTCTGTTTGATTATGCGACCAATTATGCCTCGTCACATCCAACAATTGCACCGGCCGGTAATTTCAGATTGAGTGATGACGATTATAATAACTTTATCGCTTTTACTGAAAAGAAAGGCTTTGAATTTAAAACGGTAGCCGAAAAAGAACTTGAAACAGTAAAGAAAGCAGCAATTTATGAAAATAGCTGGGATTCTATGAAATCACAGTATGATTCAATGCAGGAAGCCATAGCGCAGCATAAGAAAAAAGATATTATGGAAAACAAGCCGGAAATTGAGGATATTCTCCAACAGGAGATTGCAAGCCGTTATTATTATCAGAAAGGGCGGATTGAATCCACACTGAGTGATGATCCCGAACTTAAGAGTGCAGTTAAAGTACTGAATGACTCTGCTACTTATACCTCAATTCTGGACGGAACTTTAACTAAAGCTGACAAGCAGTCGAAACCGAATAAATCTCTGAATTAACTGTGATCGCAAATGCAGCTTAAACCAGGGGAATGGTGGCCTCCGCGATACACTACAATGTACTTCATTTCGTTGGTATTACTTGTAGCGTCGTTGCCTTTGTCGAAGTTCACAATGAGCCTCTTCCAGTTCTCCACTTTGTTTTTCTGGTTATGGCATGGTGTAGATACTGATTTCCTAAAAAAATATCCTTCAGCAAGTTTATTAAACCCTGTTAACCTGATCAGGTTTCTTGGTGAGACTATAAAAAACGGGTTTAGGTCCCTGCTTCATAAGTTTGTTCAGTTTTCCAGGAATAAACCGGCAATGGTTATTGCGTCCCTTTTGTTTTTGCATGTAATCGGTCTTATTTATACAACTGATTTCAATTATGCGCTTAAGGACCTTCGCACAAAATTACCAATTTTCATTTTACCGCTGTTTATAGCAACCGGGCCTCGTATAAGCAAACGAACATTCTACTGGATACTGGGAGTTTTTATAGCGGCTGTGGTTGGTGGAAGCATATATAGACTCATCCTTTTCCTTCATTTACCGGTTGCCGACAGCCGGGCTATTGAAGTGCACACATCACATATCCGTTATAGCCTTAATGCCGTTTTCGCTGTTTTCATTCTGTTTTTCTTTGTATATAAAACGAACTTATTAAGTGCCGGTCATAAAATATTATTCAGTATTGTTGCCTTCTGGCTGGTGGGCTTTATGATTTACATGAATTATTCAACCGGAATATTACTGTTCGCATTTATCAGCTTCCTTTTACTGTTGTATTTTACAGTTAGAATAAAAGGTATCTTACTTAAAGTCGCTATGCTTTCAGGCATTGGAATACTAATAGTCTTACCACTGTTATATGTATTGTCAATCGGCTATAAATACATGAATACACCTGCTGTTGAATTTTCGAAACTGGATAAATTTACACCTCGTGGTAATTCATATTATCATGATACTGTAAATTTTAAATCCAACAACAGCAAGTGGATAGGACTTTATATATGCGATAAAGAGTTACGACAAGCTTGGGCCAAAAGAAGTAAACTTTCGCTCGACGGTTATAATCCTAAAAAGCAAATGAACCGTTATACACTGATAAGATACCTGGCGTCAAAAGATTTGAGAAAAGACGCGGATGGTATCAGTCGGCTGAGTGATTCAGATATACATAATATTGAACAGGGAATTGATAGGTACGACTACAACCATCTGCCCGGATTCAGAACCCAGGTTGAAGATTTTATAATAAGCTATCAGCGGTATGTTAACCGGCACGATCCAAATTCAAGTTCGATGATTCAACGTTTTGAATATTGGCACACCTCAATGCTGTTAATAAGGCAAAATCCGGTAATTGGTGTGGGAACCGGCGACCTGCCAAAAGCTTTTGAAAATCAATACCATAAAATGGACACCAACCTGGCCAGTCAGTATCAGTTACGTTCACACAATCAATACCTTTCGATAACAGTAGCATTTGGAATAATCGGGTTAGCTTGGTTTCTGTTTGTTATGTTTTACCCAGGCATCAAAACCCACAACTTTAACAATTATTTTTACGTAATTTTCTGGATCATTCTTATGATTTCGATGCTGACTGAGGATACCATAGAAAGCCAGGAGGGAGTTACTTTTTATGTTTTGTTTACAGCACTTATGATTTTAGGAAGGGAAAAGGAAGATGCCTCAGAGCTATTATTCGATTGATTTACTGCATTTTAACTTTTTGTGTTTATTCCTTATACTGATTTCATATTATTCAGATGCAGGTTGCTGATGATTTTATCCTGATATCAACAGAAAGCTTAGAATTTTCAATTACATTTATGCCCTATTTTATCATCTTATGAAAAAACATTCATTAACAATAGCGTACACAGAGTGTTCAGAGCTTTCACAGCTGGCAGATGAAGACAGTAAACTACTTAAAGAAGCCTGGGAAGCTTGCGACTCCGCATATGCTCCATATTCGCATTTTCATGTAGGTGCTGCTGTCCGATTAGCTAATAATCTGACTTTCAAAGGAAACAATCAGGAAAATGCAGCATATCCTTCGGGAATATGTGCCGAAAGAGTAGCAGTTTTTTCAGCCTCCGCCACCTATCCGGGTGTTCCTATAAAAACAATTGCAGTTGTTGCTAAAACCAAAATTTTCACACTTGAAAATCCTGTAACACCTTGTGGCGCATGCCGCCAGGTAATTGCTGAATATGAAAAACTGGCTGGACAGCCGATCAGAATCTTATTGCAGGGAAGTGCAGAGAAAGTATGGATACTTGACGGCATCTCAAATCTCCTGCCATTGATGTTTGATGGCGGAGAGTTGAGGAAGTAATGAGTTTTCATTATAGAAAATTCCAAGTCACAAATTTCAAGACTCAAACCAAAGCCTAAAATCACGAAACAAAAACATAAATAAGTAAAAACAAAGTATCAAAACAGATGAAAAAAATTTTCCTGCTGAGTATTGCAATAATTACGCTGTTATCCATGAAAAACGATAAACCAGCATACCGGTTGTTTGATCAGAATGGTAAAAATACTTCCTACAAAGATTTGCTGAAAGAAGCTTCACAAGCTGATATTGTATTTTTTGGTGAGTTGCATAACAACCCGATCTGCCATTGGCTTGAATACGAATTAACTGCCGACTTATATTCCATAAGAGGAAAGAACCTTATACTTGGAGCTGAGATGTTTGAGTCCGACAACCAATTGATTGTAAACGAATACCTGGCAGGGCTTATTAAGGAGAAGAACTTTGAAGCGGAAGCCCGTTTGTGGCCAAATTACAAAACTGATTACAAACCGCTCCTCAACTTTGCACGCGACAGCAGCATTGCTTTTATTGCCACCAATATTCCTCGCCGTTATGCTGCTATGATAAACAAAAGCGGATTTGAAGCACTGAATACACTCGATAAAAATGCGTACCCGTTTATAGCACCGTTACCTCTTAAGTACGATTCAACACTGAGCTGTTATGCCGACATGTACAAAATGATGGGGGATTCACCAAGTCATGCTACCCGTAACATTGCCTGTGCACAGGACAGCAAAGATGCAACCATGGCATATTTCATTTTAAAGAATTTCACCAAAGGGAAGACTTTTCTTCATTTCAACGGCAGTTACCACAGTGACAGGTTTCAAAGCATTATCTGGCATTTGAAACAGGCAGATCCTACACTCAAAATCGTTACTATTTCATCAGTAGAGCAAAAGGATATGGATGACCTGAAAAAAGAATCGGAAGGCCTGGCAAATTTTATTATTGTGGTGTCTGAATCCATGACAAAAACACAATAGTATTCTTTTCAGTAACCACTGAAATATACTATTAATTCAAATGATAAAAGCTGGCCTGATTCTTAAGGCCGGCTTTTTAGCTTAGTTATTTTCAGTAATTAAATCTTTCCCAATCGCTATATGTTACGATCAGCTATGGTCAATTCCATTTTGATTTGCAATATTTTCAATAGTAGATTTAATTTCTTTTAGCAACAGATAGTCTAACCTGGATAAATTTAAAGTCAGTAATGTGCCATCATTCCTGGTGATTTGAAACCTGACAGGTTTGTTAGAAATTGATTTAATATCCTGCCAGGCAACGCTTTGCTCTTTGGCAAAAATTCCTGTTTTTATCACTATTTTTTCCTGATCTATCTTAATGAAAGCTCTTCCAAAAAGCCTTGCGAATGAAAATCCAAATCCTTCAATTGAATGAACAATACCGTTTAATAAAAATACCCCGAAAAACGCCCAATCAAATGGCCTGATCGCTTGCTTGTTAATTCCCTTGTCAGCAATCCAAATAATTGAAATTACAATAAAAAGCAATCCCAGAATAATTCTAAAAATTGATTTTTTCTCAATTTTTAATAAATCGCGTTTTAATTCCATAATTCTTTAAAATTAAAGAGATGGTAATGTCCTAAAGTACCAGAGATATTCTTAAAACCGAATAATCACAACAAAAATCGCGTGTTTTCAATAATTACACAAAAGTAAACATCAGGTTAACAAAGAAATTCCACACGGTCACAATTCCGATAGCAAAAAGCTTGGAGAAATAAAAATTCTGACTGCGTTTGCTTACCAGGAACCAAATCACCATCGTATTCATTCCCAGACCAATGACTGAGAAAAAAAGGAACCTCGAATATTCAATGGCTAACTCGGGGTTATTGCTATGAAATGTCCACCATCGATTTAAGAAATAATTGCTGCTAGCTGCAAAAGTAAAACCAATTGCATTCGATAAATACTTTTGAATCCGTGCTTTTTCCTTACTAAGCCATGTAAAACTGAAGTCGACAACCACCCCGGTAGCACCGACTGCACCAAATTTCATGAACTTTATCAGGATATCCTGAGTGAAAAACTGCATCATAAGCGGCAAAGGTATGGAAAAACGTTTTCACCGTTTATAATGACCGGTTACCCTTTTTATTCAGTTCCGTTATCAGAACTGTACGATCAAAATCTGTTTTTTCCCTTCCCTTACAATTTCAACACTTGCCACCTGCCCTGGCTTTAGTTTACCGAGCCTGGCCATATAATCGTAAATATTTGTAACAGGTTGTCCTTCAATTGAAACAATCCGGTCGCCTTTCAGAATTCCGGCACCATCAGCCGGGCCGCCTTTGCGTACACCATCCACGCGAAGTCCGTTATTGTCATTGGAAACCATATCAGGTACAATACCAAGTGTTACCTTCAGATTTCTGCTATAACGGGTACCTTGTTTTGACCCGGCTTCACGAAACGACAACCTTTTACCGCCTGAAATATTGATTGCAAGGTCGTAAACCATATCCAAAACAGCAGCTTCACCTTTATAATCAATTTTATCGGCATCGTCAGTTGGTGTATGGTAATCCTCGTGAGCACCTGTTGTAAAGTAAAAGACAGGGATATTATCGCTGTAAAATGATGCATGGTCCGAAGGTCCGTAGCCATCCGTAGAATGTGTAACTTTATAAGGGCGGGCAGTTTCAAGTGTTTTGAGTATAGAATCCGATTCGGCAGAAGTTCCTGTTCCACCCACGCTGATAGTATTGGTTTCGGGATTTAGCCTGCCAATCATATCCATATTGATCATTGCATTAACTTTTTTCAGGTCAACCGGAGGTTTATTAACAAACTCCTTCGATCCCAATAATCCCATCACTTCACCTGTAAATGCTACAAAAACAAAACTTCGTTTCAATTTCGCACGATTGGCTGATAGTTTTTGTGCCAGTTCAATCACACCTGCAGTTCCTGAAGCATTATCATCAGCACCATTATGAATAGCAATCACGTCAGGAGTACGTGAGCCGCTGCCTTCACCACCCATACCAAGGTGGTCGAAATGAGCACCTACGATAACATATTCGTTTTTGAGCACAGGATCATTACCTTCAATTAATCCTACAACATTTTGTGCAGTCACCCTTGTTTTTACTACATCTGCAGTGGCAGATACAACTGGCTCGAGATATAATGACACAGACTTATGATTCTCCTTCATCTCTGCTTCAAGCGAAGAAATTGTGTAATTCATAGAAGCAAGCAGTTTGTCGGCCAAAGCCCTTGTGATGCTGAACACAGGAATTCCGGCATCCGATGGAGATTTATCGTATTGCATATGCATAATCACATCTTTTTTTTCAAAATCAGATGGGGATACCAGCATTATACCAATTGCGCCTTTATCCTTGGCTGTTAAAACTTTGCTTCGTTCCTGCTCATACGGCAGAAAGAAGCTATTAGACTTATCCGGTTCCGGATCACCACGGAGAATAATAGCCCATTTGCCTTTAGCATCAATACTTTTGTAGTCGTTCCATTTGAGCGAATCGAGATCCAGATCAAATCCATATCCTGCAAAAACAACCTTAGCAGTTTGAGTTGCTGACGACGAGAATGAAAGTGGTGTAAAATCTTCTCCTTGTTTTGCCGCAAATCCATCAAATGAAATTGAATTATTATTTCCGGCTTTAACATCTGCAACTATTTCGAATTTCTGAAATCCTTTGTCGTACATCAGCTTAAGACCTGCCTTTTTGAAACAATCGCGGATGTATGAAGCAGCTACAACATCTTCGGGAGTACCTGGCTTACGACCTTTCAACGAGTCGGAAGCAAGAAAACCTATTTCTTTTTGTAAATCGGCAGTAGTTATTTCAGGGCTAAACTGTGCAAATATTGCTTCTGATGAAAATAAAACTGCGATCAGAAGTATTGTGCTAAGTATTCTTTTCATTTTAAAGATTTTTGAAATTAAAAAGGGCAAACTTATCTAAATTTTCTCAATTGTTCGTCTGACCAGTCATATTAATAAGAAATTTCCCGTCTGGGTGATTATTTGTATAGAAGATAATTCATTTACAATTAATCTCAAATAACCCGCCTTTGCAATTAAAAAGCAAGGTTAAAAATTGCAATCTCATTTATTCAATGCTATAACTTTTGATATTCAAACGAAGGGTAACCTTTCTGCAATCTGTTGTTCAGGAACTTATAAAACCCTATAAACCGAAGTTTATAAAAAAATCCTTTGTTGTCGCGTATTATATAGCTTAGGTCAGAATTTACGGTGTAGGTGCCTGCGTCAAAATCATATTTCTTCCAATCGTAACCTATTTTATCGGCTTGCCTGGTGAAATCCAATGTTTGTGCCGTTTCAAAGTTTATATCCTGGAATGAAGTAATCGAATCCAGAGCAACAAAAGTTAACTTGGGATTCAGTACAACTCCGGTCACAAGATACGGATATGGATCTCCCACATCAGTAAATAACAGTGTAGTATATTGGGTGAATAGCAGATCCCAGGAATTATTAGCAGGTTCAGAAATTACTGTCGCAGGATTTGAAATTGAAAATAACTCATGATTTACATTACTGTGTTTGCTTACGGAGTATGATTGCGGGTTCGTTCCGTTCATTAATGCCAAACGGAAATAATACGTTCCGTTAACCAGGCTATCCATTACCAGCTGGCTGAATCCCCGTGGATTGCCAATTACATTCACGCCACGGTCAATCAGTATTAACCTGTTGTTTCCTAAGGTATCATTCCCATTTACATTAAACCACTGGCCAACTGCAACGGAATCAGCACTACCATCGGAAGGATTAAACAACCAGGTGGCACCTGTTGTATCAACCGAAGTTCCAAAAGTCTGTCCGGCCATGTAAGCTGTTTTCATAAAACAACTGGTGTTCAGTATTACACGCCAGCCGGAAGATGAGCTTTCGAAACCCAGATCCCAAACAGTTCTGTCAACTGAACTTTCAACCGCGCTGTCGTAAAGGTTATAATACACCTGGTATTTATATGAATCGGTCATTGGAACGGTGTCAGTAATAAAATTACCCGGTGTATGTGGGGTAATCGGCTGATCCTCTTTAAAACAGGAAGACATCAGCAATGCAGTAAATATAAGCGTCAGGCTTAGGAATAGTCTCAACATCAGAGTTTTTTAAAGTTATAGGTAAGTTTCAAAAAAGCTGTACGTCCCCAGGCAACACTCGTGGTTCCATCGCTATTTCCGCCGGACGGGCCGCTGTTGCTGTTAACAACCGAGGAGGTCACATTAGTCACGTTAAGCAGGTTTTTACCGCCCACCGTAACCGAAAACATGTTTTGTTTAAAGCTTTTCATAAGGCTGATATCCAGGTTTGAATAACCATTAATGTATTCATTATTGAAAAAGCCATCGGGTGTTAAAAGTGGAAAACGGCCGGTATATTTATAA
This sequence comes from Bacteroidales bacterium, assembly GCA_038322655.1. Classification (GTDB taxonomy): domain Bacteria; phylum Bacteroidota; class Bacteroidia; order Bacteroidales; family UBA4417; genus UBA4417. The sequence goes on along the minus strand of JBBQGD010000038.1, from coordinate 4,603 downwards.
TTGGCAGTAAGCGAAGCATTGTACTTTACAAAACTATAGGTAGCCATAGTATTAAAATCAGTACTGTACTGGAATTCAGGGTCAACTCCAACCGGCATATTTTCCGGGAATTCACGTCCCACGTAGGAAACTCCGGCACGCACGGTCAGCTTTGGGTAAAAACTGACAGTTGTATTGAACTGAATACCCTGGGAAATAAATTTGGAAACATTCCCGTATGAATAGGTTGTTAGCTCATTTCCAACCTGGAACAACCATATCATATCATTCACGTAATTGTAAAACAAGCCTAATTCCGTGTTCAAATATAATTTTGCAGCTTCCCTGTTATAACTCAAATTCAAATTAAAATTATGTGAGTTTTCGGCTTTCAGGTCAGGATTACCATGCAGGTTGTGGTTGATATCGACAAAATTGAGGTAAAGTTCTTTAATAGATGGTGCCCTGAATCCTCTGGCATAGGTTGCCCTGATTGCTGAATTAGCGGTAGCTCCATATTTTACATTTAGTGAATAAACAACCGGGGCATTGTACTTGGTATTATATGTAAATCTTGCACCGGGTTGTATGGTAATTTTTGCCGTGGGATCGTATTTCAAACTTAAAAACCCCGCGTAATCGCCAATTTGTTGTAACCTGTTTTCAATACGTTCCCCCTGACTAATTTCGAGATTACCATCAAATCCAACCTGGTAATTTATTTTTTGTTCCGGATAATTACGGTTGTACCAGGCTCGTAATAAGTAGCTTCCTACTATTGTGGTATCGCCACCTGCATTTTGTTTTTCCATGGTGGTAAAATCATTATAATAAACGTTACGTTTTCGGTTATAGGTTGAAAAAGCACCAACCATGCTGATCTGTCGTTTGTCAGAAATTACGTAAGAGGTTTCTATTTTTGAAGTCTGGCGGATTGTATGATAATAGTTGTCGATAGCGGTTTCATGATAAGGGGCTATCAAATTCCCATTGTCCTGTATCATTTCGTCGAAATACTGAAAGGATGCCTTTACCCTGGTTTTGCCTCCCGTGTACAGGTAATATGAATCAAGATTATATTGCAGCCGAGGATTCCATTGCAACGACCTCGCGGTATCAACTACCGAATAGCCATCAAAGAAATTTCGTGCCAGGTCCAGTGAAAAACTACTCTTTTTCTTGTGAAATGAGCCACCACCATTAAAATTATATACCCCTACAGATTCATAATATGCATTGGCATACGCTGTTAGGAATGTGTTTTTGTTTTCTTTTGTAATAACATTTACTACCCCGGCAATGGCATTGCTTCCGTATATTACGGACATGGGGCCTTCTATAATTTCGATATGGTCAACGTTATAAAGATTTAACTGAGTAAGATCAATGTTCCCGTTTAAGCGACCTACAACTGGAACCCCGTCGATCAAAAACTTAACATTTTCGCCAGTCAAGCCTTGCAGACTTAGGCTCGTGCCTAAAACCCCGCCCTGCGAAACCCGCATGTTACTTTCGGAACTCAGCAGGTCAGTAAGATTAGTTGCTGATTTGAGTTCAATCTGGCGACTGTTTATAACGTTGATTTTGTATATTGATTTATCAGCTCTTTCAGGAAGATACTGTGCCGTAATTACAACTTCATCCATATTTAATACTGCAGGGACCAACATCAGTGTTTTTGTTTCACCGTGTTTTATGGTATCTGTGAGGGTACTGTAACCAACAAAGGATACAGTTACTATACTTGTCTCTTTTACATTATTGGAAACTTTACCTGCAATATCCGTCACAGCATACTTTGGCACTGAAGATTTAAGCCCCTCAAAACTGATAGTTGCATAAGGAACAGGTTCTTTGGTTTTCGCATCAAGTATAATGATGGCAGCCTGCTGACCGAAGATTTGACCCCCGATCAACAGTAAAACCATCAACCCTGATAACCTGATAAACAAAATTTTCAACATTACTTTCTTAACCATATTATAAATTTGTAAACACTTAAGTTGTTTGATACTTTAACGTGGCAGGCTGCAGTCCGAAGAAACTTCTTCAGGCCGGCAGCATCGCCATTAGCCCTACTAATCTATTAAACAAAACAACCAACATTAAGTATTTACATTTCTTGAAATGAGGAGATCTGTTGTAACCAGGACTTTTTTTTGATGGGAACCGCTAACCGGAATTTTTCAAACCGGTCAGCAGTTGGTCCATCAAACCCTGTTAATCATGGTAAACAAAACTATCTTCATTAATTATTTCACTATCATTTTACGTGCTATAACATTCGTTCCGGCCTGAATCCTTACCATATACATTCCTGAAGGAAGTCCGGAAACAGGAATTTTTAATGTGGACAAATCTTCTGCCTGAATTTCAAATTTCTGATTCAAAACTGTATGACCTGCCATATCCAGCACCGAAACCTTAACTATCCTTGATTTACCGGGATTGAGTACAAGATTCATAACGTCATTTACCGGATTTGGATAAATTGCAGCATTGAAACCTGATTTTTGATTATCAGCAACACCAGTATATGATATTATCCCTTTTTGCAGAACAATGCGGCCAGTGGGGATATCAAAATCCTTAAAAACGAGTTTGCTTATATTTCCTCCCTCATCCTGAACGAAATAAGCCAGGGACGCTACCATTTCATATTTATTTGCACTGGAATTATAGGTTTTCCATCCGGCTCCTATCAGTGAGCGGTCCGGAGACAATGGAGCATTGCCCCATCCTATAAAATCAGGTGTCACATTAGAGAACATACTTGCTTTAACATTATAGTTGCTAAGCACACCAGTTAGAGTATAAGGGGTAATACCCGAAAGACCTTTATACTTTGTAAAGAGGATATCCCATTGCGTGGCAGCAACAGGTTCAAAATCAACCAACTTGTTTAAAGCAATATCGTAGCCTAAGAAATTTTTGCTCGTATAAGGACTGCAATCAAGTGTAACTGTTTGATCACCTGTTCCGTTAATGTTTGCAAAACGGAATTCAAAAATGTTGTCGCCGGAGAATTTTTCTTTGATCCAGAGTTTACGAAGGCTTCCATCACGCAGCTTAATGATAAACAACGAATCACTCATTACATTATGAGTTACGGCGTTGTATATGCCCCATCCATAATCAGGATGCCCTTTCTGATTTATACAAAAAGCACCGGTTTCCCAATCCGTAGGCGAATTGTACATCTTTGTCCAGGTATCCATTCCCGTGATGTCAACAGTAGCCCATCCGCTGGTATCAGCTTTAGGATACGTATACAACTCAACGGCGGAGCCATCATTTGTAATTATATCTGCACTCATCCTATTAGTACGAAATGCAATATCCCATTGGTCGCGGGCAACAGCGCCTTTGCTGCCGGCCGACATGCTGTAATAAATCTCATTGGCGTAACCAGCGCCCATATATATAGTATCATTTACGAGGCCTGTCTGGCCCATAGCAGGCACTATACCGGCAAAAGTGATTGCAATAATTGCAACAAAAGTGTAAAGTTTGGTTTTCATAAATATAAATTTTAGTTTGAATTTATTCTAATGAATATCAGCCTTTTCGCCTGGGTCAAAACCCTGAAAAGCGATGCGATACATACGTTTCATACACAAAACTGAATTTGTGTACTAACAATATCGGTTATAAAATTAAGCTGAAGGAGGGCCTCTGAGAGATATGGCCCGGGATCCCTGGCTGAGCGCCGGGGAATCAATTGAATTGAGATTTGATGAAACTATCTCAAAATAAGGAATATTCGAAACTTGTTCGACAGGTGATGTAAAATCGTGATGAAATTCTAAGTGAAAAGTATTGGAGTTCCTATCATTTTTTACAAGCTGGCTGGATTTCTTTTCTTTTCCATGTGTGGTAGACCATTCAACAGGGATTAATTGTTTTCCCCAGATATGGTTCATATGGAAATTAACGAGGTTACCGAGGTAAATCCATACTACTGCCACTGCCCATCCGATAAGGATAGTTTTGCGAAGCACAGATTTGGCGGAACTCAGGTAACTCATAATTTATCTCTGAATGAGGTTGCAAAGTTGTATATTTTTTATAAGTAAAAAACATTCTGACAACTTTTTTTTACTTAAATATTGAAATAATTCTATTAACTGACATATATCAATATTTAGCTGGTAAATAAACAGATGTTTGGTTGATTTATGATTTATTTCGTTAAATAAATCTCTATAAATGGAAAAACCTGATCAAAAAAATATCTTTCCCTGGTAAAAAATAATGATTTTTACCAGGGAAAGATGTGCAGATTGTGATTGGAAGGAAAGAAATACTACATATTCGTATTCCTTTTCAATCTAATATAGTAGTTTGTCATCAGGGCGATACCGGTAGTTGAATTTCCCTGATCTTTCTATTAAAAGAATGAAAAGCTGTATTCAGATAGTTTCTCCCCTATATTTTCAATTTTTTCAAACTAATTCAATCCACGTTTATTAAGCAGAGGTTGTCTTGACGGCTCCTGGCCCCTGAATTTCAGGTACTGAACCATACCTTCATCACTTCCGCCTTCAGTTAAAATGTACTTACGGAATTTGGATGCTATTTGTTTGTTGTAAATATCTTTTGAATCAACAAAGGATTGGAAGGC
>JBBQGD010000037.1:0-22600 GCA_038322655.1 Bacteroidales bacterium | reverse complement strand
GGAATGGGGTGGGGACAATTAGTTACATCCGATGATTTTAATTATTTAGATAACTCATTACTCACTGATAATGGCTGGGTAGCACATAGTGGTGGTGGAACACAGGCTATTACCGTAGGTGCATCAAATGGATTGACGTATTCTGGTTATTCAGGTGTTACCGGGATAACCGGAGTTATAGAAGGCAATGCTGCTTTGGTCGATAATACTGGGGAAGATGATTCCAAAACATTCACTGCAGTTACATCAGGAACCTTGTACTTTGCATTTTTAGTCAAAGTTACTACTGGAACAGCAGGTTATTTTATTCATCTTGGTAGCAGCACGACTAGCTTTGCAGCCCGGCTCTATGTAAAACCTTCCGCTACTGCTGGAAAAATAAATTTTGGAATTTCCAATACCAGCACAGCTGTTTATGCAGCCACTCCTACTGATTTTGATCCTTCAACCACGTACCTCATTATTATCAAATACGATGTATCTACAGCCGGAAATGTTAGTTTCTGGGTTAAATCGGCAGGAATACCGGCTGATGAAGCAAGTGTCGGTACACCTGAATTAACCACCTCTGGTTCCGGACAAGCAAGTATTGACCGCGTTTGTTTGAGGCAGTATTCAGCTACTCAAAGTATGGAGATTGATGGCATCCGACTTGGTTCAACCTGGGCAAGTGTATTCCCTTCTGCAATTGTTGCCCCCACTACCCAAGCCTTAAATATTACCTTCGATAATATAGGCCAAGCTCAGATGGATGTAAACTGGATCAATGGTGATGGTGCTAAAAGGATAGTTATTGTAAATACAACAAATAGCTTTACCGCCCCTGCAGATGGAACAGACCCAACAGCCACAGCTGCTTATACTGGTAGCGGTGAACAGGTGGTTTACAACGGCGATTTAAGTTCTGTAACTGTTACCAACTTATTACCCGGCACAACGTATTGGTACAAAGTATATGGATACAACGGAACCGGCACCGGCACTAAATACTGTGCAGCTACAGGAACTAATAACCCAAATAGTCAGGCCACATCAGCCAGCGCTGTGAAACCCATTGTAGTATCAGCAACAGCTGCTTCTATAACTGCAACATCAGCCTTGCTTGGCGGAACCATTAGTTCCGACGGTGGCAGTGCCATTACGGAGCGCGGAACGGTATGGAGTACCACTACCCCAGTTTTTGAAACTGATAATAAATTAGCCGAAGGTGGAACTGCACTAGCTGCATTCACACACAGCCGCACTTCACTTCCTTCAGGCACACTTATCCATTATGCAGCGTATGCAACAAACGGAGTAGGAACTACTCTTTCGGATGAGGCTAGTTTTACAACATTAAAAGCTGAGCCGACCAACTATGCAACTGCTTTTGCTGCCGGAACACCAACATCTGCTTCAATTCCGCTTACCTGGTCAGATGCAACCGGCTCTGTTACACCCGATGGTTACCTTATTTTATACAATACAAGCGGAACTTTTACCGATCCTGTTGATGGCGTTGCGCAGGTTAATGCAACAGGAATTCAGAATGTTGCACAGGGATTACAAACTTTTACTGTAAGCAGTCTTACGCCAAGCACCTCTTATTATTTTAAAATATGGTCCTATACCAACAGCGGAACAGCTATTGATTATAAAACGGACGGTACTGCTCCGCAGGATAATGCTATAACAAATGATACTCCTCCTGCAGCAACGGCCTTCAGGTCGAAGTCAAGCGGTGACTGGAATGTGGCAGCTACCTGGGAATCAACCGCTGATGAAATTGCATGGGCTGATGCTGTCACTACCCCATCATCTGACAAAAATGTTTATATTCAAGCTGGACACACAGTTACTCTGACGCAAAATGAAGCTTGTAATAATTTGTATCTAAATAATGCGTCTGGTGTCAGAATAGCGATAGGAACATTTATTCTTGAGCTAAATGGGAAATTAGTGGCTTATCTTTCCCCTGCAAATATTTTTCCTGTAACGCCTACCATTACAATTGGTTCAGGTTGTATAACTTCAACAGCAGGATCAGGTAAAATGAAGTTTGTTGGAACAACCAGAACCATTATGACTTCAGGAGAATGGGGTAATAATCCTCAGGCATGGGATGCAGAATTTGCCCCAACCTCAGGAAATACATTTGCTATTCAAACCGGATTTAAAGCAACCAATATTACTGTTTCTTCCGGTACAGTAACTTCATCATCTGCAGATTTCCGTCCTGATGGTAATTCAGCAGGAGTAGGTACTTTAACGGTAAAAAATGGAGCTGTTTTGCAATTTTCAGGAACTTCTGTTAACCTTAAACGTATCGGTACGGCAAGTGCTACTTCAAATTTCGGAACTCTTACTGTTGAATCCGGTGCTATTTTGGATTTTTCAGGAACAAGCAGTCCAACAATTGGTGCAAGTTCTTTTGTTCTAAACGGCACCGTTAAATACAGTGGAGCCGGTACTCAAACTCTTGCAACAAAAGGAGCTAACTCTTCAGGGTCAGATCCAAACACTTACACTAATTTAACACTAAGCGGTACAAGTGCAAAAACTTTAGGTGTTAATACAACGGTAAACGGAACTTTAACAATGGCTGGTGATGAGACTGTTAGTCTTGATCCGGGAGCATATACTCTGACATATGGAACCAATGCAGCACTCAAATATTCGGGATCAGCAGCACAAATAGTTGCAGTTACTGAGTTTCCTTCAACAAATGGTCCCAAAGACCTCGTAATTGATAATGCTTCAGGGGTAACCTTTGGACTTGCCCGTACTTTGGCCGGTGCACTAACAATCAGTTCCGGTAGCATTATTATAAGTCCGGCAGGGCAGCTTTCTGTTAGCGGCACGCTCACTAATTCAAAAGGCAATGGTGGGTTGGTAGTTGAGTCAGGTGGATCACTCCTCACTAATACATCCGGTGTTGCTGCCACAGTTAACCGTGTTATTACCGATGCCTCCGATGATAAATGGCACTTGTTTATATCCCCGGTTAATGAGTCAGTGCAGGCAACATCATCCTCCGCTTTTAATGGCGCATATCTTGATAGGTACGATGAACTTTCAGGTGCCTGGGTTAGGCTTGTTACGGATGCATATGTTACTTCGGACCAGGGATATTCCATTAATTACCTTGCCGGAAGCCGCGACCTGGTTTTCGCCGGAACACTGAAAAGCAGCCCGGTAAGCTTTGCTAATCTCAGTTACACAACTTCGTCTGCCAGCGCTGATTATGGCGCAGGCTGGCACCTGGTTGGTAATCCTTATCCTTGCGGAATCGATCCTGCATTATGCAGTTTTCCAACTAACATGAACGTTTTTGCTTATATCTGGAACGGCGGAAATTTTATAACTCCTTCAATTGGCTCCAACGACGTTCCCGGAACAATTGCTTCACTTCAGGGATTTTTTGTAAGGACAACCGGTGCATCAAATAATCTTACACTTGCCAATGCAGCTAAAGTACATGGAGGTACATTCTACAAAAGCAGTAACGGTGATTCGCATATGCTTTCACTTTCAATCGAAGGAAACAATTATTCCGATAAAACGTATGTTCGGTTTAACCCGGAAGCAACAGCAAACTTCGACCAGGCATTTGATGCTTATAAAAGGGCAGGTTTAGATGCCGCTCCTCAACTGTACTCCATAATCCCGGGCGAAAAAGTTGCCGTTAATACTTTACCTGATTATACTTCGAACCCGAATGTTTCATTAGGTCTGAAAGTTGGCATTGCAACCACATACACCATCAATGCTTCGGGAATGGACAGCTTTGATGCTTCTATCCCGGTACGTCTCGATGACCTGAAACTGGGAACTTCACAGGATCTTCGACTAAACCCGGTTTATACATTTACAGCTGCACCCGGCGATGCCGAGAACAGGTTTGTGTTAAGTTTTGCTTCGGTAACCGGTTTGGATAAACAAAACAGGTCAGGTATAAATATGATTGCCGCTAACGGTATGATCCGTATTACACACGATGGTCCGGCTTCAGGCACCGTTTTCCTGTATTCAGTTTCGGGCCGGTTGCTTGCAACTTCAACCTTAAACAAAGGCGAGACTACACTGAATACTGCTTCTACCGGTGTTTATCTGGTGAAGGTAGTAACCGGTAAAACCAGTTTAACTCAGAAAATGGTAGTAGTAAAATAAATCCGGAAGCCCGGAATCATAAAACTTAAAAACATACAAACATGAAAAAGGCAATTCTATACATTCTCCTGACAGCGTTCCTGGTGTTTCCCTTTACCATAAATCTTAAGGCACAGCCCCATACAGGGCAACAGGATGGAGGTACTGCAGTTTCAGGCGACCGGATAGGTGCTGCTGCAGGCGCGCCCATAGGAAGTGGTACACTCATCCTTATCACCCTGGCAGTTGCGTATGGCGCAAGAAAAGTGCATGACGGGCGATCAGCCCATGAGGTTGAATAGACAGTAATCTTATTACAGGTTATTTTAAAGGCACAGTTATCCGGCTAAGAGGGCAGCTGTGCTTTTTTAACTAACCAGATGTTTTTTTATGATAAAGTTCAGAACTCCTGGCATCTCAAAAAAAGAATAACATTTTTTATCTGTCATCCATAAATCGCAATCCCTATTTCGGTGCGCTGCACCTATTGGTGAATACTGCATTACTCTGCTATAAATATTCCGATGTGCTGCACCTGATTTTCACAACTACTTTCAGTGAAAAACCTCAGTGCGGTGAAATATTTATAGAATTGAATATTAAATGAATACAAAGGTGCAGAGCATCGAAATATTTCCTGGTTTTATCCATAAAATCCATAATTGTACACGAAAATGAAGAATTATTTTTCTGCATCTAAAAATATGAATTCGCAAACATGCATGTTAATTTTTTCATCCGAAAATTCCGCGTTTTCAGTTTACTTATAAATTTCCATAATTACTTGATCCTTAATAACCAGGTCACGAGTTCTGAAGTTGAGAAGTGAGCGCAGGCGGTTTAGTTGTAAAAAGTAAGATTCAGCCTCATAACAAGCCTGAAATAAACACCATAGCTTAGCACAAACCGGAAAAGTAGGACAATTATAATGGCTCCTGCTATCCATATAACCGGCAATTCAGCTTTTAACCGCTGATTTACTCTGTGTCGCCTGATTAGTTGTGGATGGGATCGGGAGTTAAACAAGGGAGGTACTACCGCAAATACCAATGTGGCAAGGTTTATAAGATCATAATCGGAAATATTTAAATGTTGCACCGTGTTTTTAGTGATTTTAAGCAATGTCATAATACTTGCTCCCAGGATCCAGGGTATGATTAGCCTGCTCAGAATATACTTGTACCTGTTGTTTTTCCAAGAGTGGTTTTGGGAGGTCTCGGGCATAAGTCTTACTATTTTCCAACTAATCGCGATTATCATACTGATAAAAAGCACGGAGAGAATAAGCCGCAGAGCAATACTCATAAATAACCAGTCGATCACATACCCGAAACCTTCGAGTGTGATAGCACCTCCCACAAAAGCACCGAAAAATAACATCATAGATATCAGGTACATCCAAACAAGGAACATGCGGAGATGTGCTCCATAACGGTCTTTCAGGCGCAAAATATAGCGTATCACAATCCAACCGATCAGTGCTAAAAACGGACCGGCAAGAGTAATTATGATAATAATTTCAGGTGTCCATTTCTGTGAGTCGCTGCCTTCGGGAAACATAACTTCATAATAAAACAGTACGGAATCAATATTAAAAAACGACGCCATTGTCATAACTGCCAACTGGTAAAAAAACCATGATAGCTGGTATGCAACTATAAACATTGCCGTTGATGTAAGGGTAGGTTTGATGTAATTCGTCCACGGAACTGTGACCAATTTTTTAGTCATATTATCTTTGTTGGTCTCTTTGGTCAATGGCTGTGTTAAGTCTATCTTTTTTCTGAAAAAAGACAAATTCCGTTTCACATAACTTATCATCTTTTGAAACCAGCTTCTTTGCCTGTGTTTCCTGTGGTGATGATGCCTGTGGCTAACGCTTTGTGGTAATTCCTGTAGCGCCTGGTTTTCTTTTAATATTTGAAGCTCGCTTAATTTTTGAAATTCAGTTTCTGCGATCGGGGTTTCATCAGATGAAATATTCCTGTTATGACTATGATGAGATGACCTGGAATGTTTCTGTTTGAAAATATTGAAAGAAATCCGGTGGAAAAACAGTTTTAGCTTAATTTTAAAACTTTTTGGTTTCCGGTTTCGTCGTGACAACCGGTTTTTTTGTGGCAGAATGCCCGGGTCAGGACGGGATGAAGAATCAATGAAATTGCCGGCGGATTCATTCACTGAAACCTTTGCAAGGGAAGCCTTTACTTCTTCTGTAGTCAGAAAAACGATATCATGTGGAGGTTTCTGAAACCTGCTGTTTTGGATGTTCAGAACTATACGTGCTTTACGAAGCCATTTTTTAAACCAATAGCCTGGATTTTTCTTTGGTAAACGTTTTTTATGGGGCATTTTATCGTAAAGGGGATTTCATTTACAAATCTATACTTTTTTGTTAATACTGCTGACTATTTTACTGTGCTTAATGTCTGGTTATCGATTTTATGATACTATCAACTTGTATAAGCAAAGTTCCCTTTTTAACTGAAAAATTTTGACAGAGCAATTCATTAAATCAGCAAGATGCTTTTTCACATTTACTGGACTATGAACTTAAAATTAATCATGGGATCAGAGATTCCACATATCTTCTCTAAAAATGTCGATGAATTATATATTTCTCTGAAATTATTCGCAGCTGGCTATTCGCGATATGTTTTTATCCTAACTTTGTATAGAATAATTCAAAACGTCACATTTTAAAATCTATTCATATGTCAAAAAGAATCTCTTTTTTATCAGCAATTTTCGTATTAATGCTCTCCCTGGTTCTTTCATCCTGTAATGATTGTATGGAAGGCAACGGAAAAATGGCTACACGCACGGCTAAATTCAGCGAAATAACAGCCATAAATCTTTCGGTCAGCGCCGATGTAAAGCTGGTTGACGATTCAACAGGCACCATCAAAATTGAAGGCGAAAGCAATATTATCGAAGCCATCATACTTGAGCAGAAAGGCACATCCTTACGAATCTCGTCCGAACCTTGTTTTTCTTCGAATAAGCCTGTTACAATTACCATTCCTGTGAGAAACGTGTCAGATCTTCAGATTAACGGATCGGGAAGCATTATTTCGGAACATAACCTGCTTGCTTCAGACCTCGACCTTGGTATAAATGGCTCAGGTGATATTAATATTGATGTAAATGCCACGAATGTAATGAGTAAGATAAACGGATCAGGAAATATTATTCTGAAAGGTGCTGCTCAACGTCATAAAATCGAAGTCAATGGTTCAGGTGATGTGAAAGCCGAAAATTTCCCGACAGGGAATGTAGCAATTCAGGTAAATGGATCGGGTAATTGCAAAATAATGGCAACCACTGCCCTGGGAATCAAGATAAGAGGCAGCGGCAGTGTGTATTATAGCGGTACTCCTGATATTTCCTCAGATATAAAAGGATCGGGTTCACTTGAGAAGTTGAAATAGTGGAATGTCCCGTGTTTTCTCTAAGAAAAGGCTGGCAAATGTCAGCCTCTTTTTATTTTAATCCGCAAATAAATTTTTCTCGATAAAAATAAAATCTGATTGTTCCCGTTACTTTAGCAACATCCGGATTCCAAATATTTACTCCAAATAGCATTGTTTGTGAAAAAATCTCTATTCGTAACTATAAGTGTCGTTGCTATTAGTTTGATTTTCAGTATACGGGCTTATGCTCAAACCGGAGGGACAACAACTTACAAATTCCTTAATCTCACCAATTCCGCACGTGTGGCCTCGCTGGGAAGCAATTTTCTGACCATCCACGACCACGATCTGAGTCTTGCGCTGGCAAATCCTTCCCTGATTTCGCCGGAGATGAACCACACTATTTCCTTAAATTTTATTGATCATTTTGCAGGAACAAGTTCCGGTTTTGCCAGTTATGGCTTCAACCTGAATAAACTTGGAAATTTTGCTGCTACCATGCAATTTTACAGCTATGGTAAATCCGATAATATAAACGAATATGGAGATAATTTAGGGCAATTCAGCGCAGGCGAATATAATCTGAACCTGGGTTGGGGCCGAATGCTTGATTCCGTTTTTTCGATAGGCGCAAATCTCAAAATGATCTATTCAGGGCTCGAAATATACAATTCATTCGGGCTGGCAGTGGATGTTGCCGGAAGCTATATTCCTAATGAATCCTTCTGTGCATCCCTTGTTTTCCGGAATATAGGAAGGCAGTTAACCGCATATACATCCGCAGGAGTGGAGCCTTTACCCTTTGAAATCCAGGCAGGTATTTCAAAGAAACTTGCCCATGTTCCTTTCAGGTATTCTTTGCTGCTTCAGCATCTTGAAAAATGGGATCTCGGGTACACAGATCCAAATGCGCCTGTCGATGCTTTTACGGGCCAGGTAGCTACTGAATCGGGTATTGATGCTTTTGCTCAAAATGTGATGCGTCATATTGTAATCGGAGGCGAGTTTATTCCTGCCAAATTTCTGAGCATCAGGCTTGGATATAACTATTTGCGCCGCCAGGAAATGAAAGTTGTTACTCGTCCCGGCTCCGTAGGTTTTTCATGGGGCATAGGACTACAGGTATCCAAATTCAAGTTCAGTTATGCGCGGGCTGCATATCATCTGACCGGCTCGCCTAATTTTATTTCCATCAGCACCAACCTCGGTGACTGGAGTAAGAAGTAAATCCCTACATCCTAATCCCTTTTTTAGTAATTTCGCAGCTTATTTTTTTAAACTGCAATGAAAGTAACCATTGATCCTGGTTCAGGTTTTTGTTTTGGCGTAAACCGGGCTATCCGAACAGCGGAAGCTGTGTTGGAGGCCGGAAATCCTGTTTATTGCCTCGGCGAAATGGTTCACAATAAAGTGCAGATGGACCAGTTAAAAGCCAAGGGACTTAAGGTTATTACTCATGCTGATTTACCTGCTTTGAAAGGCCAAAAAATTATGGTCAGGGCTCATGGCGAGCCACCTGAAACTTTTCAACTGATGAAGGATCTTGGGATTACCGTTCTTGATGCCACTTGTCCCATTGTTACCAAACTCCAGGAAAAGATTAATGATAGCTTTATATCGGGATTGAAATCTGCCGCACAAATTGTTATTTATGGCAAATCCGGTCATGCTGAAGTAGCCGGATTAAATGGTAATGCTGGTAATGCAGCTATAATAATCGGTAGTTCAACAGATTTTGAAAAAATTGATTTCTCCAGACCAATCCGCCTTTTTTCGCAAACTACCATGGATGGCGAAGGGTATCAATCCATTGGAGAGGCTGTTAAAAAACATATGCTCGAAATTGGAAATACTGATCTGGTAATCAACAAGAGTGTTTGCAGGCAGGTTTCCGGTCGTGCTCCTGCATTACGATCTTTTTCAGCCGCCCATGATGTGATTATTTTTGTTGGCGGAAGCAACAGTGCAAACGGAGCTTACCTCTTCAGTGTTTGTAAAACAATAAATGAGAAAAGTTTTTATATCAGCAATATTGAAGACATTGATGCTAAATGGTTTGAGGATTCAAAATCTGTAGGAGTTACAGGTGCTACTTCCACTCCGGTCTGGTTAATTGAACGGGTTGCTGAATTTATCAAAGGGGTATAAAGCTGATTTTTATTTCATCTCTGTGTTCTCCGTGCCTCCGTGGTTAAATCAGCATTTAAGTTTTTGCCACATCAGATTATTAATTTTATCTTCAAGCCAAGATAAAACACTAAATTTGTAAAGGAACAAATCTCTTACACATAATAGATCAGATACTTATTTGTGCATCTTAACACCCTGAAAATCATAAATTTCAAAAATTACGAAGAGCAGGAAATGGCTTTCTCGGATAAGATTAATTGCTTTGTCGGCAACAATGGAGCCGGCAAAACCAATTTGCTGGATGCTATCTATTACCTCTCTTTTACAAAAAGTTACTTTAATTCTGTCGATCAGCAGAACATCCGCCATGGCGAAACATTTTTCGCTATTCATGGAGCTTTTCAACGTAACGGCGGACTTCCAAACCAGGTTAGCTGTATTCAGAAAGCCGGGATTAAAAAGCAGTTCCGTATCAATCAAAAAGACTACGATCGGATTTCGGATCATATCGGTCAGTTTCCGAGTGTGATGGTTTCGCCTTACGATCGCGACCTGATCAACGAAGGCAGCGATATACGCCGCAAGTTTATCGATGCTGTGATTTCCCAGTTCGACAAAGCTTACCTCGACAGCCTTATCCGCTACAACCGCCTTCTGGAACAGCGCAACGGGCTTTTAAAGCAATTTGCTGAACGCAGGCAGACTGACAGGGGACTTCTGTTGCTGATCGATGAGCAGATGATGGCGCCGGCAACAAATATCAGCGACAAGCGTAAAATGTTTCTTGAAGGATTTGCCCCGATTTTCAGGCATTATTTTGAATTTATCAGCGGAGCTACAGAGGCAGTGAGTATTGAATACGATTCGCAGCTTACCGGTGGATCATACCTGGATGTTGTAAACGACGCTTTTGTCAAAGATCAATCGCTTAGGTATTCATCTGCCGGAATACATAAGGATGATTTTATCTTTAACCTTGAGGGCTATCCCGTGAAAAGATTTGGCTCACAAGGCCAACAAAAATCTTTTGCAGTTGCGTTAAAACTGGCACAGTTTGATTTTACCCGCGACCTGATTGGCTTTAAACCTATCTTGCTGTTCGATGATATTTTCGACAAACTCGATCCTGGACGTGTGCAACAAATCATTCAACTGGTTGATAATGATAGTTTCGGGCAAGTATTTATTACCGATACTGAACCTGATCGCATAAGGAGAACTTTTGAAAAGGTTGCTATTAACCACCGTGTTTTCGAAATCCAGGGGGGGACAGTAGATTTTAAATATTAACCATACATTTTGGCGATAAAATCTTTTGTAACTTGTGTGTTTCAATAAAAGTATTTACCACAAAAGGCACAAAAGGACGCAGTCATCTTATTTATAGGTTTGCGAATTTCAAAAGAGTAAAAAAAATGTAATCTGAATTCATTTAGTTCATAATCACAAGATAAATGCTTTTCCAGGACAACTAAATATATTCATGACTTAAGAATTACCATGAAAAAATCAAACGAAATACTGTTAAAAGATGCCATCTCAGCTTTCCTGAAGGATAATAACCTGGAATCGAAACTTAACGAAACAAGGATTATAAGTTCCTGGGAAGAGGTTGTCGGGAAATTGATTTCGAGGCACACAAACCAGATGTATATTAAAGACCGGACTTTGTTTGTAAAGGTCGATTCGGCTGCTTTGCGCGAAGAATTATCTTTCCAGCGCAGCAAACTGGTCAAAAAACTTAACCTTGCGGCTGAAATTGATGCAATTGATGATGTTAAGTTTAATTAAAGGAATTGAGGGACTTTTTACCAGGCAATTCTAATACGTACTTATAGCTTTCAACAGGTTCTATAAAATCGTTTTATTCAATATCATTCAATATTTTAATCCCTTCGGATTTCGATCTTCAGTCTCCAAAAATGTTTAATGGTAGTAATAGTTACTTAACATTCACGGTCAGCATTTTCTTTTCGCCTATATATGCCTCAAGTTTATCGCCAATTGCAACCGGCCCGACTCCGGCAGGCGTACCTGTAAAAATGTAATCTCCGGTTTTAAGGGTCATAAACTGTGATACATAGGCTATAATTGCAGGGTAGGAGAAAATCATATCCATTGTATTTCCGTTCTGAACCGTTTCCCCGTTCTTTTTCAGGCTGAATGCAATCTGCTGCATATCATCAAATTCTGCAACCGGAATAAAGCTGCTGATGGGGGCGGAGAAGTCAAATGCCTTTGCTTTTTCCCATGGCAATCCTTTTTCCTTGGCTTTCTGCTGAAGGTCGCGTGCCGTAAAATCAATTCCAACACCAATAGCATCAATATAGCTTAAAGCGAATTTCTCGTTAATACATTTCCCTACTTTGTTGATTCTCAGAACGATTTCACATTCGTAATGCAAATCCTTTGTGAAGTCAGGATAGAAAAAAGGCCTGTTGCGTGTTAATAATGCTGAATCCGGTTTCATAAAATATACCGGTTCGGTTGGTACTGCATTATTCAGTTCTTTGGCGTGTTCGGCATAGTTGCGGCCGATGCAGATTATTTTCATTGGTGAAGGATTATAGTTGAAAATGATATTTTAGTTACGGTTCTAAAGTTCCGGGTTCCGAGGTGCCGGGTTCCATAAAATCCGACATCCTAAATCCGCCATCCGATTTTTTTTAACCTTTATTAAATCCTCTTAACTTAATTGCTGTTATTGTTCGTTTGGTTGAAAGCGGGAAATCGCCTTTCATCATCCAGTCGTAGTAGGAAGTCTCGGATTTAAAAACATCTTCAACAGCTTTTCCCTTGTGCTTACCGAAGTTAAACACTTCCTGGTTTTTTGGATTAAAAATAATATGGCCAACCAGGTCGGCATTCCGGTTGTAGTACGAAAATTCATCGAGTGCTTTCATATCATTCACCACCGGAGTTGAGATGTTTCCTTCTTTATCTGAATATTCAATGCCTTCGTAGCGCTGGAGTTGTGCTTTCAGCACTTCGAATGTAGCCCGGGTATCAGCTTCGGCGCTATGTGCATTAATGAGTTCTGTGTTGCAATAAAACTTATAAGCAGCTTTTAGTGTGCGAGGTTCCATTTTATGGAAAATATTTTGAACATCTATAAACCGGCGGTTCTTGACTTCAAATTCAACTCCGGCCCGGAGAAACTCTTCAACCAGCAAAGGGATATCGTACTTAATTGAATTGAAACCCGATAAATCGCTGTTACCGATAAACGTGTTAAGGGTACCCGCTAATTCTTTAAAAGTAGGTTCGTTCTTAACCATTTCATCAGTAATTCCGTGTATGGCTATAACCACTGCAGGTATTGGTATTGTCGGATTGACCAGGTGCCGGCGAAACTCTTCATGACCGTCAGGAAAAATCTTCAGCATGGCAATTTCAACAATCCTGTCGCTGCCAATGCTAACTCCGGTGGCTTCGAGGTCAAAAACAATAAGTGGTTTGGTAAGATTAAGTTGCATTATGTATGATTGAAGGTAAAAATAATACTTGATTGGCTAAATTATTCATTTTTCGGGTGTAAATGAAAAAACCCGGCTAATAAAACCGGGTTTTTGTTTCAAGTTTCAGTGTTTCAATGTATCAGGTTTCAAGTTTCAGCGTTTCATGAAAGTTAATTTTCAATTCACTATTACTTTTCACTTTTAATTTTCCAGTGTCAGACACCCTGCGGGTGTATAGACACTATTCACTATTCTCTTATTTAGATTACCGTATTTACATCAAACCCTTCGAGTATCTGTTGAATGCGTTTGATAAACTTTCCGGCCAAAGCACCATCCACAAGCCTGTGATCGTACGAAAGCGAAAGCATACAGATATGGCGGATTGCAATCACATCTCCATCGGCAGTCTCAAGCACCCATGGACGCTTTTTGATAGTTCCTATACCAAGTATGGCAACCTGTGGCTGGTTGATCACAGGTACACCTGTAAGACTGTCGAAGGTTCCGAAGTTTGTAATGGTAAAAGTGCCTCCGGCAATATCATCAGGGTTTAGTTTATTTTTGCGGGCGCGGTCGGCAAGGTCGTTAACATCTTTAACAATGCCGAGCAGGTTTTTCGAATCGGCATTTTTTATAACCGGAACAATAAGGTTTCCATCTGGCAATGCTGCTGCCATTCCTATGTTGATCGCTTTACGCTGGATGATCTTGTACCCGTCGATGGAAGCGTTTACATTGGGGAATTCGCGCAGGGCTTTGGCTGCAGCTTCTACAAACAAAGGCGTATAAGTAATTTTCTGGCCTTCGCGTTTTGCAAAACCATCCTTCGTTTTGTCGCGCCAGCGTACAATATTGGTAACATCAACTTCAATAAAGGAGGTTACGTGTGGCGAAACCTGCTTCGACATAACCATATGATCGGCAATAAGCCTACGCATGCGGTCCATTTCGATGATAACGTCGCCCGTTGATGACGTGACTGTAGGAGCCTGAATTTTTGGTTTTTCAGCTGCGGCTGCAGTCTGAGCTCCCGGTTTTGTTCCACGGGTCTTAATATAATCAAGGATGTCCTGTTTGGTCAACCGGTTATCTTTTCCGGTTCCGGGAACAGTTTCAAGTTCGCTAAAGGGAATATTTTCCTGTTTTGCAATGTTCCTCACAAGCGGCGAATAGAACCTGTCGCTTTCTACAGTTGTTTCAACAAAATCGGAAGTAGAAGATTCAGGCTGAGCTTCAGCTTTTACTGCTGCTGCTACTACTGGTGCTGCTGTTGTTGCTGCTGCTGCAGGTGCTGCTGTCTTTTTTTCAACGGGAGCTGATTCTTCGCCGCCCAGGTTGATGATTGCAATTACTTTTCCTACCGGGACAATATCACCTTCTTTGTAAAACAGTTTGGTAATTGTTCCTTCAACAGGAGATGGAATTTCTGAATCCACTTTGTCAGTCGCCAGGTCGGCAATCGACTCATCTTCAACAACCAGATCGCCTTCTTTTTTGTGCCAACGCACAATAGTTGCTTCAATTATACTTTCGCCAAGTTTTGGCATTATCAGTTCAAAATTTGCCATGGCAGGGATTTGTAATTTTTTGTAAATATTTATATTTTCTTTAATTCTACTTTATATAGTGCATTAAAATGCCTTGAGTTTGGAGTACTTAAAGTTAAACAAAATTTGAATACTCAAAAATTAAAATCAGGTTAACGCATTGCAGGTATGTTTGACAATCCCAAGACTTTGTATTTTATTCACTACTCAACATTCTTTACCTCAACAAACAGAAAAGCACTTTGGTTCAAAGTGCCGGCTATTTTCGTCCCAAATGCCTGAATCCCTTGTAAAGCAGCCTGAATTCATTGCCAATCCTGTAATCGCGTGCATAAAGCATATTTAGCCTGTCAATAACCTGGTGATCAGGGTTTTGATTGTCAAGAGTATCAGTAGGGTATATAATTCCTTTCCTGATAACGGGCAGTTTATGCTCATGTTGATCCATTGGATGATAGCCCGTAATTGATTTCAAGCCGATAATAACATATAAAATATTTTTGAGGTAACTTACCGGGTGGCCGGTAATAAAAACCGTAACGGGATAGGACGCCAGCAGTCCAAGGCTTAATATTACATCAAATACACGCTTGCTCCGCATGTTCTGAAATTTACCGATTGAGTTAATATCAATTACATAAAGATCGCCGGCAGTATCAATTGAATTACTTCCGATAATTGACATGCTTTCGGGAGGCGCTATTTTATACTCAACTTCAGTATGTTGCAATGCCGACATCTGATCGATAATATTTTCGGCAGGCATATCTTTGGCGCAAAAAATAAGTTCATCAATTTTATAAATATTTATAATATCCCGGATTTGGGATATCTTACCCAGAAAACCATTTTTATCGCTTTGTTGCTCACCACTGTTAATCATGCCGATAAAAGCGGGATAGGAAAGCGCTTTTTGAAGCAGGTCCGCAACCCGCGTAACTTCAGGATTCTGGCCAACTACGGCATATCTTTTATTTTTATCAGCGCTGATCCGGTAATTCCCGATGCGAAGTGCGTGAAGCAGTATCCGCGAAAGCGAAAGAACTATCAATCCCCAGGCAGTACCTGTGAGGATAAGCGAACGCGAAAATCTGAAGTGTTCAGGTAATAATGCATACACTACAAGAATAATAACCGTCCCGATAACAAGTCCACGATATGATTTCCATATACTTAGCGGTTTATCGTATCCGCCCGAATAGTATATACTTATCATCCAGGCTGCAATAAATGAAGGGATTATAAAAAGGTAAAGCTCAATTGGGTAATGACCTCCTAATGGATAGACAACCTGTTGTTCCCAAACGCGGGCAATCGTCACCAGCCCGGTAAACAAAAGGAAGGCATCAGCCAAAGGCAGAAGCGTATTCTTTAAAGCACTGCTGACAATGGAAAGAAATGCCCTGAAATAAATAGCCATATTGATGAGCATCGAAAAAAGCCTGGCATTTTTTGCCGTATAGTGCTTTCTAGCAAATATGATCATCGCATTATAAAATACGAAAACATAGTTCAGGCTGCCTTTTTTAGTGCTTTCACCCTTGTAATGTATAATCCGGGCATCGGGGAAGTAATAGTTATGGTACCCGGCTTTAATAATGCGATAGGAAAGGTCAATGTCCTCACCATACATAAAAAAGTCTTCGTCAAGTAGGCCAATTTCGTTGAGTACTGATTTTCGTATCAGCATAAAAGCGCCTGCCAGTATTTCAACCTGGTGTGTTGTTTCTTTGTCAAGATAACCCAGGTGATATTTGTTAAAAGTCTTTGATTTTGGGAACAAACGTGAGAGCCCGAAAACCTTGCAAAATGCGACGCCTGGTGTTGGCAATCCCCGCTTTGATTCCGGCAGAAACTTCCCGGTTCCGTCAACCATTTTTACCCCGAGTCCACCAGCATCGGCATGGATCTCCATAAAAGCAATTATTTTGTTGAAAGTATCGGTTTCAACAATGGTATCAGGATTCAGCAACAGTACATATTCTCCTGTTGATTGCCTGATTGCCTGATTATTTGCTTTCGCGAAACCGGCATTCTCCTGATTTGCAATGCATTTCACTTCGGGGAACTTCTCTTTCACCATTTTAACCGAACCATCAACCGAAGCATTGTCGACCACAAATATTTCAGTATCAATGCCAACACTGGCAGCACGCACCGAATACAGACACTGTTCGAGGAAGTGCCTGACATTGTAGCTGACTATTATTACCGAGAGTTTCAAAGTCAAGGAAGATGTATAAATGCAAATATCTTACATTTTATCCAAAGTTAGTTCGATTTGGTTGCCAGGATCAAACTTTGCTGCAAATCATCAGATCCTGGTGTTCCAGAAAGTGGTCGCGTCCGCACCACTGCCCATAATGAATACTATCCATTTTCAAACCGGCATTTTCCAGTTTTTCAAGAAGCCATTCTTCATCATAAGCCACATTTGCAGTATTATCTTGAGTAGACTGAAGCCTGTAAAATCCTTTATTAACAGGGAAATTCATATGTGTAGGCTTTTTGATCATCAGATCCTCGGATACACAGTTTACAATAAAAAAGGACATAAGACAGGTTGCACCTGGTTTCATCACACGGCCGATTTCATTGATATAATGCTCGACTTCAGCCGGCATCATATGCGTAAATACCGAAGTCAGGAAGACGAAATCGAATTTCGAGTCCTTGTACGGGAAATTGAAATTACTGGCATTAGCCTTATCCGTGGTATTGTAAAGCTGGTTATAAAGTCTTGTGTAATGAAACCTGAAATTCGGATGCTGGTTTGAGATATGTTTGTTACACCAATCGATACCGCTTTTAACAATATCAAAACCGTCGTATGAGCCTTTTTCGTTTAAAAAGCGGGTAAGAGGCACAGCCATTCGTCCAATTCCGCATCCAATATCGAGCACAGTGTGGTAGGGTTGCAGCCCTCCGAGTTCACGGAAGTAATCCAGAAATTTCTCTCCTTGTTTTACATAATCGCCATGACCAATAAATATTTTTCCGCGTGGAGGAACACCGTTCGGCCTTTTCCCGGTGACATATTCGTAAATATCTACAGGAAGGAAGTATATTCGCCTGGCAATTAGTCGGATAGGAGCAGGGAGAAGATAGTAAAGAAATCGTTTCATAACAGGCTAATTAGGTGTTGGCTTAAAAAGCAAAAGTAGTAATTGATAGCAGAATTATTTATAGTGCGTTTTAGAAAGAAAATATCTGACTTTTTCTGGTATTTTAAGAACTATATTAAATGTTTTTCCTTTCACTTCCAAAGCACACTTATCACTTGGTCAAATGCTTAGTTATACTCGCAGTATTGATTATGATTTCGATTGCAATTCTAAGAATCAGATAATAAGAATGAGACTTTAGCAAATACAGTAAAGGTTTAATTTTGTTTCAGTTCCCTCATAAGATATTCACCAACTAAGCTGTATTAAAAGACAACGTCACAGATACATACTGATAGATAGAAGGGGACATTAGAATAATTCTGAATCCAATGGGTTTTCGCGGGAAGGTACCCAAATTTTTTATTGCTCCTTTTCCTGCAAGGATTACATGAAGTGCAAGAGCCAACAGTTGAATTATATACATACAATTCACTTAGAATAATTGGGTTGTAAGCTTTGATTAATTTAAACAATTCAACATTATAAATACTCGGTTTCACCTTAAGTAATTATTTAAAATAAGTTCCTCAAATTTACATATGTTTAAGTTTTCTTTTTTCAACTTTTACATGATCAAAAGTTGAGCAAAAATCTAGACTTCATAAAATTTCAGTGTACTTCTACGTCAGGTTTTTTGCCACGCCACGCAAGTTGTTCGCTTGAAAAGATCGAACAATTAGTCTTGCATAACAGCGGCGACCACTTCTGCATAGCTTGAAATGCCCCACGCTCACAAAACCTTCCTTGAACTACTACTGAAATTCTATGATGTCGGTCCTTCTAAAGATAGTTTTCCTAAATCAGACATTGATTTGGGGATGTTATTTTGAAAGTTTCACTTAAAATAATTTAAGAGACAAATCTGAAAGTTTATCATGGAATTTGTCATTTTTAGCCATAAAAAGACCTGCATAGAGAAACATAATCCAGATGATTAAATAGCTGAAAAATGTTTCGGAACTCAAAAAAATAAAAGCTGGTACGAGTAACATCCATAGATATTTCTCCCCCTTATTCAAAAATATAAAGTATAAAAAAACAGGGATCAGATATACCATATAATGTATTAATGAACTGGGATAAATCAAAAGCATTAACGGAATAAAAGACAAAAAGGAAAATTGCGAATTGACTTTTTGAAGATTTTTAGAGGTAATTATAGTGAGACCTGCCATTATACCGCTCAGACTAAAATATATAAAGCTAATCACAAAATTAGATAACCCATATATTTCCAGATTTCGGTTTAATAATCCAATCAATGATTGATTGACTTCTTGTACATATATTGAATGTGGGAGCCTTTGGGTTGGTGGAGATAAAATATAACTTGTCAGATTGTCGAATCGCCATATAAAACCGGTAATTAAAAGAAGAATTACACTGCTGATTAAAAACCAAGTAACAGACTTCCACTTTTTGTTAATAATGAAATACAAAAGTAATATCCCCGAAATTGGTTTAAATATTACAGAAAGTGCCAAGTAGAGCCCTGAAATTGGTTTATCAACTTTATAAAAAGATAGCATGAGGAAAAACAGCAGGAAGAAATTTGTTTGAACAAGGTATATTGTATTATAGGTTCCGGGAATTACAGCAATAATAATAAAGATTAATAAAAATGAAAATATGGATCTTTCTTTTTTAAGAATAACAAAATTTGCCAATACAGCATTGAGAATTATAAATAAAGCCACGAACACACTGAATACGGTTCTTGATGATTGATAATCAAATGATGCTAAGGGAGCAAAAAAAAGCATTGTAATTGGTGGAGATAAAAGCCCCACGTTAAGTATTTCATTTTTAATGCCTTCCTTAAAGACAAAGTGCGCAATCGTTGTGTGTTGTTCAAAGATAAGCGGGTAATTCACTTTTGTAAGCAAAATTTGAAAACTATGCGGATCATAGAAATTCATGTTGTGTACTCCAAGTTGGCCCTGCATGTAAAAACACATAAAATCAAACTGTTCCTTTGAGTTGATTGCTCCTATCGTAAATTTTATGATAGTCATAAAAAGTAAAATGGACAATCCAATTAAAATTCCTTTTGAATATTGTTTTATAGAATCCTTTTTCAGGTTTTGATAAGAATAGTAGGCGGAAATCAGAATTATAATACTTATAAAGACCCTTCCATCATGATCATCCCTTAAAAGTAACATTAATGCAGAAAGAATGATAATTACTACAAGTGCTACACCTATTGTCTTAGAATGTTGATTTAAAAAGTGTAAATGATTTCTCATGTAATATTTATAAAATTCTATTGATTTCCATAATGATCGACTATACTCGTTAATATATCGTTAGATCCTATGCTATATTTTTGTTTAATGCACTCATATAGAATCAGAAAAATAAAGTGGTAAATGTAAATAATATTTAAAACAACTGGTTTTCTGGCTATAGATTTTAGTCAAAGCATCAATATTTGATAATTGTATACTGGAACTGACAAAGGAAAATCCTGATCATGAAAAATATTTTCTTTTAATATTCAATT
The DNA here is from genome assembly GCA_038322655.1 of Bacteroidales bacterium. Lineage (GTDB taxonomy): Bacteria > Bacteroidota > Bacteroidia > Bacteroidales > UBA4417 > UBA4417. The sequence continues at coordinate 2,248 of JBBQGD010000037.1, read as the reverse complement.
ATGAAAAGGATTACTCTTTTACATTAGTATTATGCAAGAAATAAATAAAATTCGAGAATTAATGTTTACTGCTTTTAACAAGTTTATTGCTTATTTTAAAATCGGCTATCCGGGCAATTATATTTCTGTATTTTTGCTGATGTTAATTTTATTTCTCAGTAACAAACTCATCTCTTGTTGGGGTTAACCTGTAGTTTATTCAGTAGTGTTACTTTATAAACAATTCTTTCCAAATAAATAACAAGTAGGAGTATTGCATTTTTATCCCATTGGGGAATTTTTACAAAGAAAAATAAATGAATCAAAAAACCGCGATCATAATTGGAGCTGGTCCGGCGGGCTTAACTGCTGCTTACGAACTTGTTACCCGAACAGACATTAAGCCAATAATCATTGAGCAATCCAATGATATAGGTGGTATATCCAAGACTGTAGTTCACAACGGGAATCGTATGGATATCGGGGGGCATCGGTTCTTTTCGAAATCCGACACTGTAATGAAATGGTGGTTGGAGATCCTGCCTTTACAGGGCTCTGATTCAGAAGTTGAAGTTCAAAAGGATATTTATTATCAGAAAAAAAGAACACTAGTAAAACTTTCTCCCGATGGCCCTGACCCTGAAAAGACAGATCGTGTAATGCTTATCAGGAACAGGTTGTCGCGCATTTTCTTCCTGAGGAAATTTTTTGATTATCCGGTTACACTCAATGCCAAAACAATTACAAACCTTGGATTTGTCCGGATTATAAAAATTGGCTGGACTTATATTTGGATTCAGCTATTTCCTGTTAAAAACATAAACTCACTCGAAGATTTTTTTATAAGCAGATTTGGCAAAGAACTGTATAAGACTTTCTTCAAGGATTATACTGAAAAAGTATGGGGGGTTCCGTGTACTGAAATTGCAGCTGATTGGGGCGCGCAAAGAATTAAAGAGTTATCTGTTAAAAGGGCAATACTTCATGCTTTTAAATCAGTTTTTACAAACGAAAAATCGATTCAACAAAAGAACACCGATACCAGTTTGATTGAGCAATTCATGTATCCCAAATACGGACCTGGCCAAATGTGGGAGACCGTTGCCGGTATTGTTGAAGAAAAAGGTGGTATAATTATCAGGAACTCTAAAGTTGTTGAGATAAATATCAAAGGAAATCAAGTAAACGAACTTAGCTATTTTAATAATAGAACTCAGCAGAAATCGGCAGTAAAAGGAGATTATTTCTTTTCGACTATGCCTGTAAAAGATCTTATGATCGCAATGGGAGATAAAGTGCCTCAGGAAGTAAAAAAAGTAAGTGACGGTTTGCAATACCGTGATTTTATAACTGTAGGTTTACTTTTAAATAAGCTGAAAATTAAAAATGAAACAAAAATTGCCACTCCGAATGGATTAGTGCCGGATAGCTGGATTTACATTCAGGAACGTGAAGTAAAAATTGGCAGGTTGCAGATATATAATAATTGGTCGTCATACTTGCTTGCTGATACTGAAAAGGTTTGGATTGGCCTGGAATATTTTTGCAACGAAGGCGATGAATTGTGGGAGAAAAAGGATGATGAGTTTATTCGGTTTGCCATAGACGAATTACACAGCATTGATATTATTGATAAAAATGAAGTACTCGACAGGACAATAATCCGGATGCCTAAAACCTATCCTGCATATTTTGGCACTTATTCTCGGTTTAATGTAATAACTGAATTCACTGATAAACTTGAGAATCTATTTCTGATCGGTCGAAATGGAATGCATAAATATAACAATCAGGACCATTCAATGCTTACGGCAATAACTGCGGTAAATAATATTATTTCAGGAGAGAAATCAAAAGAGAATATCTGGAATATTAATATAGAGGAAGAATATCATGAACAGAAATAGCATTTGTTCTATAATCCGCAGGATGTAAAATGCAGCAACAATTTTCGAAACACAATATTATTTTCTGTTTTTAACTGATGTTTTTGAAGAAGGTTTTATGAGTACGTCATGCATAATGTACTGCCATATGTTTTGTGAATTTTTCTTTAAGATGTGAGAAAGAAATAAGAGGCCACAGCCCAGATACAAGGGAACCAATGGCATCATATACCTTGCTACGCCAAGCGGTCCTGTCAAAAAAGCGATATAAAAAATCAGGAACAGAATAAATCCTTTAATATATTTATTGATGTTTTGCTGGAGTATAAATCCAATTAGAAAAAGAAACTTAAGTATATTGAATATGAAGATAGCTGCAAGTA